>NZ_JBVJLW010000018.1:0-40820 GCF_055584525.1 Streptomyces sp. NPDC102514
CGAGATACGGGCCGACCTCCACCTCGGCCTGCTCCAACTCGCCTGCAGCATCATCTGCTTGCGCCGCCTCCGAACATCATTCTGAAACGATCAGTTAGGGGCACAGCTGGGGCGGAGCCCCGCTTTTAGGGGCGCGGGGAACTGCGCGCTCAGCCCCCACCGGAGGCGCGCGTGGGACGAAGGGTCAGGCGGAGCGGGTCATGATCTGCAGTACCTCCAGCGTGCGGGGCGGAACGTCCGGATCCTCCCCGTCGCTCACAGCCATCCGCACATGCGCATCCCGCGCAGCCCGAACCGCATCGGCCCACCCGGCATGTTCGAGATACACGGAGACAGCCGCATCAGGCCCCACCTGATGCATGATCCGCAGCACCCGCAACACCGCGGAGTCGACCAGCGCCGCCTCCTGGGAGTCCCGGAAGATCGTCCCCACGTATTTCTCGGCGGACCAGTTGTCCAGCCAGGTGTCCTCGACAAGGCGATAGACGGCGTCGGTCACATCCCCGTACCCGTCGACCCCCGCGAGCCATATCCCCCGCTGGAACTCGGTGTCGGAAAGCATGTGCAGCGCGGAGCGCACATTGCTGCGCCAGCGCCACCACGGCATATCGTTCAGTGGCATGCCGCCCATGGTGGATGAGCGACGCCCGCGACGGGAAGAGTTCTCCGAACCTTGCACGGTCACCGATCGTACGTTCCCGCCGAACCGGCCCGCCCCGCACCCCGGTGTTCACCCGGACGTCACCGTGCGTTGACCAAGGGTCACACCGGCCGTAGCGGTGTGACGGAATCGTGCGTAACCATGACCGGCCGGCGACGCACCCGCAGCTTCCTCCCCGTCCTGCACCTCCGCCCCCGCCTGCGCCTCCCCGTGGCCAAGGCGAGAGTGCTGTCGGCGGGCGCGCTGGCGGTGTGTCTGTCGACGGCAGTCGGTTGCGGTGTCGTCCCCGGTGTCACAGGGGGTTCCGGGGACGACACGATCACCGTCATGACGTGGGCCCCGGAGAAGACGAAAACAACCAACAAGCCGGGAATGCCCGCCCTGGCCAAGGCGTACGCACGCTGGGTCAACTCCCAAGGCGGCATCAACGGCCGCAAGCTCAAGGTCCTCACCTGCAACGACCACAACGACACCGTGTCGGCCGCGAGCTGCGCCCGCCGCGCCGCCGCGGAGAACGTCGTCGCGGTCGTCGGTTCGTACAGCCAGCACGCCCGCTCCTTCCTCGCTCCGCTGGAGGCGGCCGGCATCCCGTACCTCGGCGGATACGGTGTCACGGACGACGAGTTCACGAGCCCGCTCTCGTACCCGGTGAACGGCGGCCAGCCGTCCCTGCTGGTCGGCCTGGGCCAGCAGCTGGCCGGTTCCTGCGGCCCGGTGACACTCGTCCGCCCCGACACGATCGCGGGCGACGAACTGCCCGTCCTCCTGGACTCGGGGCTGACCTCGGGCGGCCACCGCGCCTCCGTCGACCAGCGGGCCGCCGAGGACGCCACGGAGTTCTCGGGACACGCGCAGCGGGCCCTGGAGCGGGTCACGAAGGACCCGCAGAAGGAGGGCTGCGTGATCCCCGCTCTCGGCGACCGCACCGACACCTTCATGGACTCGTTCCGGCGGACCCGCGAGGACTTCCCGACGGTCCGGACGGCCTCCGTGCTGGGCAGCATCGACCAGTCGATGATCGACGCGACGGGAAACATGTACGAGGGCTCGTACGTCACCGGCTGGTACCCCGCGTCGAGCGACAAGCGGTGGAGTCCGATGCGCAAGGTCATCCAGAAGGAGGCGTTCGGCGACAACCGGATCGACGCCTCCGATCCCGGCGTGCAGACGACCTGGATCGCGTACACCGTCCTGAAGAAGGCCATCGAGTCGCTGGGCGACGGCGACGTGACCGCGCGGTCGATCAGGCGCACGCTGGACGACGGACTGAAGGTCGACACGGGCGGGCTCACCCCGACCCTGAACTGGAGCTTCCAGGACCTGATCGCGGCGAGCGGCTTCGCGCGGCTGGTCAACGCGGACGTGACCTTCCAGGTGGTGCGCAAGGGCAAGCTGGTCACGGAGCGAAAGGGTTTCGTGAACGTCTCAGAGGTCCTGGAAACAACCCAGACATCGTGACCGCCCCCCTGATCGAACCGTCCCCTCGATCAAACCGATCCCTAGATCGAACCGGCCCTAGAGCAAACCGATCCCCGGATAGAACCGGTACCTAGATCAATCCGGTACCGAGATCGAACCGGCCGGACGAATCAAAGCTGCCCCGGCTGCCGCTCCGTGAGCCCATAGGTCTGCGCGATGGAGTTCCACAGCTTCGCGGCCTTGGCCTTCTGCGTGGTCGCGGTGCCGCTCTCGCGGTTGCCCGCGGCGGTCTGCCCCGTGGACCGGGCCTGCCCCTTGTTGCAGCCCTTCTTGCCCGCGGCCTGGTCCGCCCACGCGGCGTAGTGGGTGTCCGCCGCGGCGGAGGCCTTCCACGCGCTCTTGAGCGCGGCGGTCAGCTGCGCGTGGTTCTCCAGCTTGTCCACGGACAGCTCCGCGAGACGCGTGACCAGCCCGTTGCGCTGCTCGGCGGCGTTGCGCAGATCGGAGGCCGCCTGGCCGAGGTTGGTGCACTTGCGTACGTTGTCGACGGCCTTGACCACCGAGTCACGGCTGTTGCCGCTGTCCGCCAGGAGCTTGTCCAGGGCCACGGCCTGCTTCTCCTCCGGCCCCGCAGAGGACGAGCCCGAGCCGTCGGTGGCCGGCGCGGTCGCCGCGACCGTGGTGTTCTCGTCGCCCTTGTCCTCCTCGCCCCCGCCACCGCTGAGCAGGGCGCCCGCGCCGATGCCGAGCACGGCGATGCCCACGCCGACGGCGGCGATGAGGGGAACGCGCGACCGGGACCGGCCACCACGGCCGTGGTCACCGTCCGCCGCGACCCGGCGTGCGCCACGCCCGCCGGGACCCTCGGGGCCCGCGGGCGCACCGGCGCCGCTGGAGGCGCCGAAGCCGCCGGGCGTACCGAAACCGGCCGGAGCACCGAACTCGGGCGAGGCACCGCCCGGTTGTCTGCCCCGCCGCCCCCGCGGCTGGTCGACCGGCGGCAGCTGCTGCGTGGCGCCTCCGCCGTCGGCCCGGAAGAGATTGTCGAACTCGGCGGGCGGCTGCTGCCGGTCCTCCGGCCCAGGCCCTTGTCCCTGGCCCTGGCCGGGCCCGCCCGGCCGCACCCCGAAGCCGGCCGCACCGGGCTGCGAGGGCACCGGCGCCATAAACTGTGTGGGCTGGGCGTCAGGATCGGCGGCGGCGGGCAGCGGCCCGGGACCGTCCGACGGAACCCGCCCGAGGTACTGCGTGGAGTCACCGGGAGCCGTACCCGCGCCTGCCGCACCCGCCGCGGGCATCTCCGGGGGCAACGCCCCGGGCCCGACCGGCGGAAGGAACTGCGTGGCGCCCTCGTCCATGGGAGCGGCACCACTGACGGGCGGCAGGAACTGGGTCGCGCCCTCGTCCATGGGGGCGGCGGGCGGCAACGCGCCCGCACCCACTCCGGAGACGTCCGGGTAGCCGTAGCCGCCCTGTCCGTGCGAGCCGGAGCCGGAGCTGCCGGGATTCTGCGTCTGCGAGACGCCGTACCCGTTACCGGTCCGGCCGTCGTACTGCTGCTGAGGCTGCTGTTGCTGAGGCTGCTGGTGTGACTGCTGCTGCGGCTGTGCCTGGGGTATCGCGCCGCCGGGCGCCTGCGGGGCAGCTCCCCACTGACCGCCCTGGCCCTGCGCCCCGTACGGACCGGCGGGCGGCTCGGTGTACTGCGAGACCTGCCCGCCACCACCGGACGCGCCCCAGCCCGAACCCGGCGCACCCTGGCCACCGGCACCCTGCGGCCCGGCGCTCCAGCTGGATATCTGCGTATCGGGCGCCTGAGCGGCGCCACCGGTACCGGCCCCGCCACCCGTGCCGCCCGCGCCACCCGCACTGCCCCACTCGTCGGTCTGCGGAGCGGACCGCGGACCCCACGGCTGGTCCCAGGCCTGACCGCCCGCCGGGACCGCGCGGTCGCCGGTCTGGCCCGGCAGGAGGGGCTCGCCGCCGTCGGACGGCAGCACGATGCCTTCGCGCGCGGGTCGCGCCGAGGGCTCGTCGCCCTGTCCGTTGTGCGTCACCGGGACTCCTACGAATGGGGGACCTTCGGAATCGTCGGTTCACGCTACCGGGTCCCCAGGAGCCGGTGCCACGCAGCACGGGACGTGACACCCGCCACCGGGGACAGTGAGTGACAAACCGCCCCCGGAAAGCTCTTCGAGCCCCCTTTTTGCGCCTCCTTTCCCAACGCGTGCTTCTTTTCTCACACGTTCACGCCCCGCCCGCCCGGACCAGCCCTCCGGGCGGACGTCGGGAATTCGACGACAGGACCTAGGCCGCCGCCTGAAGCTCCATCCGCGCCCCGAACTCCCGCACCACTGGCTCGTCCCGGTACGGCTCCAGGCGCTGCTGGAGGTCGTCCAGGTACTCGGCGCCGCGGTTGGAGCGCAGCGTGCCCAGCAGTTCGACCGCGCGCAGACCCGTGTGGCAGGCCTCCTCCACCTCGCGCTGCTGGACCTGCGCGCTCGCCAGGAGCACGTACCCGATCGCGCGCCGGCGGGCCCGCGACTCGGGGTGCCCGTCGAGGGACTCCTGCGCGCGCCGCGCGGCCGCCTCGGCCTGCCCCAGGTCACGGTGACAGTGCGCCAACTCGTCGGCGAGATAGGCCTCGTCGAAGTGCGCGATCCAGCGCGGGTCGTCCCCGGACTCCGGATCGGCCTGCTCCAGCGCCGCCACGGCCCGGCCGGACGCCGACTGTGCCGACCGCGCGTCGCCCAGCAGGGCATGGCCCCGCGCCTCCGCGGCGTGGAACATCGACTCCGCGCGCGGTGTGACCCGCCCGCGCGCCCCCTCCTGCGCCGCCCGCGCCAACTGGGCGATCTCCCGGGGGTTTCCGAGCTGTGCGGCCAGGTGGCTCATGGACGCGGCGAGCACGTATCCGCCGTATCCACGGTCGCCCGCCGCCTGCGCGAGCCGCAGCGCCTGGATGTAGTAGCGCTGCGCGAGGCCCGGCTGCCCGGTGTCGATCGCCATGTACCCGGCGAGTTCCGTCAACCGGGCGACCGCCGCGAAGAGTTCACGCCCGACCGCCTCCCGGTACGAACCCGCCAGCAGCCCGGAGACGACGCTGTTCAGGTAGTGCACGACGACCGGGCGCACATGCCCGCTGCCGTACTGGTGGTCGAGGTCGACGAGCGCCTGCGTCATCGCGGTCACGGCCGCCACGTCGGACTGCCCGACCCGTGGCCCGGCCGAGCGCGAGACCTGCGCGTCCGGCGAGGAGATCAGCCAGTCCCGGCTCGGCTCGACGAGCGCGGAGGCCGCGACGGACGAACCGGACAGGAAGTCCCGGCGGCCCACGTCGCTGCGCCACAGCTCACAGACCTGCTCGATCGCGCCGAGGACCGTCGGCGAGAACTGCAGACCCACGCCGGAGGCGAGGTTCTTGCCGTTCGCCATGCCGATCTCGTCGATCGTGACGGTCCGGCCCAGCTTGCGGCCCAGCGCCTCGGCGATGATCGCGGGCGCCCTGCCGCGTGGCTGCTGTCCGCGCAGCCAGCGCGCCACGGACGTTTTGTCGTAGCGCAGATCGAGACCGTGTTCCGCGCCGCACATGTTGACCCGGCGGGCCAGACCGGCGTTGGAACAGCCCGCTTCCTGAATGAGCGCCTGCAGTCGTTCGTTCGGCTGCCGCGCGACGAGAGGCCTTGCGGCCATTGGCGTACCCCCTGTGGCTGCGGTGCCTGCCCACGCGCACCGAGTTGATGAGCCCTCAGTGACCGGGCCCTCCCGCCCCCTGGTGAGGAGCGAAAAGTCCGGCCTCGAAGATCAATGCCCCGCGGACATACCGAAGATGCGAGACATGCGAGGATTGCCGGGTAAAGGCTGCTGCCCGCCCCACACAGGGCTACCCACCACCCGCTGCCGCCTCCCATGCGCGCCCCCACAGATGCATCCATGCGCCCCACGCGTGGGATCGGTGCTCCTCCCCCGCGCGCGCAGGGCCCGTAACCCCTGATGGGTGCGGGAGTTGAGTTCAGCGTGGAAGAGACGATCGCAGGCACCGAGACCGCCCAGATCCCGAAGCAGCGCGGCGAGTCGCTGCAGGACACAGCCGCGCGCTATGCCGAGGAACGCCATTGGGACGTGTTCCCCGGCACCTGGCTGGAGGCCGTCGAGGGCGTGCAGTGCTGCTCGTGCGGCGATCCTTCGTGCGCGGTGCCCGGCGCGCACCCGGCGCGCGAGGACTGGGCGACGGTCGCCACGGGCAGTGTGACCGTCGCGCGCCGGCTGTGGGCGAAGCAGCCCATGGCGTCGATCCTGCTGCCGACGGGGCGGACGTTCGACGCGCTCGACGTGCCCGAGACCGCGGGCTTTCTCGCGCTCGCGCGCATGCGGCGGATGGAGCTGACGCTCGGGCCGGTGACGTGTACGCCGGATCGGCGCATGCAGTTCTTCGTGCTTCCCGGGGCGGCGGCGAAGGTGCCCGAGCTCGTCCGGAAGCTGGGGTGGCCGCTTGCGTCCCTCGACCTGAACGTGCTCGGGGAGGGCGCGTATGTGGCTGCGCCGCCCACGCGGTTCGGGGCGCGGGGGGCTGTGCAGTGGGCCTGCCGGCCTACGCCTGCGAATCGGTGGTTGCCGGATGCGGAAGAACTGATCTCCCCGCTGTCCTACGCGTGCGGCCGCGACGCCCGTCGGTGACGCCCACCACGCCGTTCCCCACGCCCCTGGGACTACGTGCGGGTACACGGCGGCTGGCCGCGCCGTTCCCAGCACCCCTGGGGCTACGTGCGGCCCGGTGGGGGCTGGCCGCGCAGTTCCCCGCGCCCCTGAAAGACGGGGCTGCGCCCCTGCCTTTTGCCCCTTAAGGGGCGCGGGGAACTGCGCGATCAGCCCCCACCGGGCCCGCACGTACAGACCACGCGCGGCCCCACCTCCCAGGGGCGCGGGGAACTGCGCGGGCGACCCCCACCGGCCCGCACGTACGAACAACATCCGCCCCCGCCACGTATCGTGCCGAGCATGACGGTCGCGGTGCGTGTACACGGGCTCTGGAAGCGGTTCGGGGAGCAGATCGCCGTCGCGGGGATCGATCTGGAGCTGCCCGCGGGCCAGTTCATCGGCCTCGTCGGCCCCAACGGGGCGGGGAAGACCACCACCCTCTCCATGGTGACCGGGCTGCTGCGCCCGGACCACGGCACCGTGGAGGTCGTAGGTCACGACGTGTGGCGCGACCCCACAGAGGTCAAGGCCCGCATCGGCGTACTCCCTGAGGGCCTGCGCCTCTTCGAACGCCTCTCCGGCCGCGAACTGCTCGCCTACACCGGCCGCCTGCGCGGCCTCCCCGGCGCGGAGGTCGACAAGCGCGCCACCCAGCTCCTCGACGTCCTCGACCTCGCAGGAGCCCAGCACAAACTGGTCGTCGACTACTCCACCGGCATGCGCAAGAAGATCGGCCTGGCCGCGGCCCTGCTCCACAATCCGGAAGTGCTGTTCCTGGACGAGCCGTTCGAGGGCGTCGACCCCGTCTCCGCCCAGACCATCCGCGGAGTCCTGGAGCGCTACACCGCCTCCGGCGCCACCGTCGTCTTCTCCTCCCACGTGATGGAGCTCGTCGAGTCGCTCTGCGACTGGGTCGCCGTGATGGCCGCGGGCCGCATCCGCGCCCACGGCCCCCTCGCCGAGGTGCGCGGCGCCGCGCCCTCCCTCCAGGAGGCCTTCCTGGAACTCGTCGGCGCGAACGGCCGCACCACCGGTTCCGACCTCGACTGGCTGGGCGGCGGCGCCCGGTGAAGGCCGACTCGGTCACCTCCGTCGTCGTACGGCTGAAGCTGTCCCTCCTGCGCAACGGTCTGCGGCAGTCGTCCGGGCGCAGGGCCGCGTACGTGGCCTCGCTCGTCGTCGTGCTCCTCTTCGCCGCACTCCAGCTCCTCGGCCTGATCGCCCTGCGCGGCCACCCGCACGCGCTGAACGTCACCGTGCTGCTGACGGCCGTCCTGGCCCTCGGCTGGGCCGTGATGCCGCTGTTCTTCCCCGGCGGCGACGAGACCCTCGACCCCACCCGCCTGGTGATGCTCCCGCTGCGTCCCCGCCCTCTCGTACGGGCGCTCCTGGCGGCGTCACTCGTCGGCATAGGGCCGCTGTTCACGCTGTGCCTGCTCGTCGGCTCGGTGATCGCGACGGCCCACGGGGCGGCGGCGTACGTCACCGGCGTCGTCGCGATCGTTCTCGCGCTGCTGGTCTGCGTGGCCCTCGCACGGGCCGTGGCGACCGCCAACCTGCGTCTGCTGACCAGCCGCAAGGGCCGTGACCTGGCCGTACTGAGCGGCCTGGTGATCGCGGTGGGCGCCCAGGTCGTCAACTTCGGCGCGCAGCGGCTCGGTTCGTCGGGCCTGGCGACGCTGGACCCGGCGGTGGACGTCCTGCGCTGGGTGCCGCCCGCGTCCGCGCTGGGCGCCGTGGACTCCGTCAGCGAGGGCTCGTACGCCGTCGCCCTCGCCCAGCTCGCCCTGAGCGGCCTGGCCCTCGCGGCGCTGCTGAGCTACTGGCAGCGGACCCTCACCCGGCTGATGACCTCGCCGGACGGCTCGACCCTGCAGGCCGCGGAGCCCGTACGGGACAAGGCGGGGCGGTCCTCCGGGCTCGGCCGGCTGCTGCCCGCGGGGCGCACGGGCACGGTCATGGAACGCAGCCTGCGGTATGTGTGGCGGGATCCGAAGACGAAGGCGGCGTGGGTGACGTCGCTCGCGATCGGTCTGATCGTGCCGGTGTTCAACGCGTTGCAGGGGACCGGCTCGATCTACTTCGCGTGCTTCGCGGCGGGGATGCTCGGCATCCAGATGTACAACCAGTTCGGGCAGGACACGTCCGCGTTCTGGATGGTCGCGATGACGATCTCCTCGACCAGGGACGCGTACGTCGAACTGCGGGGCCGGGCGCTGGCCCTCCTCCTGATCACTCTCCCGTACACGGCTCTCGTCACCGTCCTGACGACGGCGCTGCTCGGCGACTGGGCGGCCCTGCCCGAGGTGCTCGGGCTCTCCTTCGCGCTGCTCGGCGCGATGCTGGCGACCGGTGCCTGGTCCTCGGCGCGTTTCCCGTACTCGATCCCGCAGGAGGGCTACAAGAACGTCGCTCCCGGGCAGGCGGGGCTGGCCTGGATCGCGATCTTCGGCGGCATGGTCGCGGCGGCGCTGCTGTGCGCGCCCGTCATCGCCCTCACCATCTGGCTGAACGTCACGTCCAACGGCGAGAACTGGACCTGGCTCCTGCTCCCGCTGGGCACGGCCTACGGCACCCTCCTCACCCTGTCCGGCCTCCGCCTGGCCGCCCCCCGAACCTCCCGCCACCTCCCAGAAATCCTGACAGCAGTAAGCAAGGGCTGACCCCCACCGCTCTCAGGGGCGCGAGGAACGGCGCAGCTTCCTGCCCTTAGCGGCGCGGGGAACGGCGCAATCTTTTCGACCTCCCACCCCACAGCGCCGCGGCGAACAGCACAGCCTCCTCCTCCCCCCAGGGGCGCGGGGAACGGCGCAATCTTTTGTCTTCAGGGGCGCGGGGAACGGCGCAGTCTTTTAGGGGCGCGGGGAACTGCGCGACCAGCCCCCACCGGGCCCGCAGCCGGACGACACACCCCCCGCCCCCTACCGGAGCACGTCGTCCAGGAACGGCTCAACCGCAGCCCGCCAAGCCTCCGGCTGGTCGTAGTGGACAAGATGCCCCGCATCGACCACCTCCGCATACCGCCCATCGGGCAGCACCCGAACCATCTCCTGGGACTCGGCCCGCCCCAACTCCCCGTCGAGCCCCCGGACGACCAGCGTGGGACACCGCACCTGCGCCAGTTCCTCCCAGTGCGCGTCGTACACCCACGCCTCCCGCGACTTGAGCATCTGCCCGGGCTCGAAGACCGGCCGCCACCCGTCCTCGTGCTCGGCCATCACCTCCGCGTAGAACTCACCGCGCGAGGTGTTCGGCCGCTCCACCCAGGGATCGTCCTCGCCGAACCACTTCCGGACATCCGCGAGCGTGGCGAACGGGACCGGCCAGGACTTGAACCACTCCTCCCACTCGCGCTGCGAGGCCGCCCCCAGCGCCGAGGCCCGCATGTCGCAGATGACCAGGCCGCGCACCAGGTCGGGCCGCCTGGCGGCGAGCTGCCAGGCCGTCAGGGCGCCCATGGCGTGCCCGATGAGGACGGCCGGGGCGAGGCCCAGCTCTTCGAGCGCGGCCTCCGCGTCCTCGACGTACGCCCCTCGCGTGTACTCCGTCTCCGGCGGCTTCGCGCTCTGTCCGTGGCCCCGCTGGTCGAGCGCCACGGCCCGGTGCCGCTCGGCGAGCCAGCGGGCGGTGGACGCCCAGTGCGAGGCGCGGCCCATGAGTCCGTGGAGTAAGAGCACGCCGGGCGTCTGCTCGCTCCCGCCGGCCCGCGCCGTGCCCGCACCGCCCCTGCCCGGATCGGTCTTGGGAGGATCGGCGAACTCCCAGGCAGCGAGGCGTATTCCGCTCGCACCGGTCACGTCGATGCGCCGCACCATACGCTGGCACCCCCCTTGATCCGCTCGGCCGGCTCGTCCCGCACAAGCCCGCCGGTCCACTCGTACCGTTCGCCGTGCCGCTGCTCCTGCTGGTTGTTCCTGCGTAATCAGTGGTCGATCCGTCACCCATACGCTATCGAATGCGTATTCGAAAGTGGGCTTCTCGGCGGTAACACCCCTCCTTCGAGTGACCTCGACCAAGGATTGACCGCCGCCGCCGAGGGGAGATCTTCAACGGGAGGCGGGCCGCTCGGGGAAAACGGTCCGAAGGGGATGACCCTGGGAGCTCGGGGCTCCGGGTCAGCACAGGGGAGGACAGGCCTCGGCGCCTCAGGGCGCCGAGGCCCTCCTCACGTCCGCGGCACATCCTTGCGCCCCCTCCCCGACCGCGCGTCGGCCCCGCTGCCGTCCCGGTCCAGAGCCCTCAGGTCATATGCCTTTCGCGACAGCCTCGCATGGGAACGGCCCGTTCGCTGCGATTCCGCGCAGTGAATCTCTGTTTCTGCGGGAACGCCGAGGTGGGGCAACTGAGGGCCCCGTTAAGGGAGTTGACGGCGTGTTTCGGACCGGGGAGAACCGGCCGCGAGAGGCCCTGGTCAGGGCCGCGCCTCCCGGCACGCTCCGGTGTACGCCGCCGCGCACGACGGCGCCCGGACAGGCGCGCGGGGAACCGCACGACCGGCCCGGGACGGGCCCCAGGATGGCCCCGCTGCCCGTACGGGCCTGTGCGCACAGCGCACAGCGGTCGACAGGCAGTAGTCCTTCAGCTCTTCTCGCTCCTACCGCTTCGCCACGAACACGTGGGACGCCACGTCCGACTCCAGCTCCGCGGCTTCGCCGCCACTGCCCACGAGCACCCCGCCCGCGGACTCCGTCACGCTCACGACCGAACCGGGCTGCACGCCCGCCCGGCGCAGCGTGTACATCAGCTGCGCGTCCGTCTGGATCGGCTCGCCGATGCGGCGTACGACGACCGTCTTGCCGTCGAGGCCGGGGTCGAGGTCGGCCAGCGAGACCATGCCCGCGTCCAGGAAGGGGTCCGCCCCGTCCTTCTCGCCCAGCTCCTCCAGGCCCGGGATCGGGTTGCCGTACGGCGACTCGGTCGGGTGCCGCAGCAGTTCGAGCACGCGGCGCTCGACCGCCTCGCTCATCACGTGCTCCCAGCGGCAGGCCTCCGCGTGCACCTGCTCCCACTCCAGGCCGATCACGTCGACGAGCAGGCACTCGGCGAGGCGGTGCTTGCGCATCACGCGCGTGGCCAGCCGGCGTCCCTCCTCCGTGAGCTCCAGATGGCGGTCGCTTGCGACAGCCACGAGACCGTCGCGCTCCATGCGCGCCACGGTCTGGCTGACGGTCGGCCCGCTCTGGTCGAGCCGCTCGGCGATCCGGGCGCGCATGGGGACCACACCTTCCTCCTCCAGCTCAAGGATGGTGCGGAGATACATCTCCGTGGTGTCGATCAGTCCGGACATACGTGCCCCTCGATTAGCTCTGCCGGAGGCTGGGTGGCTCACCGGCGTGTGCGCTGGCCCTGGCGACAATTCTGACGCATCCCACTGACAACCGTGCCGCGCCGTTGGAACCACGTGGTGACGAGTGCCTGCGCGATGCGGCCGGGCCCGGCACCCGGCCGGGCGGAGAGGGACCCTCGTAACCCAGTGTCGCCCCTGCGGAGCGTATTGACACAGCAGTGGTCCAGACCGCAACGTGATCCGCGACACGACAGCGGAAGGGGCTTCGCCGATGAGCGACAGCAAGCTGGCCGGGCAGTTCTTCGACGCCGCGATCGGCCTGCTGCAGCGGGTACGGGACGAGGAGGCCGCGTCGATCGAGGCCGCCGGGACGATGATCGCCGACACGGTCGCCGACGGCGGGCGGCTCTTCGCCTTCGGTGCCGGGCACTCGTCGCTGGCCGCGCAGGACCTCGTCTACCGCGCGGGCAGTCTCGCGCTGATGAACCTGCTCGCCGTGCCGGGCGCCGTCGGCGTCGACGTCATGCCCGCGACGCTGGGCTCCGCGCTGGAACGGGTCGACGGGCTCGCGAGCGCGGTCCTCGGCTCCAGCCCCGCCCGCTCCGGGGACCTCCTGGTGGTCATCTCCCTCTCCGGGCGCAACGCGCTGCCCGTCGAGATGGCGATGAGCGCCCGTGCGCTCGGGCTCAGGGTCATCGGGGTCACGTCGGTCGCGTACGCGTCCGAGACGGCGTCCCGGCACGCGTCGGGGACGTACCTCAAGGACCACTGCGACGTCGTTCTCGACTCGAAGATCGCGATCGGTGACGCGGAGCTCACGCTCGACACCATTCCGGCGCCGTTCGCGTCCGCGTCCACGGTCGTGACCTCGGCGCTCCTCCAGTCCGTCATGGCGACGGCGGCGGGTGTCCTCGCGGACCGCGGGTTCGAACCTCCGCTTCTGCGGTCGGGGAACGTGGAAGGCGGGCTGGAGTGGAACGACCGGGTGTTCGCGGAGTACGGGGACCGGATCTTCTACTGGCAGCGCTAGCCTGCCGGCGGGCGCGCCTTGAGTGCGGGGCTGCGCCCCTGCACCGGGCACGTCGTCGGGTGCGGGTCGCTCGTGGCTGATCGCGCAGTTCCCCGCGCCCCTGACGGGCGGGGCTTCGCCCCTGCCCCCGTTCGCTGCCGGGTGCGGGTCGCCCGTGGCCGGTCGCGCAGTTCCCCGCGCCCCTGAGGAGACGGGGCTTCGCCCCTGGGGCTTCAGCCCGTCCGGCGTTTGAGGACGAGGCCGTTCAGGCCGATGCGGGGGTCTGGGGGCGCAGCCCCCAGGGGCGTCACGGAAGGGTTGCCGCCAGGTCCAGCGCCGCCGCGATCCGGACGGCGACATCCTCCGCGTACGTCGCGTCGAACCTCTCGAACTGCGTACGGCTCGCACCGCGCAGGAACGTGACGACGCCCAGCGTCCGCCCCCGGCTGCGCAGCACGACGCACAGGGCGTGCACCGAGTCGGCGGGCCACTGCCGGGCCACGGCCCAGTCGCGCATGCGCTCGGGCTCGGTCGACCCCGCACTGGCCCGTACGGAACCGATCCGCTCGACGCACTGCAGCGCCGGATGCCCGTCGGAGTACCGCACCGGCAGCCCGGCCCGGCCCGCGGGCAGGCTGGGGCCAGGCGCTCCGGAGGGCGTCGCGGGCCCCCGTACGAGCCGGACCGGACCCTCGCCGTCCGCCACCGAACCCCCGGCCACCCGGTCGATCAGCGCGTGGTCGGCGAATCCGGCCAGCGCGAAGTCGAGGTGGACGGACGCCCCCTCCGCGGGGTCCTCGCACTCGGCGGCGGCCCGCGCGGCCCGGTGCAGCTGATTCGTCCGGAAGCGCAGCAGTGCCGCTTCCTGCTCGGTCTGCTTGCTCTCGGTCACATCCTGGAACAGCCACCCCACACCGAGCGGAACCGGTTCCTCCGTGAGCGGTGAGGCGAGCCGCACGAAACCGCTGCGCCAGCAACGGCGCCGCTCCCCCTCCGCGGTCCGCAGCGTCACCCACATCTCGGCGGGCGCCGGCGGCGCACCCTCCGCGAGAACGTGCGTGAGCGCGCTCTCCAGCTCCTCCACGCCCTGCGCGATCAACTCGCCCAGGGGACGGCCCAGTACGGCCGTACGCCCCGTGCCGAGCGCCCGCGCGGCGTGTCCGTTGACCACGGCGGGCCGCAGATCGGCGTCGACGAGGACGACACCCCAGGAGGCGTCGTCGAAGAGGGCCTCGCTCAGGGCGATCGACCGCTCCAGATCGATCTGCGTGTGCACCTCGCTGAAGGCGCAGTACACCCCGGCCGGCTTCCCGTCGGGACCCGGCACGGCGGCCGACTGGGTCCGTACGAGCACCCGGCCGCCCTCCTTGGTGAGCAGCGCGAACTCGTGGACCTGCCGTCCAGGGGCCTGCATCGCGGACAGCAGCCGGCTCTCGATCTCCTCGGCGTCCGCGGCCCGCACGGCCCAGCCGGCGAACCCGTGCCGCCCGACCGCCTCGGCCGCGGTCCAGCCGAGGATGCGCTCGGCCTCCCGGTTCCAGTGCGTCACCACTCCGTCGGCGTCGAACGCGCACAGCGCCGCGTCCATCCCGTCGAGCAGAGCGGCCAGCAGATCGGCCCCGTCCCGCTCCGGCTCGTCCGGCCCGAGCTCGTCCGTGGTCCCGCTACGCCGCGAAGCACTCACCTGGCACCCCCTGCAGGCCGTGTCGGCGTGTCCTGCGCGGTGTGCCCGCGCGTCTGTTCACTCACTACGAATCACTCACTAGGAATCATTCAACTCGAACGTGACGCAGCCCACATCTGGTTCCCGCAAGATTGCGGAAATCGTTGTGCGCGGGCACTTCACCCCCGGTCGGCCGGATCTCCGTCGTCCCGGCCCCCTCCACAAGATCGCTTCCCTCGTCGGCGCCGTCAACGCGTCGGCGACCCCGAAAATCGCCGTCCCGGAAAATCACTTGAGCGAAGCCGCGACGCTTCTTAGTGTGTGTCGCACGCCGAAAGGAGGTGATCGGGTACATGTCTGAAACCCGGACCAGCGAGGTGGCTGCGGGCTAGCGGCCCGTCACCACACACAGTGCGGTGCCGGACCAGCGCGTGAGACGAGCGTGCGGCCGGCCCAATCTCAGCAGTCACCCGACCCGCGTGCTTGCCGGTAAGTCCGGCCGGCCCCCTCCTCGGAGGGGACCCGAGCACGCGGGTCGTCTGCGTTCTCGGGGCGGCCGGAACCGGAAGGGACGGCCGCTACCTGGTCGTACTGGTTGTCGCACATGTGGCGGCGCCCCATGAACTCATGGAGAGCGCCGCCACACCTGCCGTGCACATAGGCCGTGCACCCATACGGAATCAGCGGGCGATGTCTCCGTAGCCCTCGATCTCGGCCGGGTTGCGGGTGCCGGGGCCGATGTAGCGCGCGGAGGGCCGTACGAGGCGGCCGGTGCGCTTCTGCTCCAGGATGTGCGCGGACCAGCCGGCCGTACGGGCGCACGTGAACATCGAGGTGAACATGTGGGCCGGGACCTCGGCGAAGTCCAGGACGATGGCGGCCCAGAACTCGACGTTCGTCGCCAGGACGCGGTCCGGGCGGCGGGCGTGCAGTTCGGCGAGGGCCGCCTTCTCCAGGGCCTCGGCGATCTCGAAGCGGGGGGCTCCCAGTTCCCGGGCGGTACGGCGGAGCACGCGCGCGCGGGGGTCCTCGGCGCGGTACACCCGGTGGCCGAAGCCCATCAGGCGCTCGCCCTTGTCGAGAGCCTGCTTGACGAACGCGTCGGCGTCGCCCGTGCGTTCGATCTCCTCGATCATGCCGAGGACCCGCGAGGGGGCACCGCCGTGCAGCGGGCCCGACATGGCGCCGACGGCCCCGGAGAGGGCCGCCGAGACGTCCGCGCCGGTGGAGGCGATGACGCGGGCGGTGAACGTCGACGCGTTCATGCCGTGCTCGGCGGCGCTGGTCCAGTAGGCGTCGACCGCCGCCACATGCTTGGGGTCGGGCTCGCCGCGCCAGCGGATCATGAAGCGTTCGACGACGGACTGCGCCTTGTCGATCTCCCGCTGCGGGACCATCGGCAGGCCCTGGCCGCGGGCGGACTGGGCGACGTACGACAGGGCCATGACGGCGGCGCGGGCGAGGTCCGCGCGCGCCTGCTTCTCGTCGATGTCGAGGAGCGGCTTGAGGCCCCACACGGGGGCGAGCATGGCAAGTGCGGACTGGACGTCCACGCGGATGTCACCGGAGTGGACGGGGATCGGGAACGGCTCGGCGGGCGGCAGGCCGGGGTTGAACGCTCCGTCCACGAGCAGCCCCCAGACGTTGCCGAAGGAGACGTGGCCGACCAGATCCTCGATGTCGACGCCCCGGTACCGCAGGGCGCCGCCCTCCTTGTCCGGTTCGGCGATCTCCGTCTCGAAAGCGACGACTCCCTCAAGTCCGGGTACGAAGTCGGACATCAGGCGGCTCCTCATGATGTGTGCGACAGACGATGTGTGGGATGTGCGCTGTGCGGGGTGAGCTGTGCGAGGGGTGGGTGGTGCGGTGTCCCTGGTGGGTGCGAGCGTGCGGTTACGCGGTCGCCTCGTGGACTCGCGGTCCGTACGTCACTCCGGTCATGCCCCGTGCGGTCGGCGGTCACCCAACCTCTTGGCAGCAGGACGATATCCCTTGGTGTCACCTTTGGGGAGAGTACGCGGCACTCAGTGCCAGTCAGTGATGAAGCCCACGCCCGGCGACGCGTACGGCAGGATGACCGGGTGACCGACAGTGACCCCCTTCTCGGCCCCTCGCTCGACCCCGCGTCGATGCGCAAGCAGTACCGGGCCGCGGGACTCGACGAGACCGAGCTGGCCGACCACCCCATGGAGCAGTTCGCGCGCTGGTTCGTGCAGGCCGCGGCGCACGGTGAGGCGCAGGGCGGGGTGTACGAGCCGAACGCGATGGTCGTCTCCACGGCGGACGCCGAGGGGCGGCCCGGTTCCCGCACGGTGCTGCTGAAGCAGTACGACGAGCGGGGGTTCGTCTTCTACACCAACTACGCGTCCCGCAAGGCGCGCGAACTGGCCGAGAATCCGCACGTGTCGTTGCTCTTCCCGTGGCATTCGGTGGCGCGGCAGGTCATCGTCACGGGCACGGCGCGGCGTACGGGGCGGGACGAGACGGCCGCGTACTTCCGGACGCGGCCTCATGGGTCGCAGCTCGGGGCGTGGGCCAGTGCGCAGTCCTCCGTGGTCGGGTCGCGGGACGAGTTGGACGCGGCGTACGCGGAGTTGGCCGCGCGCTATCCCGAGGGGGAGCAGGTGCCTGTGCCGCCGCACTGGGGTGGGTTCCGGGTTTCGCCCCGGGCGGTCGAGTTCTGGCAGGGGCGGGAGAACCGGCTGCACGACCGGTTGCGGTACGTGGCCCAGGAGGACGGGGGCTGGCGGGTTGAGAGGCTCAGTCCCTGAGGGGGTGCCCCTCTGACCCCCTCGCTGTAGGGGGTGCCGCCTGGGCCTGATTGCGTCTGATCCGCCGTCGTGGCTCGTCGCGCCGTTCCCCGCGCCCCTGAAAACAAAGACATGAAGACCGCGCCGTTCCCCGCGCCCCCAGAGGCAAGAAAACCTCAGCCCAGTGCGTTGTCCAGGATTGCTGCCCACTGGGTGACCACTCTGTCCCGGCGGGCTGCGTCGTCCGTGAGGAGGTTGGCCAGGCCCAGGCCTCGGGACATGTCCAGGAAGCCCTGGACCGTTTCGCGTACGCCCGGGCGGGTCTCGTCGGCGTTCAGGAGGTCCACGGCTATGCGGTGGGTCTCGCGGCCGACGCGGCCCTCCAGTTCGGTGACGCGGGTGCGCAGCTGGGCCTCGTTCGACGCGGCGACCCACAGGTGGAGGGCGGCGCGGAACAGGGGGCCCGTGTAGAGGTCGACCAGGGCGACGACGACGGCTCGGCGGTCCGTGGCGCCCTCGGGGAAGAGGGCGCGCAGCGCGGTGGAGCGTTCCTCGGCGACGTACTCGACGGCCGCCGTGAAGAGGTCCTCACGGGTCGGGAAGTGGTGCTGGGCGGCGCCGCGCGACACCCCGGCGTGTTCGGCGACGACGGAGACCGTGGAGCCCGCCCAGCCGCGTTCGGCGAGGCAGGCGACCGCGGCTTCTAGGAGGCGTTGCCGGGTGGCGCGGCTGCGGTCCTGTTTGGGGACGCGCTCCACCGGCGCCTGTGCCGCGCCGTTCACCACACCCATGAGGGATCCCGTCGTTCGAGGAAGGCCGTCATTCCCTCGCGGGCCTGCGCGGAGGAGAACAGCCGGGCCGAGAGCGCGGTCAGGTCGGCCGCGTCCCGGTCGAAGGTGTCCAGCACCTTAGCCGTGAGCAGCCGCTTGGTCTCGGCCAGCCCCTGGGGGGAGGCGCGGCGCAGTCCGTCGAGTACCGGCGCGAGTACGCCGTCCACGTCCTCCCCCGGCGCTCCGGCCACCGTGACGAGCCCGATACGGGCGGCTTCGGCCGCGTCGAACTTCTCGCCGGTGAGGTAGTAGCGGGCCACCGCGCGCGGGTCGAGGCGCGGCAGGAGGGGCAGCGAGATCACGGCGGGGGCGACCCCGATGCGTACCTCCGTGAAGGCGAACGTGGCCTCCTGGGAGGCCACCGCGAGGTCGCAGGCGCCGAGCAGTCCGAGGCCGCCCGCGCGGACGTGTCCGGTGACGCGGGCGACGACGGGCTTGGGCAGTTCGACGATCTGCCGCAGCAGGGCGACGAGCGTGTCGGGGTGCGGCGGGTCGTTGAGGTCCGCGCCCGCGCTGAAGGTGTTGCCGGTGTGGGTGAGGACGACGGCGCGTACGTCACCGTCCTTGCCGGCTTCCGTCAGCGCGTCCGCCAGGTCTCCCACCAGCCGGGCGGAGAGGGCGTTGCGCCGTTCGGGCGCGTCGAGCGCGAGAGTGGTGATCCCGCGCTCGTAGGACCGCCGCACCGTGGTCATGCGCGCTCCCGCAGTTCTCGTCGGAGGATCTTCCCGGAGGCCGCCCTGGGCACCGTGTCGAGGAACGTGACGTGCCGGATCTTCTTGTACGGGGCGACGCGCCCGGCGACGTACTCCATGATCTCCTCCGCCGTGAGGTCCGGCGCGTTCCGCTGACGCACCACGTACGCGTGCGGCTTCTCGTTGTTGTCGGTGTCGTAGACGCCGATGACGGCCGCGTCGGCGATGCCGGGGTGGGTCAGCAGGAGCGCTTCGAGTTCGGCGGGGGCCACCTGGAAGCCCTTGTACTTGATGAGTTCCTTGACCCGGTCGACGACGTACAGCCAGCCGTTCGCGTCGACGTGGCCGACGTCCCCGGTGGAGAGCCAGCCGTCGTCGTCGATCATCGCGGCCGTCTCGACGGGTCGGCCGAGGTACCCCTTCATGACCTGGGGGCCGCGGATGACGATCTCGCCGCGTTCGCCGACGCCGAGGTCCTTGCCGGGGTCGTCCAGGGAGACGATGCGCATCTCCGTGCCGGCGATGAGCTTGCCGACGCTTCCGGGGGGCGGGTTCGTCTCCTCCAGAGGGACCACATGGGTGCCGGGCGAGAGTTCCGTCATGCCGTACGCCTGGCCGACCGGCGGCAGGCCGAGCCGGCGCGCGCACGCTTCGGCGAGTTCGGCGTCCAGGGGGGCCGCCGCGCTGATGACGTACTTCAGGGACGACAGGTCGTACCCCTCGACGGCCGGGTGCTTGGCGAGGGCGAGGACGATCGGCGGGGCCACGTAGAGGCCGGTGATGCGGTGTTTCTCGATGGCCGCGAGGAACGTGTCGAGGTCGAAGCGCGGCAGCACGACGACGGTGGCGCCCTGCCTGAGGGGTGCGTTCATGAGGGCGGTCAGCCCGTAGATGTGGAAGAACGGCAGCACGGCGAGGATGCGGTCGCCGGGGCCCATCGGCATGGTGGGCGTCAGCTGCGCGAGGTTGGTGGCGATGTTCCGGTGGGTGAGCATCACCCCCTTGGGGGTGCCGGTCGTCCCTGAGGAGTACGGGAGGGCCGCCACGTCCGCCACCGGGTCGATGTCGATCCGCGGCTCGGGGGCGGTGGAGCCCAGCATGTCGAGCAGCGAGCGGTGTCCCTCGGCCTGGTCGCAGACGAGGATCTCGCGTATGCCGCCCGCGAGTTCGGCCGCCGCGCGGGCCGTCTCCAGGAGGGGCGACACGGTGACGATCCACTGGGCGCCGCAGTCCCGCAGCTGTTTCGCGAACTCCTCGGGCGTGGCGAGGGGGTGCACGGTGGTGACCGACGCCCCCGCGCGCGTGGCGGCGTAGAACGCGGTGGGGAAGGCGACCGTGTTGGGGCTGTGCAGGGCCAGTACGTGGCCCTTCCGGACACCGAGTTCGGCGAGCGCGGCGGCGATGCGGCGGTGGAAGGTGTCGAGTTGGGTGTAGGTGAGGGTCATGCCGTTCACGCCGTCGATCAGCGCGGGTGCGTCGCCCCGGGAGGCGGCATGGCCCAGCACCGCCTCGTGGATGGGTTCTTCGACCGCGGGAACGTCTTCGTACTCGCTGCGGAACACCATGGCGGGCCCTTTCCAGGAGCCGGAAGTTGCACGGAAGCCGGAGGCCGTACGGGAGATGGAGGCTGTACGGAAGATGGTGCCTAATAGGACTTGGGCAGGCCCAGGGTCTGGTGCGAGACGTAGTTGAGGATCATCTCGCGGCTGACGGGTGCGATACGGGCCACCCGGGACGCGGTGATGAGCGACGCGAGGCCGAACTCGCCGGTCAGGCCGTTGCCGCCGAGCGTGTGCACGGACTGGTCGACGGCCTTCACACAGGCCTCCGCCGCCGCGTACTTCGCCATGTTGGCGGCCTCCCCGGCGCCGACGTCGTCCCCCGAGTCGTACAGGAGGGCGGCCTTCTGCATCATCAGGCGGGCGAGTTCGAGATCGATGTGGGCCTGGGCGAGGGGGTGCGCGATGGCCTGGTGGGCGCCGATGGGCTCCCGCCAGACGGTGCGCTCGCGGGCGTAGACGAGGGCCTTGGAGAGCGCGTAGCGGCCCATGCCGATCGCGAAGGCGGCGGTCATGATGCGCTCGGGGTTGAGGCCCGCGAAGAGCTGGAGCAGGCCCGCGTCCTCGTCGCCGACGAGCGCGTCGGCGGGCAGCCGTACGTCGTCCAGGGTCAGCTCGAACTGCTTCTCCGCGCCGTGCAGTTCCATGTCGATCTGCCGCCGCCCGAAGCCGGGGGCGTCGCGCGGGACGATGAACAGGCACGGCTTGAGCTTGCCCGTGCGGGCGTCCGCCGTGCGGCCGACGATGAGGGTGGCGTCGGCGATGTCGACGCCCGAGATGAACACCTTGCGGCCGGTGAGGATCCAGTCGGCCCGGTCCTCCGGTTGTCCTGCCGGGCCGCCGGTCGCGCGGCGGGCGGTGGTCGTGATGCGGTGGCTGTTGGAGCCGGCGTCGGGCTCGGTGATGCCGAAGGCCATGGTGCGGGTGCCGTCGGCGAGGGCCGGGAGCCACTCCTGTTTCTGCTCTTCCGTACCGAAGCGGGCGATCACCGTGCCGCAGATGGCCGGTGAGACGACCATCATGAGGAGGGGGCAGCCCGCGGCGCCGAGTTCTTCGAGGACTATGGAGAGTTCGGCTATGCCCCCGCCTCCGCCGCCGTGTTCCTCCGGAAGGTTGACGCCGAGGTAGCCGAGCTTGGCGGCTTCCGCCCACAGTTCTGTGGGGTGGGACTTTTCCGCGATGACCTTGGCGAGGTATTCGCGGCCGTAGCGGTTGCCGAGGGCGGACACCGCTGCGCGGAGGGCCTTGTGCTCGTCGGATTCCAGGACCGTTGCCATGAGGGCTCCTCGGGGGGAGGGGGCTGGTGTCGGGTGGAGGGTGCGGGTGCGTCGTGGCCGGTCGCGCAGTTCCCCGCGCCCCTGAAAGACGAAGGCAAAGGATTGCGCCGTTCCCCGCGCCCCTATGTGGGCTCGACCACTGCCAACAAGGTGCCGACCTCCACCTGTTGGCCCGTGCTCACGCGCAGGGCCGTCAGTGTGCCCGCTGTCGGGGACGTGATCTTGTGTTCCATCTTCATCGCCTCCAACCAGATCAGGGGCTGGCCCGACCGGACCGGGGTTCCTTCCCCGAGGCCTTCCGCCAGGCGGACGACCGTGCCGGGCATGGGGGCCAGGAGGGAGCCTGGCGCGTGGTCGGGCTCGGGGGCGGGGAAGCGGGGCAGGGCCGTGAGCGTGGTGCCGTTCACGTGGACCCGGTCGCCGTACCGGGACACCGCGAACTTGCGGCGTACGCCCTCTATTTCGAGCACGACGAGGTCCGCGTCCGCCTGGACCACGTGGACGCCGTCGGCGGCCGGGCCCTGCCGGGTGTGCCGGTAGTGGACCTCGTGCTCCTCGCCCGCCACCAGGTAGCGCCTGCTCTGCGGCTGCGAGGGCAGGTTCCGCCAGCCGCCGCCGAAACGGGAGCGGCCGTGCGCGTCGGCGAGCGCCGCGGCCAGGGGGGCGTACGGGTCCGGGGTCGCCTCGGTGAGGTCGGCGAGGTGGTGCGCGTAGAAGGCCGTGTTCATCCGGGCCGCCGTGAACTCCTCGTGGCGCAGGGAGCGTACGAGGAGGTCGCGGTTGGTGACCGGGCCGTGGACGGTCGCCCGCTCCAGGGCTCCGGCGAGCCGGCGGATCGCCTCCGCGCGCGTGGGCGCGTGGGCGACGGCCTTGGCGAGCATGGCGTCGTAGTGGACACCGATCGTGTCGCCGTCGCCGTACCCGGTGTCCAGGCGGACGCCGGGTACGGCCAGCCGGTGCAGGGTGCCGGTCTGGGGGGCCCAGTCCTGGGCGGGGTCCTCGGCGTAGAGGCGGGCCTCGACCGCGTGGCCGGAGGGGGCCGGCGGGTCGCCGTCCAGGGTGCCGCCCTCGGCGACGCGCAGTTGCAGGGCGACCAGGTCCGTCCCGAACACGGCTTCCGTCACGGGGTGTTCGACCTGGAGGCGGGTGTTCATCTCCAGGAAGTGGACGCGGTCCCCGTCGGCTCCGCCGGCCGAGACCAGGAACTCCACCGTGCCGGCGCCCGTGTAGGAGATCGTGCGGGCGGCGGCCGTGGCCGCCGAGAGCAGGCGCTGCTCCGTCTCGGGGCCGAGGCCCGGCGCGGGGGCCTCCTCGATGACCTTCTGGTGGCGGCGCTGGAGGGAGCAGTCCCGGGTGCCGAGCGCCCACACCGTGCCGTGGCCGTCGGCGACGATCTGCACCTCGACGTGCCGCGCGTGCTCGACGTACGGCTCGACGAAGACGGTGCCGTCCCCGAAGGCGCTCTCGGCCTCCGCGGAGGCTGCCGCCAGCTCATTCTTCAGGTCGACGAGTTCGCGGACGACGCGCATACCGCGTCCGCCGCCGCCCGCCGACGCCTTCACCAGGACCGGCAGGTCCTTCTCGGTCACGGCGTCCGGGTCCAGGGGTGCGAGCAGCGGCACCCCGGCGGCGGCCATCAGCTCCTTGGCGCGGGTCTTGGAGGCCATCGCCTCGATCGCCTCGGGGGACGGTCCGACCCAGACGAGGCCCGCGTCGAGGACGGCCCGCGCGAAGTCGGCGTTCTCGGAGAGGAAGCCGTAGCCGGGGTGCACGGCGTCGGCGCCCGCCGCGACGGCGGCCTTCACGATCAGCTCGCCGCGCAGATACGTCTCGGCGGGCGAGCTGCCCGGCAGGCGTACGGCGGAGTCGGCCACGCGCGCGTGGAGGGCGTTCGCGTCGGCGTCCGAGTACACGGCGACCGTACGGATGCCCAGCTCGTGGCAGGTGCGGAAGACACGGCAGGCGATCTCGCCGCGGTTGGCGACCAGCAGACTCGAAATCATGGGACCTCTCACATCAGTCACGCCCGTCACGCCCCTCACATCCGGAAGACGCCGAAGCCGCCGCGCGCGCCCTCGTAGGGGGCCGTGTGGATCGCGGACAGGCACAGGCCGAGGACGGTTCGGGTGTCGCGCGGGTCGATGACGCCGTCGTCGTACAGCCGCCCGGACAGGAACATCGGCAGGGACTCGGACTCGATCTGCTGCTCCACCATGGCGCGCAGGGCCGCGTCGGCGTCGTCGTCGTACGGCTGACCCTTCGCGGCGGCGGACTGGCGGGCGACGATCGACAGGACTCCGGCGAGCTGCTGCGGGCCCATGACGGCGGACTTGGCGCTGGGCCAGGCGAAGAGGAAGCGCGGGTCGTACGCGCGACCGCACATGCCGTAATGGCCCGCTCCGTAGGAGGCGCCCATGAGGACGGACAGGTGCGGGACGCGGCTGTTGCTCACCGCGTTGATCATCATCGCGCCGTGCTTGATGATGCCGCCCTGCTCGTACTCCTTGCCGACCATGTAGCCGGTGGTGTTGTGCAGGAAGAGCAGCGGGATGTCGCGCTGGTTGGCGAGCTGGATGAACTGGGCGGCCTTCTGCGACTCCTCGCTGAACAGCACGCCGCGCGCGTTGGCGAGGATACCGACGGGATAGCCGTGCAGGCTCGCCCAGCCGGTCGTCAGGCTCGTCCCGTAGAGGGGCTTGAACTCGTCGAAGTCGGAACCGTCGACGATCCGGGCGATCACCTCGCGCGGGTCGAAGGGGTGCTTGAGATCGCCGGGGACGATGCCCAGCAGCTCCTCCGGGTCGTACTTGGGCGGCTCGGCCGGTACCGGATCGGCGTACGCCTTGCGGTGGTTGAGGCGGGCCACCACCCGCCGCGCCTGCCGCAGGGCGTCCCGTTCATCGACGGCGAAGTAGTCGGCGAGACCCGACACGCGCGCGTGCATCTCGGCGCCGCCCAGGGACTCGTCGTCGCTCTCCTCGCCGGTGGCCATCTTCACCAGCGGCGGCCCGCCGAGGAAGACCTTCGCGCGCTCCTTGACCATGATCACGTGGTCGGACATGCCGGGGATGTACGCGCCGCCCGCGGTGGAGTTGCCGAAGACGACGGCGACGGTCGGGATGCCGGCCGCCGAGAGCCGGGTGATGTCCCGGAAGATGGCGCCCCCGGGGATGAAGATCTCCTTCTGGGAGGGCAGATCGGCGCCGCCCGACTCGACGAGGCTGATGCTCGGGAGACGGTTGGCGTACGCGATGTCGTTGGCCCGCAAAGCCTTCTTCAGGCTCCAGGGGTTGCTGGCTCCGCCGCGTACGGTCGGGTCGTTGGCCGTGATCAGGCACTCGACGCCCTCGACGACACCGATGCCCGTGACGAGCGAGGCGCCGACCGTCCAGTCGCTCCCCCAGGCGGCGAGCGGCGACAGTTCGAGGAACGGCGTGTCGGGGTCGAGGAGCAGCTCGATGCGCTCCCGGGCGAGCAGTTTGCCGCGCTTGCGGTGCCGGGCCACGTACTTCTCGCCGCCGCCCGCGAGGGCCTTGGCGTGCTCGGTGCCGAGGTCGGCGAGCTTGCCGAGCATGGTCTCGCGGTGGGCCGCGTAGTCGGCGGAGGAGGTGTCCAGCGCGGACGCCAGGACCGTCACAGCAGTACCTCCGGTATGTCGAGGTGGCGGGAGCGCAGCCATTCGCCGAGGGCCTTGGCCTGCGGGTCGAAGCGGTGCTGCGCGGCCACGCCCTCGCCGAGGATCCCCTCGACGACGAAGTTCAGGGCGCGCAGGTTGGGCAGGACGTGCCGTACGACGGTCAACTCTGCCGTCTCCGGCAGGAGTTCGCGGAACTTCCCGGTGGTGAGGGTGTGGGCGAGCCAGCGCCAGGCGTCGTCCGTGCGCACCCAGACGCCGACGTTCGCGTTCCCGCCCTTGTCGCCGCTTCGGGCCCCGGCGACGAGGCCGAGGGGCGCACGGCGCACGGCGGACCCGGCGGTCGGGAGAGGTGCGGGGAGCGACGGTTCCTGAGAGGGCCCGGGAGGCTGGAGTACGAGGGTGTCGTGGGGTGGCGACACAGCGATCCGGCGCCCGTCGTGGAGGACCGCCACATGGTCCACGTCCACATGGGGGACGTACACATCCTCGAAGACCCCATAGGGGGCGCCCTTTCCCGGTGGTGCCATCACATGGAATCCGGGGTAGCTGCCCAGGGCCAGTTCGATGGCGGCTCCGCTGAGGGTGCGGCCCACGGCGTCCTGGTCGGGGTCGCGCACGACGAGCCGGAGCAGGGCGCTCGCGGTCTCCTCGGTGGGCGCGTCGGGGCGGTCGGTGCGGACGAGTTCCCAGCGGACCTCGGCGGGACGGGACTTGGCTCCCGCGAGCGCGGCCTCCAGCTGGGCCCGCACGAACGCGGCCTTCGCCTCGATGTCGAGCCCGGTCAGCACGAAGGCGACCTCGTTGCGGAAGCCGCCGAGCCGGTTGAGCCCGACCTTGAGCGTGGGCGGCGGCGCCTCGCCCCGCACGCCTGCGCCCCGCACTCCGTCGATGCGTACGCGGTCGGGCCCCTCCTGGGTGAGGCGGACCGAGTCGAGGCGGGCGGTGACGTCGGGTCCCGCGTACCGGGCGCCCGCCGTCTCGTACAGGAGCTGGGCGGTGACCGTGCCGAGGTCCACGACGCCGCCGGTGCCGTCGTGCTTGGTGATGACGCTCGTGCCGTCCTCGTGGAGCTCGGCGACCGGGAAGCCCGGGTGGTGCAGCCGGGCCGGGTCGTGCTCGGCGAAGAAGGCGTAGTTGCCGCCGGTGGCCTGGGTACCGCACTCCAGCACGTGTCCGGCGACGACGGCTCCCGCGAGGCGGTCGTAGGCGTCGGGCGCCCAGCCGAAGTGGGCGACCGCGGGCCCGGTGACCAGGGCGGCGTCGGTAACCCGGCCGGTGACGACGATGTCCGCGCCCTCACGCAGACAGGCGGCGATGCCCGCGCCGCCCAGGTAGGCGTGGGCGGCGAGGTGCCCGGGGCCGGGGTAGCGGGCGGTGAGGTCGTCGCCCTCGACGTGGGCGACCCGCGCCGGGATGCCGAGCCTGGCCGCCAACTCCCGCACGGCGTCGGCGAGTCCGGCCGGGTTGAGGCCGCCCGCGTTGGCCACGATCCGTACGCCCCGCTCGTGGGCGAGACCCAGGCACTCCTCCAGCTGGCGCAGGAAGGTGCGGGCGTAGCCGCCGGCCGGGTTCTTGAGGCGGTCGCGGCCGAGGATGAGCATGGTCAGTTCGGCGAGGTAGTCGCCGGTCAGGACGTCCAGCGGGCCGCCGGTGAGCATCTCTCGCAGGGCGTCGAAACGGTCGCCGTAGAAGCCGGAGGCGTTGCCTATGCGCAGGGGACGGGTGACCGGGCCCTGCGCCGGGCCGGGTGCGCCGGTGGCGGGGCCGCCCTTGGTGGGGCCGTCCGTGGTGGGGTCACCGGTCGCGGGGCCGCCGGTCATTCCGCGGTCCCCTTCGGTGCGCGGCCCGTGCCGGGCGGGCCCGCGAAGGCCTGGGCGATGTCCAGCCAGCGGTCGGCGTCGGGGCCTTCCGCCCGGACCGCGAGGTCGACGCGGTTCGCCCGCTGGGTGACCAGGAGGCAGAAGTCGAGCGCGGGGCCGGTGACGCGCTGGGCCGCGTCCTCGGGTCCGTACGCCCACAGCTCGCCCGAAGGTGCGGTGAGCTCGACGCGGAACTCCTCCTCGGGCGGGGTGAGCCCGCGTACCCCGAAGGCGAAGTTCCGGGCCCGCACACCGATGCGCACCACATGCCGGAGGCGGTCCGTGGGTGGCCTCGTCACATGCAAGGTGTCCGCGATGTCCTGACCGTGGGCCCAGGTCTCCATGAGGCGGCCCGTCGCCATGGAGGCCACCGACATGGGCGGCCCGTACCAGGGGAAGCGCGTTCCGGCGGGTGCCGCGCGCAGGGCCTTCTCCAGCGCCTGCCGTCCGGCACGCCACTTCGCGAGAAGCCGGTCCGGGGGCAGCGCGGCCCCCTCGTCCGCGCCCTCGTCCACGAAGCCGTCCGGCGAGGCGAGCGCCTTCTCGACCTCCCGCGCGAAGGCCGCCCCGTCGGTCACGGCGAGCAGGGCGGAACGGTCGGTCCAGGCGAGGTGCGCGATCTGGTGGGCGACGGTCCACCGGGGGGCCGGGGTGGCGAGCGCCCAGCGCTCATCCCCCAACTCACCCACCAGGGCGTCGAGTTGCTCGCTCTCCCGGCTCAGATCGTCGATCACGGACGATGGGTCGGACACGATGGCGCTCCCCTCGGGGCACGACGGTGTGCGGTGCGCGGTGCATGGCGTGCGGTGCGTTCTGGAGCATGGCAGCGGCCGGAGAAACAATCAAGCGTGCTTGCATTGATTGATGCGGGCACAGGGGCTGAGCACACGTGGGCCCATGCCATGGATTGTCGCGACCTCATGGGTCAGGCAACACACATGCGCCTATTGAGGTGCGTTCCAGGCATTGCCGGACACTTCACCCGGGAGCAGCATGCGGTGTACGGCGGGGGCGCACGTCTCCCCATCCGGATCCGGTTCCGACAGGTCAAGGGAAGGATCACATGAGCACCCACGCAGAGCCGGTGCGCAGTTCAGCCCTGGACGCCATCATCAAGGACGCAGGCGGAACAGCGCTGCCCGACAACACACCCGATGAGCCACACTTCACCGAACTCATCGACGAGTGCGCGCAGTTGCTCCCCACCATCAATTTCGTCAAGGTGCAGGACAAGCAGGTGGCCCATGCGACGTTTCCCGCCGCAGGCCCCAAAATCACCTACGACTCGACCTTCACCATGGGAAACGCCAACATCGACGAGACGGCGTTCCGCACCGCCTGCATCCTGCACGAGATCATGCACGTGAGCGTGGACAACCTCTACGAACAGCACCCCGACCCGAACGAGAGGGGTGTCTGGCGGTCGTACAACTTCCACTACACCAGCTCGCAGGGCAAGAACCTCGACACACAGTGCGAGACCGCGGAAGCCAACCTGCTCAAGGTCAAAGCCTTCGTCGCCGCCGACAACTCGTTGCCCATCGAAGTGCGCGACCACATAGACGGGCGCGTCGAGTACGGACTCCCCACCGCAATCACCCACTGGGACACGGTCCTGTTCGACATTCTCGTCTACCTGCGCATCTTGGGGTACACCAGCAAGAACATCTCCTTCGCCTACCTGACGAAGCTGTCGCAGCAGGCGAAGACCCACCGCCTGGACCCGAATCGAGGTCCGATGCCGGTCGCACCCGCAACCTGAGAACCCGAAGGCTCCCCGGCCCGCACCCCGGGGAGCGTTCCGGTCCGCGGGCGCGCAGCGGTCGACTAGGACCTGTCCGGTCGATCACGGCGAAGGAAAGCTGCGGTGCCGTGTGGGCGCCGGTGAGCGGGGTGTGGTGCGTGCAGCTGCAAGGCGGAGGAGGGCGTCGACGCGGAGCGTCGGCAACCGACGACAACGCCGCAGATGTGCGTGCCACACCCCGCGTCTTCGCCGTGATCGACCGGACAGGTCCTAGGCCACGTTCCTGGCTTTGCCCCGGCCCACCTGGGTGCGTACCGCTCCCATGCTCGCCGCGATGACCAGGCCGATCGCCAGGCCCTCGGTGACGGACAGCGTCTGGCTCAGGACGAGGAAACCGGCGATGGAGGCGACGGCCGGTTCCAGGCTCATCAGGACCGCGAAGGTGGACGCGGGCATCCGGCGCAGGGCCAGCAGTTCCAGCGTGTACGGGAGGACCGAGGAGAGGATCGCGACGGCCGAGCCCAGGGCGAGCGTGGTCGGGTTCAGGAGCTTGTCGCCCGACTCGACGAGGCCCAGGGGCAGGAACGCCACGGCCGCGACCACCATCGCCAGCGCCAGCCCGTCGGCCTGCGGGAAGCGACGCCCCGTACGTGCGCTGAAAACTATGTACGCGGCCCACATGGCGCCTGCCGACAGGGCGAAGGCGACGCCTGCGGGGTCGAGGGTGCTGAAGCCTCCGCCGCCCAGCAGGAAGACACCGCCGAGGGCGAGGCCCGCCCAGACGAGGTTGACGGCCCGGCGCGAGACGACCACCGAGAGGATCAGCGGGCCGAGCACTTCGAGGGTGACGGCGGGGCCGAGCGGGATGCGGGCCACCGACTGGTAGAAGAGGCCGTTCATCGCGGCCATCGTGATGCCGAAGACGACGACGGTGCCCCAGTCCGCGCGGGAGTGTCCGCGCAGTTTGGGCCGGCAGATGACCATGAGGACGATCGCGGCGACCGCCAGGCGCAGGGAGACCACGCCGAGCGCCCCTGCGCGTGGCATGAGGCTCACGGCGAGGGCGCCGCCGAACTGGACGCTGATGCCGCCGGCCAGGACCAGGCCGACCGGGCCGAGAGCCCTGATGCCTCGGGGAGGCGCCTCCGCGGACGGCTCGGACATGGAGTCCGGGGTCGCTGCGGCGGTCGCGGGGTCGGCGACCGGGAGGGGCTGGTCGGCGCGGGGGATGGTCACGGGGCGTCCAGGAAGTTCGGGTGGGTGCACGGTGTGTACATCGTGGTGGACTTGCCAGTCCAGGGTAATGGACTCCGTCAGGGTTGTGAAGCGGGTTTGGAGCTTACGCTTGCGCTCCGCTGGGGGTGGGGTGCCCTTGTGAGCGGGGATGGGGGCGTGGGGGGGGTGCGGGTGCGTTGTGGCTGGTCGCGCCGTTCCCCGCGCCCCTTGGGGGTGGGGGTGCGGGGCGTGGGGAGGTGCCGGTGCGTCGTGGCTGAGCGCGCCGTTCCCCGCGCCCCTTAGGGGGTGGGGGTGGACGTCGTACGGTCCGTGCGGGTCCGCTGTGGCTGAGCGCGCCGTTCCCCGCGTCCCTTTAGAGATGAGCCTCCTTAGGAGGAGGCTGGTAGGGCTTCTGCCAGGATCTCTGCCAAGTGGTGGGCCTGGGCCCTTGCCGTCTGGTGCAGTTGGGTGCGGCAGGAGAAGCCGTCGGCCAGGATCAGGGTTCCTTCGGTCGCCACTCGGATCGCCGGGAGCAGTTGTTCCTCGGCGCAGGCCGTCGACACCTCGAAGTGGCCCTTCTCGAAGCCGAAGTTCCCCGCCAGACCGCAGCAGCCGCCCGCCAGGGTGCCGGTCAGGCCCGCCGCCTCGCGCAGGCGGCGGTCCGCCGCGTCGCCCAGGACCGCGTGCTGGTGGCAGTGGGTCTGGCCGACGACCGGGCGGTCCACACGCGGGGGCGTCCAGTGCGGGGCGTGGCGTTCCAGGGCTTCCGCGAACGTCACCACCGCCGCCGCCAGACGTCGCGCGCGCGGATCGTCGGGCAGCAGCTCCGGCAGATCCGTACGCAGGGCTGCCGCGCAGCTCGGTTCGAGGACGACGACGGGCGGGGGTTCCGAGGCGGACTCCGGGTCCAGGAGCGGGTCCATCAGGTCGAGGGTGCGGCGCATCACCGTACGGGCGCGGTCCAGTTGTCCCGTCGAGACGTAGGTCAGGCCGCAGCAGACCCCCGGACCGGGACCGCGGGAGGACGGTCGTCCGCCGGCGGTCACCGGTGTCACGTTCAGGCCCGCCGCCTCCAGGACCCGTACGGCCGCCCTGCCGACGGACGGGGAGAGGTGCTCCGTGAAGGTGTCCGGCCAGAGGAGGACCGTCCTCGGCGCGGCGGATTCCGGCGCCGGGTGCGCGGGTCCGGGTCCCGTCCGCGCGCCGCCGTCCCTGGCCCACCACCGGCTGAACGTCTCCCCCGCCACCCGCGGGATCTCCCGTTCCGGCGCGATGCCGCCCAGCCGTTTGGCGAGCGCCGCCAACGGCCGTACCGAGGCGAGGAAGTTGAGCGGCCGTGCCGTACGCGTGCGGTCCACCAGGCGGAGCCACCACGGCAGCCACCCCATCGCGTAGTGCGCGGCCGGGCGCCTGCGGCCCTTGTAGTGGTGGTGCAGGAACTCCGCCTTGTACGTGGCCATGTCCACGCCCACCGGGCAGTCCGAGCGGCAGCCCTTGCAGGACAGGCAGAGGTCCAGCGCGTCGCGTACCTCCGTGGAACGCCAGCCGTCCGTGATCACCTCGCCCGCCAGCATCTCGTGCAGCAGCCGCGCGCGGCCCCGTGTGGAGTGCTCCTCCTCACCGGTGACGCGGAAGGACGGGCACATGACCGAGGAGCCCGCCGCGGTCGTGGTGCGGCACTTGGCGACGCCCACGCACCGGCGTACCGCCGCCGAGAAGTCCCCACCGTCGGCGGGGTAGCCGAACTCGACGTCCACCGGTTCGCGCGGGAGGACCGCGAACCGCAGGTTCTCGTCCAGCCGGTGCGGCCTGACCAGCATGCCGGGGTTGAGCAGGCCGTCCGGGTCCCAGAGGTCCTTCACCCGCTCGAAGAGACCGACGACATGGGGCCCGTACATCTTCGGCAGCAGTTCGGCCCGCGCCTGGCCGTCCCCGTGCTCCCCCGACAGCGAGCCGCCGTGCGAGACGACGAGTTCGGCCAGTTCCTCCGAGAAGCGGCGGAAGCGGTCCACGCCCGCGGATGTCAGCAGGTCGAAGTCGATGCGTACGTGGATGCAGCCGTCGCCGAAGTGGCCGTAGGGCGCCCCGCGCAGTCCGTGCGACGTCAACAGGCCCCGGAAGTCCCGGAGATACGCGCCCAGCCGGGCCGGTGGCACCGCGCAGTCCTCCCAGCCGGGCCAGGCCTCGGTGCCGTCCGGCATCCGGGTCGCCGTGCCGCTGGCGTCCTCGCGGATGCGCCACAGGGTGCGCTGGGCGGCGGGATCGGTGACGACCAGGGAGTCCGTCACGTCCGCCGCGCGGGCGATCGCCTCGGCACGCGCGCGTGCCCGCGCCGCCGTGTCGCCGCCCGTCTCCACGAACAGCCAGGCGCCGCCTCGCGGCAGCCCCGCGTCCGGGGGTACGAGGTCGGCCGCCATCCCCTCCACCGTCAGCGGCCCGTGCGGCAGCAGGCCGGCCGCCGCCTCCGCCGCCGCGCTCTCGTCCGTGTAGGCGAGGACGGCGAGCGCACGCGCGCGTGGTGCCTCCACGAGGCGTACGACCGCCTCCGTGAGGATGCCGAGGGTGCCCTCGGAGCCGCAGAGGAAGCGGGCCACGTCCGCGCCGCGTTCGGGGAGCAGCGCGTCGAGTGCGTATCCGGAGATGCGGCGCGGGAGGGTGGGGAAGCCGGTGCGGAGCGTCTGCAACTCGGCCTCCACCAGGGCTCGTAGGCCGTCCGGCGCGCCCGCCCAGTCGGGTCCTGGACGGAGGCGGACGCCTTGGGCGGTGAGTACGGAGAGTTCGCTCACGTTGTCCGCCGTCGTGCCCCAGGCCACCGAGTGCGAGCCGCAGGAGTTGTTGCCGATCATCCCGCCGAGCGTGCAGCGGCCGTGGGTCGAGGGGTCGGGGCCGAAGCGCAGTCCGTGCGGGGCGGAGGCCTCCTGGAGGCGGTCCAGGACGACGCCCGGCTGGACCACGGCCGTGCGGGTGTCCGCGTCCACGGAGAGGACGCGGTTCATGTGGCGGGTGAAGTCGAGGACGACGCCCGTGCCGGTCGCCTGGCCGGCGATGGAGGTGCCGGCGCCTCGGGCCACGACCGGTACGTCCAGTGCGGCGCACGCCGACAGGGTTGCCGCCACGTCGTCGGCGTCTCTCGGGGCGACCACGCCCAGGGGGACGCGGCGGTAGTTGGACGCGTCCATGGTGTGCAGGGCTCTCGCGGTCGCGTCGAAGGTGACCTCGCCGCGGACGGTTCTGGCGAGCGCGGCGGTCAGTTCACGTGTCAGCTCCGGCCCGCGATTCGATTGCGGCTCGCGATTCGATTGCGGCCCGCGGTTCAATTGCGGCTCGCGATTCGATTGCGGCTGCGGCTGCGGCTGCGGCTGCGGCGTACCGAGATCCGTTTCCCTCATGTGGCCAAGCATGCATCTCCCTCCGGGGATGGGCGGGAGTGTGCGCCTTCGGCGCGGGGAGGGGTGTCCTGGGGACTGGGCTTCGGCTGGCCCGCCGTCGGGGCTGCGCGCGCCGTTCCCCGCGCCCCTAACGGGGGCGCCCGCCTCGACCCCGCCTCGACCGCCGTCGTGGTTGCGCGCGCCGTTCCCCGCGCCCCTGACGGGGGCGCCCGGGGTGGGGTGTTTCGTGCGCCCCGTTGTGCGCCGGGGCGGCTCCTCAGGGATTCGGGGACGAATTGTGAGAGTGCGCCAGAACGTGCCCGTTCCGATCACGAAGTCCCATATAGTGACCGCCAGTTGAGCACCAGGTGTCGCATCCCGCCCAGGACACGACCGAGGACACGATTCATGACCGCGCCCACCTCGCAAGCGCGCCCCACGAAAGATCGGCCGTCCCTCGCACAACTCGGCAGCGCACGCCCCCGTCTGCGTGCCGTCGCGGTCGCCCCGCTCCTGACGGTCGTACCGGCCGGATTCGCCGTCGGAGCCGCGGTCGCCCTGGCTCCCGCTCAGGCGCGCGTCCCCCTCGGCTGGGGCCTGGGCGCGGCACTCCTCCTGCTGTGCACGGCCGTGGCCGTGGCCGGCCATGCCGCGCAGACCTCACGATTACTCCTCCGCCGACTCGAAACGGTCTCCCAGGAAGCCGGCCGATTACTCCAGGAGAAGGCCTCCCTCACAGAGGAATCCGCCCGGGAACACGCCCGGCTCACCGACGAGTTCACCCGGGATCGCGCCCGGCTCGCCGAGCAGAACGCCCACCAGAAGGTGCGGCTCGCCGCCGAACTCGACCGGGAGCGCACCAGACTCGGCGCCGAGAACGCCCGCGTGACCGACGAGTTGCGGCAGGCGAGAACCGACCGGGCCACCGCGATCTCGGCCTCCGCCAACACCGCCGGCCGCCTCCAGGCCCTCACCACGAGCATGCTGGCCGATCTGCGTGCCATGGAGGAGCGGCACGCCGACGAGGACGTGCTCGCCGATCTCCTGCACCTCGACCACAGCACCGCGCAGGCGGGCCGTCTCGCCGACTCCGTAGCCGTCCTCACGGGCGCGCGCTCCGGCCGCCGCTGGGCCCGGCCCATCGGCATGGAGTCGATCCTGCGGGGCGCGATGGGCCGCATCGGCGGCTATCAGCGCGTACGCGTCCACTCGGCGAGCGAGGCGGCGGTCGCCGGGCATGCCGCCGAGGCCGTGATGCACGCGCTCGCCGAGATCCTCGACAACGCCGCGAACTTCTCACCGCCGACGGCCGAAGTGCACGTCTACGTGGAGGAGGTACCGGCCGGGGTCATCGTCTCCGTGGAGGACAGCGGCCTGGTGATGGGCGAGGCGCAGCTCCGCCGCGCCGAACAGGCCGTCTCCGGTACACGGACGGGGCTCGGCGGCCTCACCGGCGCCCGGCTCGGCCTCACGGTCGTCGGCCTGCTCGCCCGCAAGTACGGCCTGACGGTCTCCTTCCGCCCCTCGGCGCGCGGCGGCACGGGCGTCCTGGTCCGCATCCCGCAGGACATCCTCGCGACCCCGGCGTCGGCTCCGGCCCCCGTTTCCACAGCCACGTCCGGACGGACAGCCGCAACGGCCTCCGCGCCCACTTCGACACCACCGCCGTTCCGGGCACCTTTTTCAGCCCCGGCCCCGACCCCGCCCCCGGTACAGACCCCGTACCTGATCCCCGAGCCGACCGACCCGACGGACGCCACGGACGCCACAGACGCCACAGACGCGACGGGCCCGGCGGGCACGGCCGCCCCGGTCGTACGCGGGTCCTCGTCGCCCTTCCCCGGACCGCGCCCCGGGCCCTGGTCCGACCCGGACGACCCGGAGGAGTTCCCCTGGTCCGGCTCCCACGGGTCGTACGCCGCTTCCCACGCGGTGCCCGACCTGGACCCTGAGCCGGTTCCGGCCCACGGTTTCCGACCCCGGCCCGCCGACCACCCCGACCCCTCCAGCCCCCTCAGCACCTCCGACCGTTCCGATCACTCTGACCATTCCGATCACATCGAACTGCTCCCCAGGCGTCACCGCGGTCGCACCCTCGCCGAGGCCGAGGCGGCGGTCGAAGCCACCACGGAAGCCGCCGCGGAAGCCACCGCGGGAACGGGGCCGGCCGGCGCCGACCGCACCCCCGACGACGTGATGAACCGCGCCACCCGCTTCAACAGCTTCCGCCAAGCCGTGCGCCGCCCTCCGGCGGACGAGCCCGTACAGGCCCGTACGAGCCCTGCCACCCCCCACCCGGAAGGCGACCCCACGTCATGACCGTCCACACCGGCACCACCTCGGCGACCGACACCACCTCCGCCGCCCCGGCCGCCTCCACCAGGTCGACGACCGAGGAGAAGCTCGGCTGGCTCGTGCAGGGGCTGCTGGCGCGCACGCCGGGTGCCCGGCACGCGCTCGTGCTCTCCCGGGACGGCCTCAAACTGTGCAGCTCGCCGGAACTCTCCGTCGACCAGGCCGACCACCTCGCCGCCATCGCCGCCGGGATCCAGGCGCTGTCCCACGGGGCCTCGCTCCAGTTCGGGGACGGCACCGGGGACGTACGGTCGGCGATGACCGAGTTCTACGGCGGAATCCTGTTCATCGTCGAGGCGGGCGAGGGCGCGCACCTGGCCCTGGTCACGGCCGAGGAGGCCGACGCCGGGCTCGTCGGACACAACATGGGTCAGCTCGTGGAACAACTCGACGGACACCTGAGCGCGCCACCACGCCTGCCATGAGCCGCCCGGGCAGAGACGACGCGCCCGACCGGCTCTACACCCTCACCCAGGGGCGTACCCGGTCCGCGCCCGGCACGCCCTTCGACCTGCTGACGCTCGTCGTCGCCGAGTGCGATCCGGTGCCCGGCATGCAGTCGGAGCACGCGGCGATCCTGCGCCTCACCGGGCGGCCCACCGCCGTCGCCGAGGTCGCCGCGGAGCTGCGGCTGCCGGTCACCATCACGAAGATCCTGCTCTGCGACCTGCTCGCCGAGGGCCGCGTCAGCGCCCGCCATCCTCGCAGGGCCGAACTCGGCGGTCGGCCCGATCCCCACATCCTGGAACAGGTGCTCGTTGGACTCCGCAACCTCTGACGCCTCCCGGGCGTGCCGTCACCGGGAGGCGTCCCCGTGAGCCCGGACCCCGTCCCCGTACGCCTCGACGGTCTTCGGTTCCGGTCCGAACCGGCCGCGCTGTACCGGGAGTTGCGGCGGGAGTTCGGCGCGGTGGCCCCGGTGCTGCTCGACGCGGACATCCCGGCGTGGCTCGTCCTCGGCTACCGGGAGCTGCACCAGGTCACCGGGGACGCCGGGCTGTTCAGCCGTGACTCGGGCCTCTGGAACCAGTGGGAGCGCGTCCCCGACGACTGGCCGCTGCTGCCGATGATCGGGCGCGGGCACTCCTCCGTCCTGCACACCGTCGGCGAACGCCATCGCGCGCGCGTGGCGGTGATCGGCGGCGCCCTCGAAGCCGTCGACCCCTTCGAACTGCGCGCCCGCGCCGAGCGGATCGCCGACGAACTGATCGACGCGGTGTGCGCCGACGGCACGACGGACCTCGTCGCGCACTACGCGGACCTGCTCCCCGTACGGGTCCTCGCCGGCCTCTACGGATTCGCCGACGAGCAGGGGCCGGGCCTCGTCGCCGCGCTCAACGACATGGTCGACGGGCGCGAGGACGCCCTCGCGGGGCAGTTGCACGTGGCCGCGTGCATGGCGCGGCTGGTGGCGGACCGGGCGGTGCGGCCCGCGGACGACGTGGTCAGCCGCATGCTCGCCTCCGGGCGTACGGCGGCGGGCCCCGCGCTGACGCACGAGGAGATCGCCAAGGACCTGATCGTCATGCTGACCGCGGGCCAGCAGCCGACCGCGGGCTGGATCGGCAACTCGCTGCGGCTGATGCTGACGGACGCGCGGTTCGCCGCGTCGCTGTTCGGCGGGCGGCGCAGTGTCGCCGAGGCCATGAACGAGGTGCTGTGGGAGGACACCCCCACCCAGGCCGTGGCCGGCCGCTGGGCGTCCCGCGACGCGCGGCTCGGCGGGCGGGCCGTCCGCGCCGGGGATCTGCTGCTGCTCGGTGTCCAGGCCGCGAACCACGATCCGCAGATACGTACGCACGGCACGGCCCTGACCGGCGGGAACAGCGCGCACTTCTCCTTCGGGCACGGGGAGCACCGGTGTCCGTTCCCGGCGCAGGAGATCGCGGAGGTGGTCGCGCGCACGGCGATCGAGGTGGTCCTGGACCGCCTCCCCGACCTGGACCTGGCGATCCCCACGGCCTCCTTGACCCGCCGCCCCTCCCCCTGGCTGGGCAGCCTGACCACATTGCCGGTCCACTTCACGCCGACGGCGCCGCGGGGTTGACGGCGTCAGTCGCCCCCGCCGCCCCTGCCCGTTCCCGTTCACTGCATGGGGGCTCCGCCCCCTACCCCCCCATTGCGCAGTTCCGCGCGCCCCTGGGCATCTAGGGGCGCGGGGAACTGCGCAGACGGGGGCGAGGGGGCGGAGCCCCCATGCGGTGACGGGGAGGGTAGGGGCGGCGGGGGCGAAAACCCGCCACTCCGAGCCCCCGGGGTGTCTCATCCGACGGACGACGTTTCACCCAGGTTTCCGGGAACGGCTACGCTCCCGTTGTGGCTGATATCCAGATCCCCGCAGACCTCAAGCCCGCCGACGGCCGTTTCGGCGCGGGCCCCTCCAAGGTGCGAACGGAGTCGCTCAGCGCGCTCGCCGCAACCGGCACGTCCCTGATGGGCACATCCCACCGCCAGGCCCCGGTCAAGAACCTCGTGGGGAAGGTCCGCGAGGGTGTGAGCAACCTCTTCTCGCTCCCCGAGGGATACGAGGTCGTCCTCGGCAACGGCGGCTCCACCGCGTTCTGGGACGTGGCGACCCACGGACTGATCGAGAACAAGTCGCAGCACCTGACGTTCGGCGAGTTCTCGTCGAAGTTCGCCAAGGCCGCCAAGCTGGCGCCGTGGCTGGCCGACCCGGACGTCATCACCTCCGAGCCGGGTACGCACCCGGAGGCGGTGGCCCAGTCCGGCGTGGACGTCTACGCCCTCACCCACAACGAGACCTCCACCGGTGTCGCCGCCCCCATCAAGCGGGTCGCGAACGCCGACGACGGCTCCCTCGTCCTCGTGGACGCCACCTCCGGCGCGGGCGGCCTCCCGGTCGACATCGCGGAGACGGACGTCTACTACTTCGCCCCGCAGAAGTCGTTCGCGGCGGACGGCGGCCTGTGGATCGGCATCTTCTCCCCGGCCGCGATCGAGCGCGCGGAGCGCATCCACGCGAGCGGGCGCCACGTACCGGAGTTCTTCTCGCTCCCCACGGCGATCGACAACTCCCGCAAGAACCAGACGTACAACACCCCGGCGCTCGCCACCCTCTTCCTGCTGAACGACCAGCTGGAGTGGATCAACGGCCAGGGCGGCCTGGACTGGTCGGTCGGCCGCACGGCCGCCTCCTCGCAGACGCTCTACGGCTGGGCCGAGGACGTCAAGTACGCGAACCCGTTCGTCACCGACCCGGCCAAGCGCTCGCAGGTCATCGGCACGATCGACTTCTCGGACGACGTCGACGCGTCTGCCGTCGCCAAGGTCCTGCGCGCCAACGGCATCGTCGACACCGAGCCCTACCGCAAGCTCGGCCGCAACCAGCTCCGCGTGGCGATGTTCCCGGCGATCGACCCGTCGGACGTCGAGGCCCTGACGAAGTGCATCGACTACGTGATCGAGAAGCTCTGACCTTCTCCGCGTAGAACTTCTCGCGTAGAACTTCTCGTACGCCGATGGGGGCGCCCGGACAATACCGGGCGCCCCGTCATCGTCCGGGGACGGGTTCTTGAGCCGCTCAGCGCCGGTGCGGCGCGTAGTAGGTGCTGATCCAGACCAGACCGGTGCGGCTCACCGCGACCATCGCCACCTCCGCCCCCGCGCCGAAGTAGTACGTGCGGCTGCCTGCGCACTGGTCCAGTGCGCTGGTGACCGTCGCGGCATCGGTATTGCGGATCTTGGCAGTGGCCTCGGTGAGATAGCCGTCGACGAGGCTGCGTATCCGCTGCTCGCCCGCTTCCCCCGACAGATCGCCCGTATTGAGGGGCAGGTGCTTGAGGGCGTGCTCGACGACCACCTGCGGGCTGCCGAAGGTGAGCTTCCCCGATTGCTGTTTCAGTGTCTCGGCGAAGGGGAGGCTGTGGGCAGCCCAGACGCTCTCGTCTCCGATGTGCAGGGGCTGCGCCATGCCCGCCGCCTCCAGCGCCACGCGGTACCGCCTCAACAGCTCCGACTGGTCACCGCCGGACACGTACGTGTTCGGCGGCAGCGACTGACCGACGGCCAGGTACGCGGCTTGCGCGTGCACGAAGTCCGCGCAGGTGGTGGGTTTTTGTTCTACGGCGAATGCACCGGCATCCTGAAGGATCTTTTGGGCGCCGAGGTAGACGCCCATCTTCGTGGCACCATCCCAGTGGCGCAGGAGACGGATCTTGTCGCTCACGTCGGTGTACTGGGCGGTTCCACCGAGCGCCTTGTACACCGTCTGCATCTGCTGCGCCAGCCACCCGTTGGTCACCACCCGCTTCTTGTGCAGGACATTGACGTCGCCGCCCACCATGGCCGCGAAGTCATCGGAAGCTCGCTGCGAGTCCAGGAACGCCGGGTGCGCCGAGAAGCTGTCCTCCCCCCACTCCACCAGCCAGTACGGCTCCGTGCGCTGGACCTGGGCTTTCAGGTCCCTCAGTCGCCGGTTGAGCTCCTCCCATGGCATGAGCTGTCCCCCTTCGTGTCGTGTCGTCGAAGGTGCTGTGAAGGCGTCAGCGTGGCACGGAAGCTGTCATACCGGGACACGTCAGGGTGGCGTACTCGCGCTGCGCCAGTCAGCCGACGCGCATGGCCAGGAATGCCGGGCGGACGGGGGCAGCCCTCTGCCTGCCTGCAGCCACGCGGAACGGCCTAGCCGAGATGCCGCAGGAACGCGTGCCAGCTCTCGCGGGAGACGGTGAGCAGGGGGCCGTCCGATTCCGGCTGCTTGCTGTCGCGGACCGCTCGACCGCCGACGGCCGTGTCGGCGACCTCGACGCAGTTGCTCTCCGCGCCCGAGTACGACGA
>NZ_JBVJLW010000018.1:40918-215789 GCF_055584525.1 Streptomyces sp. NPDC102514
GTCCGCTAGCAGAACTGTTGCAGAAACGCGTGCCAGCTCTCGCGGGAGACGGTGAGGAGAGGGGCGTCCGATTCCGGCTGCTTGCTGTCGCGGACCGCTCGACCGCCGACGGCCGTGTCGGCGACCTCGACGCAGTTGCTCTCCGCGCCCGAGTACGACGACTTACGGAAAGGGCCTATGTCCTCGGTCACGATGCGACTTCCTTCAAGCTCCGCAGTACGCCCCGGATGAGTCGCGCGCTCATCTCCGGTGCCAGTCCGCTAGCAGAACTGTTGCAGAAACGCGTGCCAGCTCTCGCGGGAGACGGTGAGGAGAGGGGCGTCCGATTCCGGCTGCTTGCTGTCGCGGACGGCCCGGCCGCCGACAGCCGTGTCGGCGACCTCGACGCAGTCACCCTGTTGTGCGGAGTACGACGACTTTCGAAAGGTGCCCACTATCTCGGTCACGATCCTTCTTCCTTCATGCTCCGCAGTACTTCCCGGATGAGTCGCGCGCTCACCTCCGGTGCCAGTGCCGCCGATCGTAGTAGGTCGAACGCGTTGCCGTAAGCCGCGAGATCGTCCGGTGCTTCGAGCACCGACGTACCACGCAGGTTCTCCATGGCCACAGCTTCGACAGCAGGCTCGGCATCGAAGCTGAATGACGAGAACGCGGGGATCGAGCCCACGAGCACTCCCGCACTGAGCGGCAGGATCTGAACGGTGACGTTCTTCCTCTTCATGGCGGCAAGGATCGCGGACAGTTGTTGCCGATGGGTGTCGACGCTCACCAACGGGTGCACGACAGCGACCTCCCAGAAGATGGCGGTGTACGACGCCCCACCCTCCTCGATCTTCGCCTGACGCCCTTCCCTGACCGCCACCAACTGCTCAAGCATCTCTGGAGCTACATAGTCGGGCCCCGCCGCGATAATCGCTTTCGCGTAGGCCGAAGTCTGCAAAAGCCCAGGGATCAGCGCCGGCTGCCACTGTCGGATATACGTCGCGTCGTCCTCCAGCGCAATGTGATCGAGATAGTCCGGCCGAAGATGTGCGGCATGATCCAGCCACCAGCCCCGCTTCTTGGAGTGCTTTGCCAACTCCTCCAATTTGTCCCGGACTTCGCGGTCCGTGACGCCGTACGCATCCAACAGAAGCCGCACCTCGATGACGCGGGGCGTCGAATGCCCACTCTCAACACGGCTGATCTTGGCCTGGCTTGACGCGATGATCTCGGCGGCCTGCGGCTGGTCCAGCTTGGCGGCCTGACGGTACTGCCGAAGCGCCGTACCCAAGCGCCGGCTACGCACGGTCGGCCGTCCACCTGCGGGCATGTGTGCCTCCCCCTCTGCCTCGCGAAACGATGCCACACAGGTAGCAAACTCACGAGTACATCACTCGATCGAGGGACATGCATGCATGTATACGCAGATTTAGATTGCATGAGTGTCGAATCGGGCCCTACGTTCGCGACATCGCCACCGAACAGAGGTGACGGCACGTCAGGAGGTACGGCACCCCCATGCCCGTAACCGAGACCGAGACCTTCCACATCCCCGCCACAAGAGCCACATCCCCACCGCCCGCCAACGCGTCCGCAGGACACTCGCGGGCTGGGGCATCACCGGTGAACTCGCCGACGCAGTCACCCTGTCGGCGAACGAACTCGCCACCAACGCCGTGACGCACTGCCGGGTGTCCTGCGCCCGCATCCGGATCACGCTCACGCTCGACGGACCGGAGTTGGTCCTGGAGGTCTCCGACCCGGACAGGGACGGGCTCCCCCGTCCGCGCGACTCGGCCCCGGACCAGGAGAGCGGACGCGGCCTCGCGCTGGTGGCGTCGTCGGCCGACTCCTGGGGATACCGGCAGGACCCGTACACGAAGTGCGTATGGGCCCGGTTCACGCTCGCGCAGAAGCAGGCGGGGGCCCGTGTTCCGGTTCCTTCGTGACGCGGTCGCCCGCCTGCGCAGCCGACCGCGTCCCCGCCGTCCCGAGGCCGGCGACTGGGACCTCGCGCGCGAGGTGAGAGCGCCGGACCCCTACGTGTGGCGACTCCCCAGCGCCCACGACGCCCGCTGGCGCCGCTGGTCCAGACGCCATCGGCTGACCGGCTGCTACCCGCCGTTGCTGCCGGAGGAAGCCTGCTGGAAGCCACCGACCCGCTTCCGGACTCCATCCCCGCAGGCCGAGGACGACATGGTCCGGCTGTACGTGCTGCTCAGGCGCTGAAGGTCGGGACCGAGGCACTCGGCGAAGGCTCGGCGGTGGCCCGGACTACCGGGAGGCCGCCGCAGGGCGGGACTTGTAGAAGGACTCCTCCAAGTAGGCGACCGTGTGCGGTTGGTACGGCTCCTCCAAGTAGGCAGACTCGTCCTCGTCGAGTTCGACGTCCACCGCGGCGATCGCGTCGGCCAGTTGAGCCGGCTTGGTGACCCCGACGATGGGCGAGGTCACCGCCGGGTTGCGCATGACCCAGGCCAGGGCGACCTGGGCCGCGGACAGACCCCGTTCGCCCGCGATCTCGTGGACGCGCTCGGCCACCGCCTGGTCCCCGTCGCGGTAGAGGATCCTGCCGCCCTCGTCGGTGTCGGCACGCGCCGTGGCGGTGTCCCTGGCCCGCGTCAGCCTGCCCCGCGCCAGCGGGCTCCACGGGATCACGCCGATTCCCTGGTCGGCGCAGAGCGGGAGCATCTCGCGCTCGGCCTCACGGTGGATGAGGTTGTAGTGGTCCTGCATCGACACGAACCGCGTCCAGCCGTTCAGGTCGGCCAGGTACAGGGCCTTGGCGAACTGCCACGCGTACATGGAGGAGGCTCCGATGTAGCGGACCTTCCCGGACCTGACCGCGTCGTGCAGCGCCTCAAGGGTTTCCTCGATCGGGGTGTCGTAGTCCCAGCGGTGGATCTGGTACAGGTCGATGTAGTCGGTCCCCAGCCGCTTCAGGGAGGCGTCGAGCTCGGCGAAGATCGCCTTGCGGGACAGCCCGGCACCGTTCGGGCCGGGACGCATCCGCATCCAGACCTTGGTGGAGAGAACGACCTCCTCGCGCCGGGCGAAGTCCTTGACCGCCTGGCCGACGATCTCCTCGCTGCTTCCGGCGCTGTACCCGTTGGCCGTGTCGAGGAAGTTGACGCCGGCGTCGAGGGCCTGCTTGATGATCTCCCGGCCGGCGTCCGCGCCCAGGGACCAGGGCTCGCCGCCCCGGTCCGGCTCGCCGAAGCTCATGCAGCCGAGGGTGAGGGCGGAGACTTCCAGTCCGGTCGTTCCGAGCTTGATGTATCGCATGCTGCGGAACCTAGGAGTCGAAGTGCGCTCCAACGCAAACACGTCCCGGTCCGGTCCGGAATTCGGAGGCCCCCGTCATGCCCCCGGATCCTCCTCCAGGGGCAGGCACTCGGCGAGCAGGTCGACGACGTCGCGCCAGGCTCGCCGCGCGTGCCGCGGGTGGTGGCCGACGCCGGGGACCACGGGGTGGTCGACCGGCGGATGGTGGAAGGCGTGCAGGGCGCCGCCGTAGACCGTGAGGCGCCAGTCGACGCCTGCGGCCTGCATCTCGGCGGTGAACGCCTCGCGTTGCGCGGGCGGCATGATCGGGTCCTCCGACCCGACCCCGGCCCACACCGGGCAGCGAATGCGCGCCGCCTCGCCCGGCCGGCCCGTGGTGGTCGCGTTGACGGTCCCGATCGCCCGCAGGTTGACGCCGTCGCGCCCGAGTTCCAGCGCGACGGCGCCCCCGGTGCCGTAGCCGACGGCGGCGATCCGGTCGGGGTCGGTCCGCGGTTCGGCGCGCAACACGTCGAGCGCCGCATGGCCGATGCCCCGCATCCGCTCGGGATCGGCGAGCAGCGGCAGGCAGCGGGCCAGCATCTCCTCGGGGTCGCTCACATAGCGCCCGCCGTGGAGGTCGAAGGCCAGCGCCACGTATCCCAGCTCGGCGAGCGCGTCGGCCCGGCGGCGCTCGACGTCGCTGAGCCCCGTACCCTCCGGTCCGAGCAGCACCGCGGGCCGGCGGTCGGCACCGGCCGGGAGCGCGAGGTGCCCGGTCGTCGTCAGCCCGTCGGCCGGGTACTCGACCGTACGCGTCGCAATCGTCGCCGTTCCCGCCGTTCCCGCCGTTCCCGCCGTCCCCGGCGTCCCCGGCGTCCCCGCCATCCCTGCCATGCCCGTCGTCGCCGTCGTCGCCGTCATGAGACTGGAATGTAGTGATCGTCGAGCCCGGTCCGGCCGCTGTTCTGCTGCTGGCAGAGCGGCGTAAGCATCCCCATGGGGCCGGGTGTCCCCGTGAGGCCGGCTATCCCCATGGGGCCGGGTGGCCGACGCGGTGTGCGGATCGGTGACCTCCGCGCCACGCACCTCGACCACCCGGCCCCTCAGGTACTGCCGTCGGATTCCGCGGAGCTCAGGTCGCCGTGCAGCTCACGCTCGGCGCACCCCCGCCCCCCGGCGCTCCCCCGAACCCGAACGTCGCCGAACCGCCCACCGCCACCGACCCGTTGTGGTCGGCGTTCGTGGCCGTCACGGTCGCGGAGCTCTGGGTGTACGACGCGTTCCACATGCTCGTGACCTTCTGGCTGCCGGGCCAGGTCCAGGTCGTCTTCCAGGACTTGAGCGCGGTCGTACCGGAGTTGGTCACCTTCACCTCGGCGTTGAAGCCGCCGCCCCAGTCGCTGCTGACGGTGTACGCGGCGGTGCAGGCGGCCGTGCCGCCTCCCGGGTCACCGGGGTCGCCGGGATCGCTTCCGCCGCCCTCCGCCGGGAAGCCCGGCGCCTTCACGCTCGCCAGGTAGCCGTCCTTCACCGTGTCCACGGTCGTCCAGTCGTCCTTCAGGATGCCGCCCGTGTCACCGGAGTTGGGGTTCCACGACCAGAAGGTCCAGGAGACGCTGTCCGCGCCGTACGTGCCGGTCGGGCGGAGGTAGCTCACCAGCGCCGCGAGCCACTTCTGGTCGACGGTCGACTGGAGTGTCGTACCGAATTCGCCGACCCACACCGGCGCGATGTTCTGTTTGAAGATGTAGCCCCAGTACTTGTCCCACACGCCCGGCATGTTGGCGGGGAAGGTCGGATCGCTGAACCAGCTCTGCTGGGCGACGCTGGTGGCGTAGTCGTGGGCGGAGTAGACGACCCGGTTGGCCACGTTCAGCTGTACGGGGTACTGCGCGACCCCCATCAGATTGCCGCCCCACCAGCCCGACACGCCGTCGACCGTCTGCACGCCCTCCACGAAGATCAGCAGCTCGGAGTTGACGGACAGGACCGCGTTCCCGGCGCGCTGGGCGGCGAGCCGCCAGTCCCTCGTCGTGTCACCGCAGCCCCAACAGGCCGGATCGTGCGGCTCGTTGTGCAGGTCGATGCCGATCACGGTCGGGTTGCCCTTGTAGCGGGTGGCCAGGGCCTTGAGGTTGGTGATCCACGTCGTCTCGGGGACCGCCGCGGTGTACCAGAGCGCGGACTGGCCGCCCGCGTCCGGCCGGTGCCGGTCCAGGATGACCTTGAGGCCGTCCTGACCCGCGTACGCCACGAGCTTGTCGATGATCTGGAGCGGCGAGAGCCCTTGGAGGTCGGCGTTCTTGCCGCCGGAGAAGTCGATGCTGTTGGCGACGGCACCGCTCTTGAGGATGTCGTCGCTGTAGGGCAGCCGGATGGCGTTGTACCCGAGCGACTTCATCTGGTCGATCATGCTCTTGTAGTCGCGGGCCCAGAGTCCGTGGACGGCGTTGTTGGACGTCTCGAACCCGAACCAGTTGATGCCGGCGATCCGTACCGGCTGTCCTGCGGCGTCCAGGATCTGCCGTCCGCTGGTGTGCCAGTAACCGGCTCCGGGGGCGGCGGCCGTATCCGCGTGCGCGGCCTGAACACCGGTCAGCGGTAGCAGGAGCGCCACGACGGCAGCACCCAGCGCTCTTCGCAAGCTGCGAAACATGTCGCTGCTTCCTCTCGGGGGAGATCGGGAAGGCGCGGGCCCGGAACGCGGGTGGGAGCGCTCCCACCGCACCGCGCTCCCCCATGGAAGGCATTCCGCGTGGACACGTCAAGGAGTCGTGCGGCATTCGGGACACTTGAGGTCCCGAACACCGCACGACGCCGCACGCAGCCGAACGCACCGCACGACGCGTACGGCTTCATCTGTCCCAGTCACTTCACTTGCTGAGCTTCTGGAACCTCCGTACCGCCGGCGGAACGAAGACCAGCGTCAGGACCACCGGCCACACGGCCGCCATCAGCAGCGCGTGCTGCTCGACCCAGGTGTCACCGCCGCCCACCGGCGTACCGAACAGTTCGCGGGTGGCCGCGGCCGTCGAGGAGATCGGGTTCCACGCGGCCACATGGCCCAGCCAGTCGGGCATCAGCTGCGGCGCGACGAAGATGCTGGAGATCATCGTCAGCGGGAACGCGACCGCGAACAGGCCGCCCGCCGCCTCCGGGTTGGGCACGAGCAGGCCGAGCCACACCCCGAGCCAGATCAGCGCGAACCGCAGCCACACCAGCAGCCCGAACGCCCCCAGGAAGGCGAACCCGCCGTCCGGCCGCCAGCCCATGGCCAGCGCGGTGAGCATCAGGATCGTCAGCTCGGCGCAGGCCACGATCAGATCGGTGACCCCGCGCCCGGAGACGACGGCGGACGGCGACATCGGCATGGAGCGGAAGCGGTCGATGACGCCCTTCGTGGAGTCGTGCACGACGAGCGTGGCCGTGTTGATGAACCCGAAGGCCATCGTCATCACGAACATGCCCGGCATCAGGAAGTCCCGGTAGTCGCCGCCGCCCGGAACCTGCATCGCGCTGCCGAAGACATACCCGTACAGCAGCACGGACAGGATCGGGAAGCCCAACTGCCACGCGATGTTGATGGGTTGGCGCTGGTAGTGGGTGAGCCCGCGCCGGACGACGTTCCAGCAGTCGGCGAGTGCCCAGTAGGCACGGCCGCGGTCGCGAAGCACTTGCGCCCCGGCCACCCCGGCCACCTCGTTCAAGCCGCTCATGCCGCGACCTCCTTCGTGTCGGTGTCGGTGTCGGTGTCGGTGCCGGCGGCCGTGCGGTGGCCGGTCAGGCGCAGGAACACGTCGTCGAGGCTGGGCCTGCGCAGTCCGATGTCCTCCACGCGCACCCCCTCGTCCTGCAGGGTCCGCGCCACCTCGGTGAGCGCGGCGACCCGGTCGGTCACGGGCGCGTGCACCCTCAACTCGGTCTCGTCCGACTCCGGTTCGCCGTCCGACACGCGGGCGACGACCTTCACCGCCCGCGCGATGTCCGCCCGCTCGGCGACGACGACCTCGATCCGGTCACCGCCCACCCTGCTCTTCAGACCGTCCGGGGTGTCGTCGGCGATGGCCCGCCCCTGATCGATCACGGTGATGTGCGAGGCGAGCCTGTCGGCCTCCTCCAGGTACTGCGTGGTCAGCAGCACGGTGGTGCCGCCGGACACCAACGCCTTTACGGAGTCCCACACTTCGCCCCGCCCGCGCGGGTCGAGCCCGGTCGTGGGCTCGTCCAGGAACAGCACGGCGGGGGTGAGGATCATCGACGCGGCGAGGTCGAGGCGCCGCCGCATGCCGCCGCTGTACTGGCCGACGCCCTGGCCGGCCGCGTCGGTGAGGTCGAACTGCTCCAGCAGTTCCGTCGCCCGCAGTCGCGCCCGGCGCCCGCCCAGGTGGAACAGCCGTCCGAACATCTCCAGGTTCTGCCGGCCGGTCAGCACCTCGTCCAGGGCCGCGTACTGGCCGGTGAGCCCGATCCGCGCCCGTACCTCCCGGGGCTGCGAGGCCACGTCGAGACCGGCCACCCGCGCGCTTCCCGCGTCCAGCCGGACCAGCGTGGAGAGGATGCGGACGGCGGTGGTCTTGCCCGCGCCGTTCGGCCCGAGCAGGCCGTGCACCGTGCCCTTCCTTACGGCGAGGTCGAAGCCGTCGAGGGCGCGCTTCTCCCCATACCTCTTTTCCAGCCCCTCGGCCCGTACCGCGTAATCGCTCGCACTCACACCCACAGCACTCCTCCACCCGTGACGTTCGCCGGAGTTCGCCAAACTGAGTACACCGTACCCTTTTCAGAGTACGCCGTACTCAGTTTTTTCGAGGGGGCCTATCCTGAGGCACATGACAAGCGGCTCGGGCGGAATGGACACCAGCGGCAGCGGAGACATCGTCCGCACGCTCCACCTGCTGTGGGACACGGGCCCGCGTCCCAGCCGCGGGCCCAAGCCCGGTCTCAGCCTCGACCGGATCGTGGAGGCGGCCGTCCGGGTCGCGGACGCGGAAGGGCTGGAGGCGGTGTCGATGCGCCGGCTCTCCACGGAGCTGGGCACCGGCACGATGTCGCTGTACCGGTACGTCCCCGGCAAGGGTGAACTGCTCGACCTGATGCTGGACCGCGTCCAGCGCACGGACGACGACCCGTCCGTCTTCGGCGACGACTGGCGCTCGGCCCTGGAGGCCCTGGGCCGCGAGAACCTCGCCCTCTACCGGCGCCACCCGTGGCTGCTGAAGGCCAACCAGTCCCGTCCGGTGCTCGGCCCCAGCGCCGTCGACGGCATGGAGAAGGTGATCTCCCGCATCAAGCCGATGGGCCTGAGCGACCCGGAGCTGGTCTCGGCGGTCGTCCTGATCGACTCGTACGTCACCGGGGCCGCCCGCACCCAGCTGTACGCGCAGGAGGCCGAGCGCAGGACCGGCCTGACGGACGCGGAATTCTGGGCCGCCCAGTACCCGGTCCTGGAAAAGGCCATGGCCAGCGGCCGCTACCCCGTGATGGCCGCACTCTCGGAGGACTCCTTCGGCGCGGACTTCGACCACTTCGAATTCGGCCTCCAAAGAATCCTGGACGGCCTGGCAACACTGGTAGCCACCCGCCAAGCCAACACCTGAACACCACAGCGAACAACACCCCCAGCCCCCTCACCCCCACTCCCCCAGGGGCGCGGGGAACGGCGCGACCAGCCCCCACCGCCCCGCACCCAACCCCACAGGCCAACCCACCAGCCCCCTAAGGGGCGCGGGGAACGGCGCGCTCAACCCCAACGAACCCGCGCCCTCCCAGCCCCCTCACCCCCACTCCCCCAGGGGCGCGGGGAACGGCGCGACCAGCCCCCACCGGCCCGCACCCAACACTCCACACCCTCACCCTCGCCCCCGCCCTCAACCCCCTAAAACCACCCTGAAACCCCGCTGAAGGCGCCCTCCCGCAACCTCTGCGGCATGACCCCGACCACACAGCACCCCCTGGCCATCGCGGCCAAAGGACTCCGCAAGTCCTACGGCGACAAGGTCGTACTCGACGGCATCGACCTCGCCGTACCGCCCGGCACCGTCTTCTCCCTGCTCGGCCCGAACGGGGCCGGCAAGACCACCGCCGTGAAGATCCTCTCCACCCTCATCACCGCGGACGCGGGCGAAGTGCGGGTCGGCGGGCACGACTTGGCCACCGACCCGCATGCGGTGAGGGCAGCGATCGGCGTAACCGGCCAGTTCTCCGCCGTCGACGGCCTGATCACCGGCGAGGAGAACATGCTGCTCATGGCGGACCTGCACCACCTGCCCAAGCAGGAGGGCCGCCGGACCGCCACCGAACTCCTCGAACGTTTCGACCTCACCGAGGCCGCAAAGAAGCCCGCCTCCACCTACTCCGGCGGCATGAAACGCCGCCTCGACATCGCGATGACCCTGGTCGGCAGCCCGCGGATCATCTTCCTCGACGAGCCGACCACCGGCCTCGACCCCCGCTCCCGCCACACCATGTGGGGAATCATCCGCGAACTCGTCACCACCGGCGTCACCGTCTTCCTCACCACCCAGTACCTGGAGGAGGCCGACCAGCTCGCCGACCGCATCGCCGTCCTCAACAACGGCCGCATCGCGGCCGAGGGAAGCGCCGAGGAACTGAAACGGCTCATCCCCGGCGGGCACGTACGGCTGCGGTTCACCGACCCCGACGCCTACCGGTCCGCCGCCTCCGCCCTGCGCGAAGCCGCCCGCGACGACGAGGCGCTCGCGCTGCAGATCCCCAGCGACGGCAGCCAGCGCGAGCTGCGTTCCATCCTCGACTGGCTGGACTCCGCGGGCGTCGAGGCGGACGAACTCACCGTGCACACCCCCGACCTCGACGACGTCTTCTTCGCCCTGACAGGCGACACCACCGTCCCCAACCGGACCGCCGATCAGGCCGCCGATCAGGCCGCCGATCAGATCAAGGAGACCGTCCGATGAGCACCCTCTCCCTCGCCGTCCGCGATTCGAAGACCATGCTGTGGCGCAACCTCCGGCACGTACGCCGCTATCCCTCCATGACCCTCAACCTGCTGCTCACGCCGATCATGCTGCTGCTCCTCTTCGTGTACGTCTTCGGAGGCGCGATGAGCGCGGGCATCGGCGCCGGCGCCGACCGCTCCGACTACATCGCGTACGTCGTCCCCGGCCTCCTGATGATGACCGTCGGCAGCACGGTGATCGGCGCCGCGATCTCCGTGTCGATGGACATGACCGAGGGCCTCATCGCCCGCTTCCGCACGATGGCGGTCTACCGCGGGTCCGTGCTCATCGGGCACGTGGTCGGCAGTGTGCTGCAGGTGCTCGCGAGCCTGGTCCTCGTCAGTGCCGTGGCCGTGGCCATCGGCTTCCGGTCCACGGACGCCACGGCCGTGGAGTGGCTGGCCGCGTTCGGACTGATCTCGCTGTTCGCCCTGGCGCTGACCTGGATCGCGGTCGGCATGGGCATGGCCAGCCCGAACCCCGAGGCCGCCAGCAACATGGCGACGCCGCTGATCCTGCTGCCGCTCGTCTCCAGCGCGTTCATACCCGCCGACACCATGCCGGGCTGGTTCCGGCCGATCGCCGAGTACCAGCCCTTCACCCCGGCCACCGAGACCCTGCGCGGGCTGCTGCTCGGCACCGAGATCGGCCACAACGGGTGGATCGCGGTCGCCTGGTGCGTAGGCCTGACCGTGCTCGGCTACCGCTGGTCGACGACCCGGTTCAATCGCGATCCCGACTGACGGCCATGACCGTGCGGGCCGCCTCCCGCAACTCGTCGCGCCCCAGGGCGGCGTACTCCGACACCGCGTCGGCGTACGCCGCCCCGTCGGCTTCCCCGGCCGCCCGCCGGGCGCGCTCCGCCGACATCGTCGGCTGGTAGTCGCGCAGCACCCGCAGCCGTTCCGCCAGCGCCACCATCCGTACGGCCGAGGCGTCTGCGGAGGCGAGCCCCGCCACGCCGAGGGCGTGCAGCACCGTCCCGGACACGGGGAGGTCCAGGGGTGAGCCGGCCGGGGCGGAGAGCATGGTCCGCAGTCCCTGCCGGAGCCGGGCGACGGGTTCCGCGACGAGTTCGAGGCGGCCGGCGTACGCGTGCGCGGTCACCGCCGCCGACTGCAGTTGCAGCACCCACCGGTCCAGGAAGGGATCGCCGCCGTGCGTCTGGCCGGCGCCGGTCACCCCGTCCAGGGCGCCGCGCCACAGACCGAGCCCGACCTCCGTCAGTCCGCGGGCGAGCGCGATCTCGGCGCGGGCACCGAGGTCGGCGCTGTAGGAGTCGTCGTTGCGCGTGATGCCGACGGCCTCCGCCTGCCGCAGCCAGTGCTCGGCCTCGTCGGGGTCGCCGCGCTGCAGACAGGCGAGGACCAGGCCGCCGCGTACGCCGATGGAGTCGTGTGCGTCGCCGAGCCGCGGCAGTGCCTCAAGTGCCGCCTTGAGGTGCCCGTACGCGGCGTCCCCCTGCTCCGACTGCAGGTACAGCTCGCTCAGCCGGGCGTGGCCCAGGACCTGGAGGAACGGGTTGTCGACCGGCGCCAGCGCTTCGATGATCCGGCGGGCCGAGGCGAGCGCGCGGTCGATGTCGTGCTCGTACTCCCAGACGTAGGTGGCGGCGCACTCGGCGACACCGGCGAGCAGCGGCTGCTCGCTGGCGCAGAGTTCCCGCAGTACGTCGTAGTCGGGGGGCCGCATCGCCGGGGCCGCGCTCAGCACCACCGCGAAGGCCCGCAGCAGTGTGTCCGGCGGGGCCGCGGGGAGCCGCCGGAGGGTGACGAGCTGGCGTACGGCGACCGGTCCGGACCCCATGAACAGGGTCACCGCGCACAACACCGCCGCCGCGCGGGCGACTTCGACGTATGCGGGTTCGGGACGGTAGTGCGACAGGGGCGGGCCGGTGTCGGCGGCGAGGGCGGCGAGGCGCGGGTAGTTGGAGCCGGTGGACCACAGGGCGGTCAGGACGGCGGTGAGCGCGGCGAGGGTGGGGCCGTCGTCGCGGGCGAGGGCGTGGCGCAGGGCCGCCACGAGGTTGTCCTGCTCGGTCCTGATCAGCTCCCACGCGGTGCGCGGTTCGGGGCCGAAGATCCAGTCGTGGTACGTGACTCCGAAGTCCCGTGCCCAGCCGAGGAACCGGTCGACGGCCACCTCCTCCTCGCCCGCCTCGGCGCACCGGGCCGCGCTGAACTCCCTTACGGTCTCCAGCATTCCGAAGCGCACGCCGACCGGGGTGTCGGTGACGGTGAGCAGCGACTGCCCGGCCAGCTGCTCCAGCAGGAGCAGCGCGTCCTCGCCGAGGACCCGCTCCACCGCTTCTCCGGAGAACCCGCCGGGGAAGACGGACAGCGTGCGCAGCGCGGCCCTGGCCTCCTCGTCGAGGAGGTTCCAGCTCCAGTCGACGACGGCGTGGAGGGTGCGGTGGCGTTCGGGCACGTTCCTGGTCCCGCCGCGCAGGAGCGCGAAGCGGTCGCCGAGGCGGCGGGCTATGTCCTGGACCGACAGGACGCGTACCCGTGCGGCGGCGAGTTCCACGGCGAGCGGCAGTCCGTCGAGGTGGCGGCACAGCTCGGCCACGGCGTCCGGCGGCAGCCGCACACCGGGCCGGGCGGCCCGCGCCCGCTGGGTGAACAGTTCGGCCGAGGTGTCGGGCCCGAGTTCCGGCAGCGCGTACACGGCCTCCGACGTGAGGCCCAGCGGGGCCCGGCTGGTGACGAGGACCCGCAGGTCCTTCGACGACGACACCAGGGCCTGTACGAGGTCGGCGGCGCCCCGGACGACCTGTTCGCAGTTGTCGAGGACCAGCAGGGCGGGTCCCGGGCCGAGTACGCCGAGTACGCCGGACACCGGGTCGGCCGCGGTGTGGGCGGCCATGGCGCCGTGCCGTCCCTCGCCCGCGCCGAGCGCGGAGGCCACCTCGGCGGTCACGTCCTCGTCCGCGGTGACGCCGGCGAGCGGCACGAAGTACACGACGCGCTGCTCGGCCCGGCGGCTGACGGCGTGCGCGAGCCGGGTCTTGCCGAGGCCGCCGGGGCCGACGACGGTGACGGCGCGGGAGGTCTCCAGCAGCCGCCCCACCGCCGCGATGTCCTCGTCGCGCCCCAGCAGCTGGTTCGGCTCGTGCGGCACACCGTGCCGGACCACGGGGGCCTCGCCGCGCAGCAACTCCCGCTGTACGGACCTGAGTCCGGCGCCCGGTTCCGTACCCAGCCGGTCGCGCAGGTCGCGGCGGTAGGCCTCGTACCGGACCAGCGCGGCGGACGGGCCCGCCGTCGCCGCTTCGCCGCGCAGCAGTTCGGCGAGCACCTCCTCGTCGCGCGGATGCTCCGCGGCGGCGACGGCCAGCGGTCCTGCGGCCTCCGCGTGGCGGCCGAGGCGGGCGAGCGCGAGGGCCCGCGCGCGGACGAGGGTGCCGTGGACGGGGGCGCGTTCGGCGCGCAGCGCGGCCACGGGGTCGTCGGGGTCGCCGTCCCGGTCCGGGGTGCCCGGCCACAGCGCGAGCCCGGCGTCGGCGGCGGCCAGTGACGCCGCGTGGTCCCCGGCCCTGGCCCGGTCGGCGCTCGCGGCGGCGTGCAGCAGGAGGGCGGAGCTGTCCACCTGGTCCTCGGCGAGGCCGAGCCGGTAGCCGGTCGGGGTGCTGACGACGAGGTCGGCGCCCAGCAGCGCCCGCGCTCTGGACACGAGGACCTGCAGCGCTTTTCCCGGCCGTTCCGGCAGTTCGTCCGGCTGCCAGAGCCCGGCCACCAGGCGCTCGGTGCCGCAGCCCGTGCGCGGGTCGCCCGCGAGGAGTGCGAGGAGGGCGCGCAGGCGGGGCGCGGTGACCTCCTGCCCGCGACAGGCGACACGCGGCAGCAGGATCAGGTCGATGGTCACGCGTGCACAGTAGCCAAGGCGGGCCCGCCGGGGCCCCGGCCGCGGCCCATCACCCATGCACGGGCTTGCTCACGGTCATGTACGAGCTTGCTCACGCTCTAGTCGCGGCGCCGGAACAGCCGCTTCAGCGCGTAGACGACGGCGAAGGCGACCGCGAGGGCGATGGCGCCCATCTTGAAGTTGCCGTTCGCCCCGTCGTCGCCGTTCGCGGAACTGCCGCTGCCGGACGAGGAGTTGCCGTCGCCGGACGAAGACCTGCCCGGCACGCTCCCCGCCTCGACGGAACTCCCGCTGCCCTCGCTCCCGTACAGCAGGGTGGATCCGTCGGGGGTGTACGTCACCGACTCGCCCTGCCGCTGCAAGGGCACGTTCAACTGCGCCTGGCGCTTGGGCTTCCCGTTGTTCCACTGGTACGCGATACCGCCGAAGTAGCCGCGTACGGCGAGCTGCTTGCCGTCGGGCGAGAACGCGCCGTCGGTGACCCAGAGGCCGATGTCGGCGGTGCGCTTGAAGGTGTTGGTGCCGGAGGCGGACAGTTCGGCGGGCCCCTCGTACAGGCCGCCGCCGTCCTCGTTCTTCGAGACGATGTAGACCCGGCCGGTCTTGGGGTGCACCATCAGCGCCTCGGCGTCCCGGGCCCCGTCCGCGTACTTCACGTCGTACTGCGTGGCGCGGATCGTCTGGTCCTTCAGCTCCTTGGGCTCGGGCAGCTCGTAGATCCACACGTGGTCCCAGGTGCCGCCGAGGTTGTCGCCGATGTCGCCGACGTACAGATGGCCGTTCGGCCCCATGGAGATGGCCTCGACGTCCCGGGGCCGTCCGACGCCCGACATGGTGACGGTCGCGACGGTCTTGCCGGTCCTGCTGTCGACGGCGTAGAGGAAGGCGCCGTCGTCGCTGTCGTTGTGGGTCCAGTAGACGCCGGGGTGGGCGCGGGAGGCGACGAGCCCGCTGGACTCGGTGATCCGGGGGTCCTCGATGGTGAACCCGTCCGATCCGTCGTCGTCGGCGGCGACGGCGGGTGCGGCGGACACGGCGAGCACCCCGGTGAGAAGGGCCCCGGCAATCAGAACGAACGAGCGACGCATGCCCCCAGCCTGCCACCCCGCCGACGGTTCGGCGGGCGTGTCCAGCTTCACACCCCGGCCCTGCCGGTGATCGTCCATCATGAGCGGATGCTCAGGTTCATGCCCGTCGGTGATTCGATGACGATCGGAAGCGCCGGCGAACACACGTGGCGCTACCGGATGTGGCAGCACCTGCGCGCGACGCACGGGGCCCCGTTCCAGATCGTCGGCCCCCGGGAGACGCTGTACGACAAGGCGACGGGCGCGGCCGACTCGTACGAGTACGCGGACCCGGACTTCCCCCGCGCCCACCTCGCCGGGTGGGGCGAGGGCTGGTACCACCTGGGCCCGCTGATAGCCGACGCGGTACGGGCGTCGCGGGCGGACGTGCTCCTGGTCTCCCTGGGCCTGATAGACCTCGGCTTCTACACGAACGCGACGCAGACGTCGGAGAACGTCCGAGCGTTCGTCACCGAGGCGCGCTCGGCGAACCCCCGCATCGCCATGACGCTCCTCCCCGTGATCCCCAACATAAGGGCGGAATCGGACGCGCCCTTCGCCCGGGAGGTCACCCTCTTCAACGACCTCCTGGCGAAGACGACGGCGAACCTGAACGAGCCGGACTCCCCTCTCCTCCTGGCCTCGCTCCCCCACGGATACGACATCCACACGGACACGTACGACGGCACCCACCCCAACGCGTCGGGCGAACACAAACTGGCGGCGGCGTTCGCGAAGACGCTGTGCGAGAACTGGGACGTGGGCACCCCGTACGAGTCCCACCTGGCCGAATCCGCCTGACCGGATCCGCCGGTCTCCTGGTCACCGTGCGTATCGTTGTACCGCGCGGTTGTACTCGTCCGAGGGCAGCCGGGGAGGAGCGCCACGATGACCGTCCTTGAAGACAGGATCGAGATGGCCGACGAGAGCAAGGGCCTCACGCTCGACGTGCTGTTCGAGCAACTGGAGCGGATGCCCGTCCCCGAGGGATACAAGGTTGAGATCGTCGAGGGGGCCATCTTCATGTCGCCGCAGCGTGACACTCACTGGGAGATCATCGCGAACCTCTACGAGCAACTCCGGACCAAGTATCCCCGGAAGCGTGTGAAGTCCGACGTACGTGTCGACTACCCGGGCAAGCTCAACGGCTTCGCCAGCGATGTCACGTTGATGGCCGAGGGGGCCTCAAAGCCCGAAACCGGTTACTGGCGCTGCCGGGACGTCCAGTTCGTCGCCGAAGTGATCTCCAGGGGCACCGCGGCCAACGACTACGGCCCCAAGAAGACCGCGTACGCCCTCGCCGAGGTCGCCGTCTATCTCATCGTCGACCCGTACCAGGGCAAGTGCCACCTCTACACCCAGCCCAAGGACGGGGAGTACTTCGCGGAATTCTCCGTCATCTTCGGCACGGACATCGACATGACGAACACGATCGTCGACCTCACGCTGAAGACGGACGAGTTCCCCCGGGACTGACTCCCTGAACCCAGTGCTGGAGAGTCACCTCGTACGCCGCCGTCGTGCGGCAGCGGAGGCAGTGGGTTTCGTCTGTTCGGGGGCGGAAGACGTGTTCGCTGCCTGGGCCCGGGCAGGTCACGAAGTCTCGGCGGGGTGGGGCGGCGGGCCGCTCCGGCCGTGGGGTGGGGGCGGGTGCCTGCGTCGCCGGGAGTTTTTGGAGCAGTCGGTGGCGCAGGAAGCCGACCGCCGAGCGGATGCCGTCCGTCGGCAGGCCCGTCGTCAGGGCGCGGCGCAGGTCCGCCGCCGAGACGCCCCTGCGCAGCCACTCCGCCGCCGCACCCGCCAGCAGCCGCGCCTCGCGCACGCCCAGGAGCAGGTCCCGGTTCACATACCGCAGGGACAGCAACACGCCTTCCGCCTCGGCCAGTTCGGGCGTGTGCTCTTCCGTGTCGTCTTCGGGTGGGGGGTGGGGAAGGTTCTTCTCTTCCAGTTCTTCTTTTTGGGGAGAGTCACCGACCGGCCGTTCCGCCGGTCCGCCGACCGTCGGTGGCCGCTCACCCGGTGGCGCGACGGCCACCGCCTCCCCCACGCGGGCCCCGGCCGCCTCCTCACGCGTAAGGGTGACGTTGGCGAGGAGTTGTTCCGTGACCCAGCGGCCCCGCGCGCCCTGCTCACGCCACTCGTGCAAGTAGCCGCACTCGGCGAGGAGTTGCTTGGCCTTCTGGTACGCCCGGCCCTTCATGCCCAGCCTGCCCGCGTGTTCGCTGAGCGGCCTGGGGTCGGCGGCCTCCGGCAGCCCCTGCACGTACAGGAGCAGGATCTTCGCGTCGCTGTTGAGCCGCGAGTGCCGTACGACGTCGTGCGATGCCTTCGTGTAGCGCCGAACCGGCGCGATAGCATGACGAAGCATTTCTGGTGGGACCTGTTCTTCCACTGGTGGTGAAGGTCCTCGGGCGGTGTTGGTAGCACCTCCGGGGACCGCTCCGCATGCGAATGCGCACGGAGTGTGATGTCGCGATCACGGTACATGACCGATCACACGACTCACGACCTCCGCCAGCAACCCCGCCTCCACAAACGGCACTTCGGGCGTCGGCTCCGACCGCCAGTCCAACGGCCAGGTCAGCCCGTCCAGCGCGGGCACCCCCACGTACGCCCAGCCCCGCGCGTCCCGGCCCAGCGCCCGCACGCCGTTGGGCCAGCGGTGGCCGGTGGCACTTTGCGGGGGCAACAGGAAGTACATGTACCGGCATCCCGTTGACCCGCGGACGATCGGGCCGGCCTGAAAGTCCGTGAACTGGATCAGTTCGTACGCCACTTGTTCTGCGAGTACGCCCGCGATGCGCACGGCGTCGAAGTGGATACCGGCATGGCGCAGGCCGTGACCGGAGGCCGGGATCCAGGGATGCACCCTGCCCGGTGCGGTTTCCGAGTTCATGAAGCACATGCTTACGTCCGCTCACATACTGTGACCAGGGTTACGCAGGGTCCGTGCACGGCTGTGCACGGCTGTGCACTTGGGGAGGTCGTTGTGCACTCGGGTGAGCGAGGTTCCAGCACCCTGGAGATGTTCGGCTCGTTGCTGCGGTTCTTCCGCGAACGGGCCGGGATGACGCAGGAGGGGTTGGGCGGGTACGCCGGCTACTCCAAGTCGCAAGTCGCCATGGTGGAGCGGGGCGAGCGGGCTCCCAAGGGGAAACTCGTCGAAATCGCGGACGAGGTGCTGAGTGCACAAGGTGCACTTCTTGCGGCGGCAAGGAAGCTGAAGACGAGTCCGCTTCCGGCCTGGACCGCGACTTACGCGGAGATCGAAGCCGAGGCCACGGCTCTGCATACGTACGCGAATCACGTAGTACCCGGTCTGCTGCAGACGGAGGCGTACGCCCAGGTGGCGATCGGCTGCAACTACCCACCGCTGGAGGAGGAAGAGATCGAGGAGCAGGTCGCGGCACGGTTGGTCCGCCAACGGCTCTTCCAACGCAGACCCACCCCTGCCCTCAGCTTCGTCCTGGAGCAGATCTCATTGACGCGCCCGATCGGGGGCCGTCACGTCCTAGAAGAGCAACTGCGCCACATCTTGGAGGTCGGGCGCAGACGCAACGTCGAGATCCAGGTCATGCCGTCGGATCGCGAGACGCATTCCGGGCTGAACGGACCGATGATCCTGCTGGAAACCGTGGATCGACGCCAACTTGCCTATGTCGAAGGCCAGAACGGCGGCTACTTCGTGAGCGAACAGCCCTCCTTGGGTGACTTGTTCGGCAGGTATGGCACTCTGCGAGCTCAGGCCCTCACTCCAGAAGAGTCCGCCAAGTTGATCGAACAGGTGGCACACGAACTATGAGTACCGACCTGCACTGGTTCAAGAGCAGCTACAGCGGCAACCAAGGCGAATGCCTGGAGATAGCCATACCCCAGACCACCTCCCTCCCCACGATCCTCATCCGCGACTCCAAAACCCCCAACGCCCCCACCCTCACCATCGCCCCGGCGACATGGTCCGCCTTCCTCCCGTATGCGGCCACGTACGGAAGTGATCAGCCCAGCCCGCAGTGATCGAGTGCGGTACGAACCCGGTCGAGCCCTTCCGCCCGCCAGTGGTCCCGGTCGGGCATCTGGTCGGCCCCGCGCCAGCGCCAAGCCGAGAACAGCGCCCAGTTCAGGGCGCGGCACCGGTGCACCAGGTCAGGGTCGGCACCCGCATAGCGCCTCCCCACTTCCTCAGGCGCATGAGCGAGGTCGAACTCGACCGGCCCCCGGCAACACGTGCCGAGGTCGACGAAGAGCGGCCCCCTCCTCGTGTTCAGGAGATTTCCCGGATGGGGTTCGCCGTGCAGCAACTGCTCACCGGCTCCGCCGACGCCGATCGCGGCGCTCAGGTCGCTCAGGGTGGTGCTGAGGAGTTCCCGGTCGGCGTCGGACAGCTCGGGGGACCGACTCCGGTCGTCCACCTCCCTCGACGCCACGGCGACTCGGTCGGTGAAATGCGGGGCGGCGGCCAGATCGATCCGGCGCAGGGCGGCATGGTGCCGTACGAACGCGTCCGCGTAGTCGGCCGGGGGGATCTCCGTGCCCACGGGTTCGTAGTAGGTCCAGAGCGAGATGGCGAAGTCGTCACGGACATGGACACGCGGTTCGACCCGAGGATCGAGCTCGGCAACTGGCGCGTCGACGTCGACGAGACGCCGTGCGACCTCCACCTCGAACTCGGAATCGGCCAGATGCCCCAGGGGCGCGACCCGGGCGAGCACATCGCAGGGAAGCAGGCGCAGCGCGACACGGTCCGAGTTGTGGACGACGATCACCTCGTCGACCCGTAACCCCAGCTCCGAAGCGACCGCCCGCCCTGCCGCGACGGCACGACGAAGACCTAGTGGCTCCACACCGTTCCCCTTCATCTGCTGAGTACACACCGCACACGACCCGCCCCCCTGGCGCACGCCTAGCGGTCTGGACATAGCCATACCCCGGGACACGGACCGCCTCCCCGCAGCCCCATCCTTCGCATGCCGCCACGTACAAAGGTGTTGTACGTTGACCGTATGGCCGCAAAGCGCAGCATGATCACCTTTGCCACGGACCCGGAGACCAAAGAACGCATCCGCTCCTACGCGGAAGCGGCGGGAGTCGATGTCAGTACGTACGTCATGGCCGCGGTGGGCGCCGCGATGGCTCAGGACGACCAGGTCGCCCGGACGTTCGCGCCCCTCGACGACCTGATCGCCGAGACGGAGGCGCAGGACGCCACGACCGGCCGGCCGCCGAAGGAGCACGGGCAGGACTCGGTACCGGATACCGAGCGCGAGGAGATCTCCGCCTCCCTGGACGCCTTCTTCGGTTCGAGCACCAGGCACAGGGGCGTCGCATGACAGCTGTGGTCTACGACGCCGGGATGCTGATCCATCTGGAGCAGGGCCGGAAGAAGGCCGTGAGCCTGCACCAGGAGATCCTTCGACGCGGAGGGCACCGGCCCATCGTCCCGTTGCCCGTGCTCGGGCAGGTCTGGCGGCCTGGAGCCGGGAACTACACCTGCCTCAAGCCCGTGCTCGCAGGGTGCACGGTGTATGCCGCCCGGGACTCACGAGCCCCGCTGTTCATCGCCAAGGGGTGGGACGACCCGCTCCACGCCTGCCGGCCGTGCGTGGCCGGACACACGGAGGCCGACGGCAAGCGCGTGGGCGCGCTCGGCGCCCGGGCCAAGCTTCCCGCGAAGAAGGACTTCGACGTCGTGGACGCGTTGGTGCTCGTGATCGCCGCCCATCACGGCAGAGCCCTGATCGTCACCACCGACCTCGACGATCTGCTGGCCTACCGGGAAGCTCTCGGTGAGCACCACATCGGCATCTGCCATCCGGACACTCCCCAACGGATTCTCTGACGTCGCGGAACTACGAAAAGCCTCCCGGCGCAACGAAGACCCTCGACAGAACCACCAAGGTCGCCATCCGGACCGTCGACACGTCAATCCCGACGCCACCGACGCCACGCCAGATCCGCCATCACCGCAGTCGGCAAGGACGGATTCGACGCCGCCGCTTCCGCCGTCCGGCAGTCCGTGTCGGTGAGCAGTTCCGTGATGACCTGTGGCGGGAGGGCCGGGTGAGCGGCGGCTGTCGGTCTTGCCCGGGTGTCCTCCAGGCAGGCGAGCAGTGCCGCGACCGGGGCCGCGCGATGCCGGGCGATCTCGCGGAACGCCTTCTGCACCGGTGGTTCGTGCCGGGTCAGTTCCTCCAGCAGGGCCGGGGTCGCGTCCGGGTTGGCCGCCACCTTGGCCAGGACACGTACGCCGTGGCGTTCGACCATGGCGCGCAACCGCGCCTCGGTGAGGCCGGGGTGGGGAGCCAGAGCCTTGACCACCTTCGCGTCGGGGTCGTCGGCCAGCCGGTCGCGTATCCCGGGCGGCAGGTCCCGCCGGTGGGCCACGAGCATGCGGGCCGCCGGGTCCGGTGACGACGCGAGGTCTTCGATCTCGGCCGGTGAGGCCGCGGCGACGCGGGGCAACAGCGTGGCGCCGGCCTTCGCGGTCGCGGCCAGGCGCGTCAGTACGTCGAAAGGTGCGCGCGGATGGTGCGCGAGCGCACGGCGCACCGCGGGGTCGCGGTCGTCGGCCATCACCCGGATCAGGGCCTCGTCGAGCGCGGGATTCCCGGCGATGTCCGTACGGACACCGGGAGTCGGGTCCGCGGCCAGCCGCACGTACGACTGCCGGGGCAGGTCCTGGCGGGTGGCGAGCGCCCAGCGCAGCAGCATCGACGGGTGGTCCGCGAAAGCGGCGACCGACTCGGCCGGGGTGGCGGGGTTGCGCAGCGCCGCCTCCCGCGTGCGGTGGACGGTGGACTCGTGGGAACCGTCGCAGGAAGCCCCCGCCGACAGCTCGCAGTCGGGGCGCGAGCACTGCGAATCGTGGACGAAGGGGATCTCCTCCCGGTCGCACACCAGGCGTCCGCGCGCGGCCGGCCGTCCCTCTCCCGTCAACAGCGTCGCCAGCTCGGCGGGAGGTGTCGCCTCGTTCGCCGCGACCGCCCTGCGCACCTCGGCGTGCGGATGCGTCGCGAGCCTCGCGGTGACGTCCGGGGTCGTCGTCCACAGGGCCAGCTCGGCGACCACCCGTACGTCCGGGTCCGCCGCGAGCGTGTCCACCACGTCGGGCGGGAGGCCGGGGCAGGCCGCCAGTTTCTCCCGGCGCCCGTGGCTCGGGTCCGTCGCCAGGAGTCGCGCCCACTCCGGGCGGCCGGCGCCTCGGTCGAGCAGTGCGAGAGCGGCATCGGGCCGGGCAACGGGGTCGATGTCGGCGGCGGTCAACCGGCCCTCGTACGCGAGCCGCACCGCGCTCTCCTCGACCCGCTCGACCAGCGCGACCGCCTGCGCACGGCTGAGGTCCGCGCGACAGGCGAGGTCGTCGGCGAGGTCGTCGTCCGCGAGGGAGATCAGCCGGTCGACCAGTTCGGGCGGCAGAGCCGTATTGGCGGCGAGCCCGCACAGGAGGTGATGCACAGGAGCATCCTGCCTGACGCTCACGTACCGGCCCCGGTTGTCGGACCCCGTGGTCGGACCCCGTTGTCAGACCCGACCCCTACTCTTCGGATCACCGTCAACGCGGCCTCTCGTGCCGCCCGTTGGAAAGAGTGCCGATCCGTGCGTGTTCTGCCGAAGACCGACGTCGACTATCCGCCCATGCTGCTCGTCCGTACCGACTACCGCGACGACGACGGCTGGCAGCGCGTGCTGGCCGCCCTCGACGCGCCCTGGGTCTTCGACGAGGACGACGAGGACAACGGCCGTCTCAAGGAGGACATCGTCCGCGTGGACGACCCGGCGTGGGCGGACGCGACCCCCTTCGACGTCCTCGCCGCTCTCACCGGGGACGGGGCCGGGGAGGCTTCCGCCGAGTGCGGGTGGCCGGTGGTCTTTCTCGCCGACCGCGCCAGCATGGAGGGCACGGAGCCGACGCTCCTCGCGGTGAGCCCCGATCCGGAGGAGCAGACCGCGCCGTACCGCATACCGGCCCTGGAGACCCCGCACGCGATGCACTGCAACCTCGCCATCGCGAACATGGACTTCGACGAGTTCGGCGGCTAGGGCCTGTCTGACAATTCCCGTCGTCGCCCGGAGGGCGGCCGGGCGGCGTCAGGTGCGTGCTCTCGCCGTGCCGGGCACAGAGCCTCGTACTGGACGTACTTGGCTCTGTGCCCGGTGCGGCGAGTGGGGGTCCCCCCGGCCGGAGGCTGGGGGAGCGTGCATGGCGTCGCCCGGCAGACGGGAATTGTCAGACAGGCCCTAGCCCCCTGGCCCCCGTCCCGGCGTTCACCGCGGAGTGCGGTGTTGCCTAGAGCGCACTCGACCACGTTGGCTGTGAACCATGAAGTACACGCAGCTGGGACGCACAGGACTCAAGGTCAGCCGACTCGTCCTCGGCACCATGAACTTCGGTCCGCAGACGGACGAGGCCGACAGTCACGCGATCATGGACACGGCACTGGACGCGGGCATCAACTACTTCGACACCGCCAACGTGTACGGCTGGGGCGAGAACAAGGGCCGTACCGAGGAGATCGTCGGAAGCTGGTTCGCCAAGGGCGGGGAGCGGCGCGACAAGGTCGTGCTCGCCACCAAGGTGTACGGCAACATGGCCGCCGAGGGCGACGCCTGGCCCAACCACGACAAGCTCTCCGCGCTCAACATCCGGCGCGCGGTGGACGCCAGCCTGAAGCGGCTGGGTACCGACTACATCGACGTCTACCAGTTCCACCACATCGACCGCAGCACCCCGTTCGAGGAGATCTGGCAGGCGATCGACGTCCTGATCCAGCAGGGCAAGATCCTGTACGTCGGGTCCTCCAACTTCCCCGGCTACAAGATCGCCCAGGCCAACGAGATCGCCGCCCGCCGCGGCGGCACCATCGGCCTCGTCAGCGAGCAGTGCCTCTACAACCTCGCCGAGCGCCGCGCCGAGATGGAGGTCATCCCGGCCGCGCAGGAGTACGGGCTCGGCGTCATCCCGTGGTCGCCGCTGCAGGGCGGTCTGCTGGGCGGTGTCCTCAAGAAGGAGATCCAGGGCGGGCGCCGGGCGAGCGGCCGGGCCGCCGACACCCTCGCCGACCCCGCGGGCCGCGCGCGGATCCAGTCGTACGAGGATCTGCTCGACAAGCACGGCATCGAGCCCGGCGAGGCGGCGCTGGCCTGGCTGCTGACCCGGCCCGGCGTCACGGGCCCGATCGTCGGCCCGCGCACCGCCGAACAGCTGGAGTCCGCGCTCCGAGCCGTCGAACTGGAGCTGAGCGACGAGGTCCTCACCGGCCTGGACGAGATCTTCCCGGGCCCGGGGCCGTCCCCGGAGGCCTTCGCCTGGTAGCCCCAGCTTGGACAGCCGACACCTTGATGGGCCGCCCCGACAGGGGCGCCCTGAAGGGGCGCGGGGCTGAGTCCATATGCGGCTCCGCCGCGGGGCGCGACAGCCCCAGCGGACCGTCAGCCGACAACGGCCCCCCTCAACCGCCCGCGGCAGCGACCGCGTCACCCGCCGACGGCCGCCGCCAAAGCCACCACGACAAACATCAGCACCAGCACACCGGCCATGATCCGGTTCCGCGTCTTCGGGTCCACGCACCGAGCGTAACCGCCCGCCCTCAGGCCACCCCGCCTCGGGGTCCGCCCGCGGGCCCGCCGAGGGGCCACCGAGCCAGCACCTCGTACCGCGGCTGCTCCCCCGGCACCCCCGACGCGGGCAGCCGACTTCGCACCAGGCACAGCTCGCCCACCGTCCAGGCCCGCCCCTCGAACCCGTCCAGCGCGGACACGTACGGGGCGAAGTCGGCCGACTCACGGTTGCTGCGCGCGAGCGTGAGGTGCGCCCGGTAGGCCCGGTGCTCCTCCCGCGTCACCCCCGCCCTGCGCCCCGCCGCCACAGCCCGGTCGGCGAGCAGCGCCAGGGTCCGTACGTCGCCCGCGGCGCCCGCCCACAACGCCCGGCCCCCGAAACGGCCTCCGGCACGCAGGGAGAGAGAAAAGGGTTCCGTCCGCCGCGCCGACCGCTCCAACCGGACCGACAGCTCCGGTACGAGCCCGTCGTCGACCTCTCCGTAGAACGCGAGCGTGAAGTGCCAGCCGGGCCGGGTGGTCCAGCGCACTCCGTCGTCCGCCCCCGGCAACCGCCGCAGCCCGTCGACCGCCACACCGAGCTCGCCCGTCACATCCTCAGGCGGCAGCACAGCGGCGAAGAGTCTCATACCGCCACCCTGCCACGCCCCGACCAACGACCAAGGGCCCCCAAGGGGCGCGGGGAACTGCGCGACCAGCCCCCACCGGCCCGGACCGACACTCCGACCCACAGGCCCCCAAGGACAGGGGCACAGCCCCGCCCTTAAGGGGCGCGGGGAACTGCGCGACCAGCCCCCACCGGGCCGGCACGACACTCTCGGACCTGAACCCAGTCAAATCCGCCGACCGCCTCGCAGGGAAGGGCTTACGCCGCCGTCGCCAGCACCCGCTCCCGCGGTACGAACCGGACCTGCGGATGCCCGTGGTGCCAGCCCACCGACAGGCGCAGGCCGCCCACCCGGGCCAGCGCAAGGCCGACCGTCGCCGCCGCCAGCGCCGAGACGACTCCGCCCATGGCGAAGCCCACCCGGGGCCCGTACGCGTCCGTGATCCAGCCGACCACGGGCGCGCCCAGCGGCGTACCGCCCATGAAGACCATCATGAAGAGCGCCATGACCCGGCCGCGCATGGCGGGGTCGGTGCCCATCTGGACGGCGGTGTTGGCCGTGACGTTGACGGTCAGGCCGGCCATCCCGATGGGGACCATGAGTGCGGCGAAGAGCCAGTACGACGGGGCCAGCGAGGCCACGATCTCCAGGACTCCGAAGGCCACGGCGGCGGCGATCAGCACACGCAGCCGGGCCGTGCCGCGCCGGGCGGCGAGCAGCGCGCCCGCGACGGAACCGACGGCCATCAGGGTGTTGAAGAGGCTGTACGCGCCCGCGCCGCCGTGGAAGACGTCGTCGGCGTAGGCCGACAGCCAGACGGGGAAGTTGAAGCCGAAGGTGCCGATGAAGCCGACGAGGACGATCGGCCAGATCAGTTCGGGGCGCCCGGCGACATAGCGCAGGCCTTCGCGGAGCTGGCCCTTGCCGCGCGGGGCGCGCTCGACCTGGTTCAGCTCACTGGAGCGCATCAGGAGCAGGCCCGCGATGGGCGCGACGAACGACAGTCCGTTGAGCAGGAACGCCCAGCCCGTGCCCACGCCGGTGATCAGCAGGCCCGCGACGGCGGGGCCGATCAGGCGGGCGGACTGGAAGTTGGCGGAGTTGAGGCTGACCGCGTTCTGGAGCTGGCCGGGGCCGACCATCTCGGCGACGAAGGACTGCCGGGCCGGGTTGTCGATCACCGTGGCGAGGCCTACGGCGAAGGCGGCGACGTACACGTGCCAGACCTGGACGTGTCCGGTGAGGGTCAGGAAGGCGAGCGCGATACCGGTGAGGCCCATCGCGGTCTGGGTGGCGAGGAGCGTGGGGCGCTTCGGCAGGCGGTCGACGAGGACTCCGCCGTAGAGGCCGAAGAGCAGCATCGGCAGGAACTGCAGGGCCGTGGTGAAACCGACGGCGGCGGACGAGCCGGTGAGGCTCAGCACCAGCCAGTCCTGGGCGATCCGCTGCATCCAGGTGCCGGTGTTCGAGACGACCTGGCCGGTGAAGAACAGCCGGTAGTTCCTGATCTTCAGCGAGCTGAACATCGAGGAGCGGGTCTTGGGGGCGTGCGGGGTGTTGTGGGCGGCAGGTGCGGGGGCGGAGTCTGCTCCGGGTCCCGTACTCAACGGCGTTCGCCTCCTTGCGTGGTGGTGCGGGTGGTTCTTTTAGTGCTGGTGGTGCTGGTGGTTCTTGTAGTGCTGATGGTTCATGTGGTGCTGGTGGTGCGTGTGGCCTCACGGGTGTCTGCGGGGGCCCGCGGCCGTGGCGCCTGTGCCGACAGCAGCCGGTACAAGCGTCTGCAGCCGCCTACAGGTGCGCGAGCTTCTCCAGTACGGGGGCGGCCTCGCGGAGCTTGGCCCACTCGTCCTCGTCGAGGCCGTCGACCAGGGAGGCCAGCCACGCGTTCCGCTTCGTGCGGCTCTCCGCAAGCATGGCCTCTGCGCGCTCGGTCTGCGTGACGACCTTCTGGCGGCGGTCGTCCGGGTGCGCTTCGAGGCGGACCAGGCCCTTCGCCTCCAGCAGCGCCACGATGCGGGTCATCGAGGGCGGCTGCACGTGCTCCTTGCGGGCGAGTTCGCCCGGTGTGGCCGTGCCGCAGCGGGCGAGGGTGCCCAGGACCGACATCTCGGTCGGGCTCAGCGACTCGTCGACCCGCTGGTGCTTGAGTCGGCGCGACAGACGCATCACGGCGGAGCGCAGGGAGTTCACGGCGGCAACATCGTCGCCATGGGTGAGGTCAGGCATGTTCTTTAGAATAACTCATTACTCTTCCTAAAGACCACCGCGACACCCCGCGAACGACCGTGAGTCCGGCCACTCACCCGCACATCAACCCTTACTTCACCCAAACGAGTGAGGCGGGCGCGGAAAGTGACACAGGACACGCCTCGGCCGCGACCCTCGTACCCATGGGGACCACTGTGCTCAGCCTGCGGATAGACGAGGAGCTGCTCGACCGGCTCCGGCAGCACGCGGCGAAAAGGGGAATGAGCGTCCAGGACTATGTCGTCCGGACGCTCATTCGTGATGACTTCGACGAGCGGTTCTCGACCGCGGTCGAGGAGACCGAGAAGTTCTACGGGGTTCCGTAGGCCCTGGGGTCGGCGCTCGGGCCGGACCCCGGGTCGGGATCAGGTCAGGCCCAGCGCCGGCATCAGGTAGTAGAAGGCGAAGACCGCCGACACCACGTACATGGCGACCGGCACGTCCTGGCCGCGCCCGGCCGCCAGCCGCAGCACGACGAACGTGACGAAGCCCATGCCGATGCCGTTCGTGATCGAGTACGTGAACGGCATCATCAGCATCGTCACGAACGCCGGGATCGCGATCGTGTGATCGGCCCAGTCGATCTGCCGGACCGAGCCGGACAGGATCAGGAAGCCCACCGCGAGCAGCGCCGGGGTCGCGGCCTGCGACGGGACCATCGTGGCGATCGGCGTGAGGAAGAGCGCGACGGCGAACAGCGCGCCGGTGACCACGTTCGCGAAACCGGTGCGCGCGCCCTCGCCGACGCCCGCCGTGGACTCCACGAAGCAGGTGGTCGCGGACGAAGAGGTAGCGCCGCCCGCGGCGACCGCGATGCCGTCGACGAAGAGCACCTTGCTGATGCCCGGCATGTTGCCGTCCTTGTCGGTCAGCTTCGCCTCGTCGCCGATGCCCATGATCGTGCCCATCGCGTCGAAGAAGCACGACAGCAGGACCGTGAAGACGAACAGCACGCCGGTCAGTACGCCGACCTTGCCGAAGCCGCCGAAGAGGCTGACCTGGCCGACGAGACCGAAGTCGGGGCTCGCGACCGGGTTGCCGGGCCACTTCGGGGTGGTCAGGCCCCAGGAGGGCACCTCGGCGATCGCGTTGATCACCACGGCGACGACCGTCATCGTGACGATCGAGATGAGGATCGCGCCCGGCACCTTGCGCACGATGAGCGCGAGGGTCAGGAGCGTGCCGAGGACGAAGACCAGGACGGGCCAGCCGTTCAGGTGGCCGGTCGCGCCGAGCTGCAGCGGCACGGTCGTCTGGGCGACGTCCGGGATACGGGAGACGAAGCCCGAGTCGACCAGGCCGATCAGCATGATGAACAGGCCGATACCGATCGCGATGCCCTTGCGCAGGCCGAGCGGTACGGCGTTCATGACGCGCTCACGCAGACCGGTGGCGACGAGCAGCATGACCACGAGGCCGGCCAGTACGACCATGCCCATCGCGTCCGGCCAGGACATCCGGGGCGCCAGCTGGAGCGCGACGACGGTGTTCACACCGAGGCCGGCCGCGAGCGCGATCGGTACGTTGCCGATGACGCCCATCAGGAGCGTGGTGAACGCGGCCGTCAGCGCGGTCGCGGTGACCAGCTGGCCGTTGTCGAGCTGGTGCCCGTACATGTCCTTCGCGCTGCCCAGGATGATCGGGTTCAGCACGATGATGTAGGCCATCGCGAAGAAGGTGGCGAGACCGCCGCGGATCTCGCGCGGCAGGGTGCTGCCGCGCTCGGAGATCTTGAAGTAGCGGTCGAGGGCGCTGTGGGCGGACGCGGGGTCCGGCTCATCGGGCGCGGAAGCCTTGGCGGGGGCCGAGGTGGGCATCGAGGACCTTTTTGGAGTTTCGTACGAGCAAAAGTGGCCATGGTCAGGCAGATTCAGTATGAACATATGACGGCTTTGGCGCTATCTCCGCGCGTAGACCGGTGGGGCGGCTGTGCTCCCGTGCCCTGCTCGTAAGCTGTCCCCATGGCGAAGTGGACACCGACACACGAGGCACCGGAACCGCTGGAGGGGCCCGTGGTGGCCACCGTCACGGGTGGCGCGATCCTCTGGTTCGTCCTCTTCCTGGTCCAGCTGCCGTTCTACGGCTGGCTCGACGACCACGGGCACCTGTGGTGGCTGTGGACGTGCCTCGCGGGGGCGGGGCTGGGGTTGATCGGGATCTGGTACGTACGGGGCCGCGAAGCGGCGATCCGCCGGGCGTCCACGCCGTCCTCCGCACCGTAGGGGTTGACGTCTCCGGTCGTACGTCCAGTGCGGCTGAGTGGGGGTGACCCGCGCCGTTCCCCGCGCCCCTAAAAGCGGGGCTGCGCCCCAGCTTTTGCGCCTTTAGGGGCGCGGGGAACTGCGCGGCCAGCCGCTTCCGGGCTGCGCGCGACATTCGACGCCCGGCCCCACCCCCCCAGGGGCGCGGGGAACTGCGCAGTCTTTTGTCTTTGGGGCGCGGGGAACTGCGCGGGCGGCGTCGGGCGGCCCCGCCCCTAAGGGCGTAGGGAGCCGTCGTGTACTACCACGGCAGCACCCCCGCTCCTCCGCTGGTCGGATCTTGCCGTACTCGTCGGGTGAAGCCGCATATCCCCCCGTACCGTCGAAGACATGACGCACATCGACGCGGGCGCCGAACTCGATCCCGTGCACCCCGTCCCGCTGCCCGCCGGCGCGAGCAGAACCGCGAAGGGCCTGACCGCCGCCGAGGTCGCCGAGCGCGTCGCCCGGGGCGAGGTCAACGACGTCCCCGTGCGCAACAGCCGCTCCACCGCCGACATCGTCCGCGCGAACGTCTTCACCCGGTTCAACGCCATCATCGGCGTGCTCTGGCTGATCATGCTGTTCGTCGCCCCGTTCCAGGACAGCCTGTTCGGCTACGTGATCCTCGCGAACACCGGCATCGGCATCATCCAGGAACTGCGCGCGAAGAAGACCCTGGACTCCCTCGCGGTGATCGGCGAATCCCGCCCCACCGTCCGCAGGGACGGCACCGCCACCTCCATCGGCACCTCGGAGATCGTGCTGGGCGACCTGATCGAGATCGGTCCGGGCGACAAGATCGCCGTGGACGGCGAGTGCGCCGAGGCCGACGGCCTGGAGATCGACGAGTCCCTGCTCACCGGCGAGGCCGACCCGGTGGTCAAACAGCCCGGCGACCAGGTCATGTCGGGCAGCTTCGTGGTCGCGGGCGGCGGCGCGTTCAGCGCGACGAAGGTGGGCCGTGAGGCGTACGCGGCGCAACTCGCCGAGGAGGCGAGCCGTTTCACCCTCGTCCACTCCGAACTGCGTACCGGTATCTCCACGATCCTCAAGTACGTGACCTGGATGCTGATCCCGGCTGCCGTCGGCCTCGCCATCACGCAACTCGTCAGCAAGGACAACGACTTCAAGGACTCCATCGCACGCGCCGTCGGCGGCATCGTGCCCATGGTTCCCGAAGGCCTGGTCCTGCTCACCTCGGTCGCCTTCGCCATAGGGGTCGTCCGGCTCGGCCGCAAGCAGTGCCTCGTCCAGGAACTCCCGGCCATCGAGGGCCTCGCCCGCGTCGACACGGTCTGCCTCGACAAGACGGGCACGCTCACCGAGGGCGGCATGGACGTCACCGAGCTGCGCCCGCTCGGCGCCGACGGGGACGGGGAGGGGGAGGTCGACGAGGCGTACGTGCGCGAAGTACTCGGCGCCTTCGGTGCGTCCGACCCCCGCCCGAACGCCTCCCTCCAGGCCATCATCGACGCCTACCCGGACAGCGCGGGCTGGCGCCGCGAGGGTGCGCTGCCCTTCTCCTCCGCGCGCAAGTACAGCGGGGCGTCCTTCGCCGAAGGCGGGAACGGGGACGCGGACGGGGGCCGGGTGAGCACCTGGCTGCTGGGCGCCCCCGACGTGCTCCTCGCCGACGGCGACCCCGTACTCGCCGAGACCGAACAGCTCAACGAGCAGGGGCTACGGGTCCTGCTGCTCGCCCGTGCCGTCCGCGAACTCGACGACCCCCGGGTCCAGGAGGGCGCACGGCCCACCGCGCTTGTCGTCCTGGAGCAGCGGCTGCGGCCCGACGCGGCGGACACCCTGCGGTACTTCGACGAGCAGAACGTACGCGCCAAGGTGATCTCCGGAGACAACGCCGTGTCGGTCGGCGCGGTCGCCGCCAAACTCGGTCTGCCCGGTGCCTCCGCCACGGTCGACGCGCGCCGACTGCCCGCCGAACGGGACGAGATGGCCGAGGCGCTGGACCGGGGCTCCGTGTTCGGACGGGTCACCCCGCAGCAGAAGCGGGACATGGTAGGCGCGCTCCAGTCCCGCGGACACACGGTGGCGATGACCGGCGACGGCGTGAACGACGTACTCGCCCTCAAGGACGCCGACATCGGTGTCGCGATGGGCTCGGGATCCGAGGCGACGAAGGCGGTCGCCCAGATCGTGCTGCTCAACAACAGCTTCGCGACGCTGCCGTCGGTGGTCGCCGAGGGGCGCCGGGTGATCGGGAACATCACCCGTGTCGCCACGCTGTTCCTGGTCAAGACGGTGTACTCGGTGCTGCTCGCGGTGCTGGTGGTGTGCTGCCAGGTGGAGTACCCGTTCCTGCCGCGGCACCTGACGCTGCTGTCGACGCTGACGATCGGGGTGCCGGCTTTTTTCCTTGCACTCGCGCCCAACAAGGAACGGGCTCGGCCGCACTTCGTCCGGCGGGTGATGCGGTACTCGATCCCGGGCGGGGTGGTGGCGGGGCTGGCCACGTTCACGACGTACCTGCTCGCCCGGCACCACTACTCCGGGGAGGGGGCGTTGGACGCGGAGACCAGCGCGGCGACGCTGACGCTGTTCCTGGTGTCGATGTGGGTACTGGCGATCGTGGCGCGGCCGTACACGTGGTGGCGGATCGGCCTGGTGGCCGCGATGGGGCTGGCATTCCTGCTGGTACTGGTGGTGCCGTGGCTTCAGTCGTTCTTCGCGCTGAAGCTGGTGGGGGCCACCATGCCGTGGACCGCGGTGGGGGTGGCGGTGGTGGGCGCTGCCGCGCTCGAACTGGTGTGGAGATGGGTGGACCGCCGCTTTACCGTCTAGCCGCGGGGAGAACGAGGAAAGGGTGCGGGTGGGTGGGGGCTGGCCGCGCAGTTCCCCGCGCCCCTAAAGGCCAAAGACAAAAGACTGCACCGTTCCCCGCGCCCCTTAAAAGCCAAAGACAAAAGATTGCGCCGTTCCCCGCGCCCCTGACGGGGCCCGAGGGGGCGAAGGCGCAGCCGAGCCCCTAAGGGGCGCGGGGAACTGCGCGACCAGCCACGACGCACCCGCACACGATGAACGACCGGGGGCCGTGCCCCTTAGGGGCGCGGGGAACTGCGCGGCCGGCCACGACGCTCCCGCAGGTGGCGGAACGGCCGCGACCCGGGGACGCCGACGGCCCCGCGCCAGTGGTGGCGTGGGGCCGTCGGCCGTGGAGCGGAGTGGAGCCGGAGGTTACTGGACGTCGATCGCGTCGCCCGCGGAGTTGACGGCCGGCGTGGTCGACGTGCCCGCGAAGGCGTAGCGGTAGGTCCCGTCGACGGAAGCCGTGACGGTCGTCTTCAGCTTGCCCGCGGAGCTGCCGGTGCCCGACTTCACGGTCTTGACGTCCGTGTAGGTGGACGTGCCCTTCTTCTTGAACTGGAGCTTCACGGACTGCTGGGTGTAGCCCGCGTACTTGTTCGTCTCCCAGTTGGCGCGCGTCAGGGCCCCGGTGACCGTGATGGTCTTGCCCTTCTTCACGGGCTCGGGAGAGGCGTTGACGGTGAGGCGGGAGTTGCGCAGCACCTTGGTGGTGGCAAGGTCGCCCTGGTCGGCGTAGGAGCCGGTGACGTAGTTGAGCAGCAGCGCGCCACCCTTCCAGGAGCCGGCGTCGCTGTTCAGCAGCTCGCCCTCGGACGGAAGGATGTCGACGTAGCCGGTGCAGTTGGCGACGGTCGCCGAGGCCTCGGTGCAGGTCGCCGCGTCGAAGCCGAAGATGACGTTGTCCGGGGTGGCGAACGAGCCCTTGTAGATGTACGGGCCGGTGGCGAAGTCCGCGGAGCCGAGGTCCACGTCGGCGCCGTGGGTCAGCTTGTAGGTCACCTTGGTGGAGACCTGGTTGGTGGTGCCGACCTTGTGCGACGAGGCGATCTTGAAGTTGGAGAAGGAGGCGTCCAGGTCGCCGTCGACGACCGCGGCGGCCGTGCTGCGCTGCGCCTTGGACACGCCGCTGTGGGCAGCCTCGAAAGCGGCGGCGGCGGTCCCGCGGTACGAGGAGTCGTCGGCCTGGGCGACCGGGACGGCGAGCGCGGAGAGGGCCAGGGCGCCGGTGACTGCGGCCACGGTGGCACGTATGCGCATATGTTTCCCCCGGTGGAGAAAGGGGCCCGACGGTCGTCTTCACGTGGGCCCGAGTGATCTTGGAGCCTGTTGGCTCGCATGATCAGATACATCGCGCGGACCGATGGTTGTACGGCGAGTGAATATTTTGTGACCATGTGACGCAGAACACTTCCAGGGCCCGCCGGGGCGCGCGGCGCGCGGCCACGCCCCGGCGGGCGGCGCTCAGTCGAACCAGCGGTCCCGTGCCAGTTCCTCCGTCCTGGACGGGTCCTCCAGGAGTGCGGCGACCTCGAAGCGGCGGGGCCACTGGCCGGCCGCCCACGCGAGGCCCGCGGCGACGCCCTCCAGCGTGGAGGCGTGCAGCACCCCGTCACGGGTGCGGCGCCAGTCGAGTTCGGTGCCGTCGACGACCAGTTCCTCGTGCTCGACATAGGTCGCGGGGGTCGAGGGGCCCAGCAGAACCCGTACGGACTCCGGTACGTCGTGTTCCGTGCCCTCGCTGGTCACCTCGCCGGTGACGGACTCGCTCAGCCGCCGGACCTGGAACAGTTCGGCGAGGTCGGCGGCCCGCGCGGGCCGTACCGGGAGCAGGGGTGTGCCCGCGGTGAAGGGCAGCAGATCGGGCGAGTCGACGACCACGGCGTCGGCCGCGTCCACGACACGCACCTCGCCGTCCACCACGGCCCGCACCTCGTCCGGCAGGGTCACCTGGTCGGGGTCGAGGTCCGCCAGCGCGCCGTACAGGGCGTGCAGTTGGGACGCGGAGACCTCGCGGTCGGGGTCGGCGAGCCGGTCCAGGAGTTCCGCGCCGCCGCCCGGTTCTGCGAGCAGCGCGGCCACGGACGTACGGACGCCGAGGGCCCGCAGCACCTGCTCGTCGTCGAAACCGGCCGCGTCGGCGGCGTCGTACAGGCCGTGCAGGAGCGGGTCGCCGCCCTCGGCGCGCAGGCCGGCCGGGCGGCGGCCGTCGAGGACGGGGTGCCCGCGCAGCCACCAGGCGGTGTACGAGCGGATGATCTCGTGGGTCCCGTCCGGCAGCAGCACGCGGACCGGCTGGGTGAGGGCGTCCCGCAGCGGCGGGCGGGAGAGCAGGGCGAGGGCCTCGGGCCAGCGGTCGTCGTCCACGAGGTCGAGGTCGCGCACGGCCACGATCTCGGTCGCGACGGGCGGCACCGGTGAGTCGGGCAGCCCGTCCAGGGCGTCCTCGCACCACACGTCCACGGCGTCGAGCAGCCCGGCGTCGTCGGGTTCGGCGAAGTCGCCGTCCTTCGGCTCCAGTTCGTCGGGGTCGAGGACGACGTCCGTGGCGCGTACGAGGGTGAAGTTCGCGAGGACGCCACAGGCGGCGAGGGGCTGTTCGCCCCAGAGTTCGGCCAGTTCGGGGTCGACGGAGGCGAGTTCGTCCTCGCGCATCACCTGGGCGAAGGGGCTGCCGGGCAGGACGAGTTCACCGGCGGGGACGAGTTCGCCCTCGTCGTCGGGGAGCGCGAGGGCGCCGAGCCAGGGTTCGTCGCCGGGTTCGAGGTCGGCGTCCCGGACGAGCGCGAGGACGGTGTCGGCCAGTTCCTCGGCGTCGGGGGTGGTGTCGTCGTCCCAGGCGCCGCGGTCGTCGTCGAGGGAGCCTGCGACGGCGGCGCGGACCTGCGGGGTGGTCAGGACGGCCCGCGCGGTGGCGGGCAGGGCGCCCAGCTTCTCCAGGAGCGGATGGACGGCGTCCGGATGGGCGACCTTGAGCCCGAGCCGGGCGAGCGCGTCGGGCGCGGCCCCGGCCGTGGTCGCAGCCGTGGCCGTGGTCGTGGTCGTGGTCGTGGCGCCGTCCGCGGTGGGCAGCAGGACCTGGCGGGGGCCGATCGTCGTCCGGCCGTCGGCCAGCGGGACCGGCAGCCCGGAGAGCCGGTCCGGGTCGACCCCGGCGAGGCTGTCGTACAGGCGCCGCCACCACTCGGGGGCCTTCTCCAGGCCCGCGAGCCGGTCGACCGCCTCGGCCAGCGGGACCCGCGCGACTCCCAGGGTGCGCAGTTCCGCCCGCCGTTCGAGCCCGGCGGGCAGGAGGCTGGGCAGCACCTCCGCGAGCACCCGTACGGTGTCGGCGCCCGCCCCCTCCACGACCTCGGCGTCGCGGGGACGCAGGGCCTCGGGCAGATCGGAGTCGCCGTCGTCCTCACCGGTCCCGGCCGCCGGTTCGGCCGCGGGCGGCAGGAACTCCGTACGCGGCAGCCGGTCCAGGATCGCCTGCCGCAGGGACCCGTCCAGTTCGCCCTTGCCGAGCGGGCCGGGCACCAGGTCGATGATCCCCGCGGTCACCGGCCGCCAGGCGGCGAGCAGTTCGACGTACGCCTCCGCCGCGCGCTGCACCAGGAAATCGGTCAGCGGGCCGGGGGCCGCGTGGCGGCGGGTGGTGTCGAGCGGCAGCGAGGCGATGAGCAGCGCGGGCACGCCGAGAGGTTCGTCGCTGGGGGTGGGCGCGTGCACGACGGGGCCGGTGCGGGGGCGGCCCGGGGTGCCGTCGGCGTCGACCGGGACGGCCCAGGTGACCGACCAGTGGGGGCGCAGGCGCTCCTCGACGGGCCGGTCCGCGAGCAGGGCGGGCTCCAGGGAGCCGTGCGCGGAGACGGTACGCCAGTGGGTCGTGCCGTCGCGGGAGTCCTCGACGACCACGCAGCCGCCGTCCTCCTCGGTACGGCGCCGGACGGTCCGTACGCTGCCGTCGCCGCTCTCGACGACCACTTCCGCCAGACCGGGCAGGGCGAGCAGCAGGGCGTCGTCGACACCGTCGAGAAGCCGCTCCGCGAGCGCCTCGGCGGCGGGGTCCCGCAACGGCAGGACGACGACACTGTCGTACGAGTCCGGCGCGGTGCCCTCGGCCGCGAACGGCAGCCTGAGCAGGGGTACGTGGCCGTCGCGGCGGCGCAGTTCGTCGCCGAGGCCGGGGCTGTGGCGGGCGATGTCGGTGGCGAGGTCGCGGGCCTCGACGAGGGACCAGCGGACGCCGCCGTGCCGGCCCAGCAGGGCGGGTTCGTCGGTGACGGCCAGGACCGCCGCGAAGCCGACGCCGAAGCGGCCGACCGCGCTGTCGCTGTCGTCGCGCTTGGCGGAGGCGCGCAGGGTGGAGAGGGATTCGACACCCGTGGCGTCCAGGGGGGCGCCCGTGTTGGCGGCGGCGAGGACTCCGTCGCGCAGGGTGAGGCGGAGGCGGCCGGGGACGCCTGCGCGGGAGGCGGCGTCGGCGGCGTTCTGGGCGAGCTCCACGACGAGGCGGTCGCGGTAGCCGCCGAGGACGAGGTCCTCCTCGGAGTTGGCGTCCTCCCGGAACCGTGCCGGGCTCGTCGCCCAGGCGTCCAGCACCCCGCGTCGCAGCCGGGCCGTCCCGAACGGATCCGCGCCCTCGGCTGCCGGCCGCACGAAGTTGCTCACGCTTGACACTCCCTCATCGTCGTACGCCCGCGCGCATCGGCCGGCCGCGGCAAGAAGGTACCGCGCGGGTCCCTTGGCAGGGGGCCAGGGCCGGAAGGGGTGGCTCCGCCGCGTGGGTGGGTGCGGGTCGGTGGGGGCTGGCCGCGCAGTTCCTCGCGCCCCTGAAAAGCGAAGGACGCCAAAAAAAACTGCGCCGTTCCCCGCGCTCCCAAAGACCTAAAGCCAAAAGACTGCGCCGTTCCCCGCGCCCCTTAAAAGCCAAAGACAAAAGACTGCGCCGTTCCCCGCGCCCCTGACGGGGCCCGAGGGGGCGAAGGCGCAGCCGAGCCCTTAAGGGGCGCGGGGAACTGCGCGACCAGCCACGACGTGCCTGCGGACGGCGAACAACCGGGGCCGTGGCCCCTCAGGGGCGCGCGAGCGCGCGTCGCAGGCTAGCTGTGGCCGTATTCCGATGCGGACCCGTCCGGACCCACCGGCACCGACCCGGAGTCCGGCGAGGGCCGAAGCGGGAACGGATCCACCCGGGTCTCGTCGATCACCGGCGGCGCAGGCCGCGCAGGCGCAGGCATGACCGCCGCCTCGGAATGCCCACCACATCCATACGAGAGCGACACCACACGTCCATCCGCGGGCGAGAACTCATTCGCACACAAACCGAACGCCTGACCGAGCGACCCGCCCACGGGATTCAGGAACCCACAGCTGACACACGTCGCGGGAGCGGCCTGCGCCATCGCGGTCTTCGCCCCGTACGACTCCTCCCACCGGTCCGCCGCGACATGCAGCCCGTACCGGGACAGCACGCGAGCCCGCCGCATCCCCAGTTCCTCGGCCACGGACGCGATCGACCCGCGGGACGGCACGAGCGGCAGCGCGGCGGGCGTGCGCGCCGTGATCTCGGCGTCCTCCGCCTCGGCCAGCTGGGCCATCTCCTCGGAGATCGGCGCGTTCGGGGCGGGTTCGTCCTCGCCGGAGTAGCCGGGTTCCAGACGCAGGTCCTCCGCGTCCGTGGGCAGCAGGTCCCCTGGACCCATGTCCCCCGGCCGGAGCCGCTCGCTCCACGGCACCCACTCGGGTGCCAGCAGGGCGTCGGTGCCGGGCAGCAGCACGGTCTCGTCGAGGGTGACGACCTTCGCCCGTGAGGCCCGGGCCACCGTCACGGCCCAGCGCCAGCCGCGGTAGCCCATCTCCTTGCATTCGAAGAAGTGCGTGACGACGCGGTCGCCTTCGCTGACCAGTCCCGCGTGCTCCCCCACCACGCCGGGAGCGGCGGCCTCCTCGGCGGCTGCCCGGGCGAGGTCCACGGCCTCGGCACACAGGCGGTCGGGGGTTCGGCTTCGCGTTGTCGCGCTCACAGGTATCGCTTCTCTCCTACGCCGTCTCACGAGTGCGCCATCCCTCGACGGGGGTGCGGACGGAGCGGACCGGAGGGCCGCGTCGACGTCCGCGCCCGATCGCACTCGGGCGCACCTACGTCATCCATTCTGCGGGATGACCGAGAGGCGCGCGGCCGAGAACAACCGCCGCGGGCGCGCTACGCACGCTACCGTCTCGTCGGCGCTGGGCCTACACCGGCGTTGCCTTCATGCTGTCGCGGCGTTTCCCCGACCGGGCGAACAGGACGCTCCGGATGGGTGCGCGGGACCCTCCGAACGGGGTCCACGAGGCGCTTCCGGCAGGGGCCACACGGCGGTCCCGGCCGGGTCCGGAGGCCGCTGCCGACCGGGTGCGCGGGGCGCTCACGGCCGGTGCGCAGAGCGCCCTTCGCGCATGTCCGGCACCCGATCCCCCACCCCCACTCCGCCGCTATACGGGCGGTAACTGCGCTAGTTCCGCCAATCTCGGGGCACTATTGCGGAGTGGCAGCCGCAAGGTCGCCCCAAGGCGCCACCGGAATCGGTGAGGCCGGGGCAGGACGTAAGAGCGGGTCGGGTCCGGTGCGCGGGGCCGTCCGTTCCGTCGGGCATGCCCTGCGCCTGCCGTTCAGCGGTACGGCGAGAGGCATCAGAAAAGCTACACACGCGCACGGCGCGGGCGAGTCGGGCCTCGGCAAACTGATCGAACTGCACGGGGTGAACGGCGCCGGCGACATGCTGATCACCGTCGCGCTCGCCTCGACGGTCTTCTTCTCGGTCCCGACGGACGAGGCCCGCGGCCGGGTCGCGCTCTACCTGGCGATCACGATGGCCCCGTTCACGCTGCTCGCCCCGGTCATCGGCCCTCTCCTGGACCGCCTCCCGCACGGCCGCCGGGCCGCGATGGCGGGCGCGTTCATGGCGCGCGCGTTCATGGCCCTGCTGCTGTCGGGCGCGGTCGTCACGGGCAGCATCGAGCTGTACCCGGCCGCCCTCGGCGTCCTGGTGGCCTCGAAGGCGTACGGCGTGGTCAGAAGCGCCGTGGTGCCCCGGCTCCTGCCCCCCGCGTTCTCCCTGGTCAAGGCGAACTCACGGGTCACGCTCGGCGGTCTGCTGGCGACGGGCGTGGCGGCCCCGATCGGAGCGGGCCTGCAGGCCCTCGGCCCCCGCTATCCGCTCTACGGCGCCTTCCTGATCTTCGTGGCCGGTACGTTCCTGTCGTTCTCCCTGCCGCACAAGGTCGACTCCGCCAAGGGCGAGGACAAGGCCCTGCTCGCCGCGGACGAGCAGCATCTGCACGGTCCGCACCTCAAACAGCCCAAGCGTCCGGGGCTGCGCACGGTCGGCACGGCGGTCACGCACGCGCTCGCCGCGAACGCCGCGCTGCGCGGACTCTCCGGGTTCCTGATCTTCTTCCTGGCGTTCCTGCTGCGCGAACACCCCCTCGCGGGCGCCAGCGCGGCGGTCTCGCTGACGATCGTGGGCGTGTCGGCGGGCGTGGGCAACGCGCTGGGCACGGCGGTCGGGGCGGCCCTGCGGTCCCGGGCGCCGGAGCTGATCATCGTCACCGTGGTCGCGGTGGTGCTCGGCGTGGCGATCACGGCGGCGGTGTTCTTCGGGGTGCTCCTGGTGGCGGTGCTCGCCGCGTTCGCCGGGTTCGCCCAGGCACTGTCCAAGCTGTCCCTGGACGCGCTGATCCAGCGGGACGTGCCGGAACTGGTGCGGACGTCGGCGTTCGCCCGCTCGGAGACGATCCTCCAGATGGCCTGGGTGGTCGGCGGGGCGATCGGTATCGCGCTGCCGCTCATCGGCTCGCTCGGGATGGCGGTGGCCTCCGGGATCATCGCGCTCGGCTGGCTCACCACGGTCCGCGGGCTGCTGAGCACGGCCCGGCACGGCGGCAGGCAGCACGCGCACCTCGCCTGAACCGCCCGGACCCCACCCGCCGTCGGCCCGATCCCCGCCCGGCCACCGTCTGCCAGCCGCCCTGTCCCGGCCCGGCCGTCACCTGCTCGCCGGAGTGATCCGGGCCCGCGGCACGCCGCGTAGCCCACCCACATAGCCGGGCCGCGCGACCCGCCCGATAACCTTCGCCCATGAGCTCCCAGCGTCCCCTTGCGCGCCGTCGCCGCGCCGTCGCCGCCGCAAGTGCCGTTTCCGCCGGACTTCTTGTGCTGTCCGCCTGTGACAAGCCGACGCCGATGGCCACGGTCACGGTCGGCAAGAACTCGGTCAGTGTCGAGGCCGAGTGCTACGAGGACGGCAAGACCATCGGCAAGGAGGAAGCGACCAAGTGCGCCCTCAAGAAGTCCTCCGACACGATCAGCGTCTCGCAGGGTGAGACGCTGCGCATCGGTGTCGACCCTGAGATCGCCGACGAGGGCTGGGCCCTGTGGCTCAACGGCCAGCAGGTCACGTCCCCCTTCAAGAAGACGTACTACGCCTTCGAGGGCGTCGACCTCTTCGCCGAGCAGTCGGGCCAGGCCGCCCCGAAGACGATCTACATCAGCGTCGTCCAGCAGAACAAGGCCGGTACGCAGGTCCAGGGTGTCTGGAACTTCAAGCTTGAGAACGCGGACGCCTGAGCCGCCGCTGAGCCGCCCGATCCTCAGGGAGCGCCGCTCATGCGTGTCCTCGTAACCACCGCCGTCCCCGCCGAACGGGACGCGGTGGCCGCGGCGTTCACGGCGCCGGCATCGGCGTCGTTGGTGCTCCATCCTCTCGCCGGTGGCGTGGGACCGGCCGCGGCCGCCGCGTCGACCGCCGCCGCGCTCACCATCGCCGCGCTGGGCGGTGAGCCGTACGGCCTGGTCGTCTCCGCCGGTATCGGCGGCGGATTCCTGCCCGACGCGCCCGTCGGCTCGCTCGTCCTCGCCGACGAGATCACGGTCGCGGACCTCGGCGCCGAGACCGCCCAAGGGTTCCTTCCGGTCACCGAACTGGGGTTCGGGACCGTCACGCACCGGCCGCCGAATTCACTCGTACGAGAGATCGCGGCCGTCACAGGAGCACGTCAGGGGTCTGTCCTGACCGTCAGCACGGTGACCGGCAGCGCCGCACGCGCGGTGGAACTGCGCCGGCGCCACCCGCGCGCGCTCGCCGAGGCCATGGAGGGCTTCGGGGTGGCGGAGGCCGCCGCGGCGCACGGCGTCCCCGTCCTGGAACTCCGTGCCGTGTCCAATCCCGTGGGCCCCCGGGACCGCGCCGCCTGGCGGATCGGCGAGGCCCTCACGGCACTCACCGGGGCCTTCGGGAAGCTTGCGCCCGTACTGGAGAGTTGGAACCCACATGACCTCACCCACTGAGCCCTCGCAGACGCCTCAGCCCTCGCAGCCCTCGCAGTCCTCCGAGACGCAGCCTCTGAAGATCGCGTACTCGCCCTGTCCCAACGACACCTTCGTCTTCGACGCCTGGGCCCACGGCCGGATCCCGGGGGCGCCCGAGCTGGACGTGACCTTCGCGGACATCGACATCACCAACGGCATGGCCGAACGCGGCGAGTTCGACGTCCTGAAGGTGTCGTACGCCGTCCTGCCGTACGTCCTGGACGAATGGGCCCTGCTGCCCTGCGGGGGCGCCCTGGGGCGCGGCTGCGGGCCGCTGGTCCTCACCCGGGAGCCGGGCGTGGACCTCACCGGCCGTACCGTCGCCGTGCCCAGCGAGCGGTCGACCGCGTACATGCTGTTCCGCCTGTGGGCCGCCGACACGGTTCCCGGCGGGGTCGGCGAGATCGTGGTCATGCCGTTCCACGAGATCATGCCCGCGGTACGGGACGGGAAGGTGGGCGCCGGACTCGTCATCCACGAAGCCCGATTCACGTACCAGAACTACGGGCTGCACAAGCTCGCGGACATGGGCGAGCACTGGGAGCTGACGACGGGGCTGCCGATCCCGCTGGGCGCGATCATCGCCAGGCGGTCGCTGGGCGAGGCCGCGCTGGGGCTGCTCGCCGAGTCCGTCCGGGCGTCCGTGCGGGCCGCCTGGGACGATCCCGAGGCCTCGCGGGCGTATGTGCTCGCGCATGCGCAGGAGATGGACGCGGCGGTCGCCGATCAGCACATCGGGCTGTACGTCAACGAGTTCACGGCGGATCTCGGTGAGGACGGGTACGCGGCGATCCGGGGCCTTCTCACGCGGGCGGCGGCGGAAGGGCTTGTGCCCGCGCTTGCGCCGGGGGCGCTGGACTTTCCCTAGCGGGTCCCTCGCCGGGAGGTGCGGGGTCGGTGGGCGGGTGCGGATTGTGGGTGCGGGTCCGGTGGGGGCCGGTCGCGCCGTTCCCCGCGCCCCCAGAAAAGGGGTGGCTGGGGGCGGCTGCCGGGTGCGGGTGCGCTGTGGCTGGCCGCGCCGTTCCCCGCGCCCCTCGTGCGGGCTGCGCCCATGAGGGCGCAGCCCGGGTCGGCTATACGTCCAACTGGTCCGCCACCGCGCGCAGTAGGCCTGCGATCTTTGCGCCTGAGGCCTTGTCGGGGTAGCGGCCCCGTTCCAGCATTGGCGTGATGTTTTCCAGGAGGGTCGTCAAATCCTGGACGATGGAGGCCAGTTCGTCGGGCTTGCGGCGCTGGGCTGCCGCGACCGACGGCGTGGGGTCCAGGAGCGTCACCGAAAGCGCCTGGTCACCGCGTTGTCCGGCGACCACACCGAACTCCACCCGCTGCCCCGGCTTGAGAACATCGACTCCGGCGGGCAGGACCGAGGAATGAACGAAGACGTCGCCGCCGTCGTCGCGGGAGAGAAAGCCGAAGCCCTTCTCACTGTTGAACCACTTGACCTTGCCGGTAGGCACGTCTGTCCTCGTCCTCGTACTCGTCGGAAACTGCGTCGGAAAGACTTCAAGACTTCGGCTGAAACTGCTCGGGAAACAGGTCCGTACAGCACTACAGCGGGTCGTCGGACCCGCCTGTACCAAGGCTAATGGTCCGGCGGCTGCTGACAAGACGTCGCCGGATTGTTCCTCCGGGCAGGGAACTACCCTGGTCGAGTGCGTGACAAAACCCAACCGAATTCCGCCGCGGCCGGAGAACGACTCATCCGTGCCGGTGCCATCGTGTTCTTCGTCGGAGCTGTGGCCACTCTGGTCACCGTGGCCCCGCTGCTGCTCGACACGACGCCCTTTCCTACGTACATGTTCGGTCTGAGCATGTTGATGGGCGTCGGATTCCTCATCGCGGGAGCGGGGGTGTTCCAGTCGATCGCCGACGGCCGCCGGCAGGCACGCGGAAGTTCGTGACCGCCCGCCGGTCCCCTACTGGTGGGCCGCCAGCCAACCCGGGAACTCCAGCAGGTCCTTGAGGACCACGTCGGCGCCCGCCGCGCGCAGTTCCTCCGCGTCGCACGGGCCGGTGGCCACCGCGACGGACAGCGCTCCGGCGGTCCGCGCGCCGCGTACGTCGCCGGTGTGGTCGCCGACGTAGACGCCCGCGTCGTACTCGCGCAGGGCCTCCGCCTTGCGCTCGGCCCACAGGTCGCCGATGACCGCGTCGGCGTCGATGCCGAGATGGCTGAGATGCAGCTTGGCGTTCGGCTCGTACTTGGCGGTGACGACGATCGCCCGGCCCCCGGCGGCCCTCACCGCCGCGATCGCCTCGCGGGCGCCGGCCATCGCGGGCGTCGGGGCGATGGCGTGGGTGGGGTACATCTCCCGGTAGACGTCCGCCATGGCCGCGACCTCCTCGGCCGGAAACCAGTTGACCAACTCCTCCGCGAGCGGCGGCCCGAGCCGGGTGACGGCGAGATCGGCGTCGATGAAAGTGCCCGTCCGCACGGAAAGCGCCTGATAACAGGCCCGGATCCCGGGCCGGGAGTCAATAAGGGTCATGTCGAGGTCAAACCCGACGGTCAACACACGAGAAGTCATATGAGCCATTGTGCCCACCCCGGCCCCCTTTCAGGGGCGCGGGGAACTGCGCGACAGGCCACAGCGCACCCGCACCCGGCAGCCGCCCCCGGCCATCCCTTTTCCGGGGGCGCGGGGAACTGCGCACAAGCCCCCGCCGGCCCGCACCCGGCACACTTCCCGCCCCACCCACCCGCATAGACTCAGGCCAGCCTTACCGAACAAGTCATCGACAATCAGCCACCCCCGGAGCACGCAGCCATGCAAGCCAGACGCATCGCCGCCCTGACGGCGGCAGCCCTGGCCCTCCTGCTGGCGGTCCTGCTCAGCCTCACCGTGGGCGCCCGCCCCATCCCCCCGTCCACGGTCCTGGACGCCCTCCTGCACAACGCCGACACCGCGGACGCGGACGTCGTACGCGCCCTACGACTCCCCCGCACCCTCATCGGCCTGATGGTCGGCGCGGGCCTCGCCCTGGCCGGAACCGCCCTGCAGGGCATCACCCGCAATCCCATCGCCGACCCCGGCATCCTCGGCATCAGCCAGGGCGCCGCCGTCGGAGTCGTCCTCGCCATCGCCTTCGCCGGCGTCCACACCCTCACCGGTTACGTCTGGTTCGCCTTCGCGGGCGCGGCGATCGCCTCGGTCGCGGTGTACGCGATCGCGTCGAGCGGCCGGGGCGGCGCGACCCCCGTGAAACTCGCCCTCGGCGGCGCCGCGATCAACGCGCTCCTCGTCTCCGTCACCACCGCGGTCCTCACCACCAGGGCCTCCGCGCTGGACGAGTTCCGCTTCTGGCAGGTCGGCTCCCTGTCGGGCCGTGACGCGGAGATCGCCGGCCAGGTGTGGCCGTTCCTGCTGGCCGGAGCCGTCCTCGTCCTGTCGGTGGCCCGCGGCCTGGACGCGCTCGCACTGGGCGAGGACGTGGCCAAGGGCCTCGGCCAGCGCGTCGGGACGGTACGGATCGTCGGCGGCGTCGGCGCCACCGTGCTCACCGGCGTCGGAGTCGCCGCCGCCGGCCCGCTCGCCTTCATCGGACTGGCCGTCCCGCACCTCGCCCGCGCGATCGTGGGCCCCTCCCACCGCTGGGTGCTGCCGCTCGCCGCGCTCCTCGGCCCGGCGATGCTGCTGGTCTCGGACACCGTCGGCCGGGTGCTGTTCCCGCCGGGCGAGGTCCCGGCCGGCGTGATGACGGCACTGATCGGCGTGCCGTTCCTGGTGGGGCTCGTGCGCAGGAAGGCGGTACCGGCGTGACGGCCACCCAGGCGGACACCCCGGCCGCACCGGCCACGCCGAGGACACGCACCACCGCCTCCGCCGCCGGCTACTCCGTACTCCGCGTCCGGCACGCCACCTTCCTGCTGCACCGGCGGGCGGCCACCGTGGGCGCGGTCCTCACCGTGCTGCTCGCGGCGGCCTGTCTCGCGTACCTCTGTGTGGGCGAGAGCTTCGTCGCGCCCGGGGAGGTGCTGAAGGTCCTGACCGGCCGGCCCTCGCCCGACGAACTGGTCGTCGGGACGCTGCGGGCGCCCCGGCTGGTGGTCGGACTGCTCGTCGGGGCGGCCTTCGGAGTGGCGGGCGCGCTGATCCAGACCGTCGCCCGCAACCCCCTCGCCAGCCCGGACATCATCGGCGTCAGCCAGGGCGCGAGCGCGCTCACGGTCGGCGCGATGACGTTCGGCGTGACCTCGTACGCCGTCCTGCCGTACCTGTCCGTCGTGGGCGGGCTGCTGGCGGCCGGGCTCGTGTACGCGTTCGCGTGGCGCGGCGGGCTGCACGCCACCCGGTTCGTGCTCATCGGGATCGGCTTCGCCATCGCGCTGCGCTCGGTGACCACCCTCTTCATGACGAAGGGCGACTATCTCGTCGCCCAGCAGGCGCAGATCTGGATGACGGGCTCGCTGAACGGCCGCGGCTGGGCGGAGGCCGCGCCGCTGGGCTGGACGCTGCTCGTCCTCGTACCGGCCCTGGCGTGGGCGGCGCGGGCGCAGCGGTCGGTCGGCGTGGACGACGACACGGCGACGGCCCTCGGGGTGCGGCTGAACCGGGTGCGGCTGGGGCTCGTGGTACTCGGGGTCGTACTCGCGTCGGTGGCGACCGGCGCGGCCGGGCCGGTGGACTTCGTGGCGCTGCTGGCCCCGCAGATCGCGCGCCGCACGGCCCGTACCACGCAGATCCCGCTCGTCTGCTCGGCGCTGCTGGGTGCCGTCATCGTCGTACTGGCCGATCTGCTGGCGCGGCGGCTGTTCTCGCCGACCGAGGTGCCGGTGGGGGTGCTCACGGCGGCCGTCGGGGCGCCGTATCTGATCTGGCTCATCGTCCGGAGCCGTTCCGTTCGTTCCGCCGGTTCCGTTCGTTCCGCCGGTTCCGTTCGTTCCGCCGGTTCCGTTCGTTCTGGAGGCAGGGCATGAGCAGGCTGTCGACGCGGGAGCTGACGCTCGCGTACGAGGACCGGACCGTGGTGCGCGGTCTCGACCTCGCGGTCCCTGACGGGCGGGTGACGGTCGTCGTGGGGCCCAACGCCTGCGGGAAGTCCACCACGCTGCGTGCGCTGGGGCGGCTGCTGAAGCCGCGCGGCGGTGCCGTGCTCCTCGACGGGATCTCGCTGGCCGAACTGCCCACCCGGCGGATCGCGCAGCAGATCGGGCTGCTGCCGCAGACTCCGGTCGCGCCCGAGGCGATCACCGTCGCGGACCTCGTCTCGCGCGGCCGTCAGCCGCATCAGAGCTGGTGGCAGCAGTGGTCCGACGCGGACGAGCGGGCCGTGACGGAGGCGATGGAGCGTACGGACGTGGCGGCGCTCGCCGACCGTCCCGTGGACGAGCTGTCGGGCGGGCAGCGGCAGCGCGTGTGGATCGCGATGGCGCTGGCGCAGGAGACGGAACTGCTGCTCCTGGACGAGCCGACGACGTATCTCGACATCGCGCACCAGGTGGAGGTCCTGAATCTGGTGCGCAGGCTGGCCGCGTCCGCTCCCGAGGGCGGCCGGGACCGCACGGTCGTCCTGGTCCTGCACGACCTCAACCAGGCCGCCCGCTACGCCGACCACCTCGTGGCCATGAAGGAGGGCCGGATCGTCGCCTCGGGCCCGCCGTCGGAGATCGTCACGGCCGGTCTCGTACGGGAGGTCTTCGGTCTTGAGTGTGTCGTCGTGCCCGATCCGGTGACCGGGTCGCCGCTGGTGGTGCCGGGGGCGCCCTGGAGTGCCGCGTCCTCGTCCGCCTCCCCGCCCTCGTCCTTGTCCGGGAAGGGGCGGGCCGGTGTTCCCGCGCCGGAGGACGCCGTCACTTCCGGCGCTGCGACCGCCACACCAGATACAGCGCCGAAGCGATAGCCGCGCCGCGCAGGACCCACGGCCAGGTCTCGGCGATCGCGTCGCTCATCCGGTCCTGCGCGATGGGCTCGCCCCAGCGCCCGTCCGAACGGCCCCAGATCCAGACGATGCCCCCCGAGGCGACGATGCCGGGCAGGACGAGGACGGCCCACTTCGCCTCGGTGGGGCTCAGCCTGCGCGAGAGGTAGGCGATGAGCCAGCCGAGGCCCAGCATGACGAGGTTGCCGATGGCCGCGCCGGCGACCAGGAGGGCGGCGGCGAGCAGGAGGAGCGGGTTGGACCAGCCCCCGCCGCCACCGCCACCACCGCCGCCGAGGGGGCGCAGGCGGGGTACGAGGCGACGGCGTGCGCGCCCGGCGGGTACGGGTACCTCGACGACGTCCGCCGCCGCGGACTTCGGCTCGGGCTCACCCTCCTTGCCGGGCTTGTCGAGCTTGTCGGGGTCGTCGTCCGGTGGCGGCTTGAACAGTTCCGGGATCTCGATGCCGCCCGTGAAGCCCGGCACGCTGTCCGTCGAGCCGAACGGGCCGCTCTCCACCCGCCACCAGTCGGGCTGGGGCCCGGTGCCCAGCTCCTCCGTGCTGGCGAGGTGCGGCGGAGTGGGCGGGGAGCCGACCATCCCGGTCGATTCCGACTCGGCCACCTCGGGGTTGGCGGTACGCGGCCGGGGCACCGCGCGGCGCAGGCGCCGGGGACGGGCCGCCGGTTCCTGTGCGCGCTGGGCGGGGACGGCGGACCGCTTCGGCGGGGACGACTGCGTACCGGCGGCCTTGTCCGTGCCGGTACCTGTACCGGTGCCGCCACCTGTGCCCGCGCCGCTGTCGGTCGGGGAGTTGGCCGCCGCGACCACCGACTCGGGGGTGCCGATGCGATCCAGGATGCGGCGGACCGCGGCCGGGCTGTCGAGGGTCGCCTTCGTCCGGCGACGGTCGATCTCGCCGCGCAGCTCGGACACGAGCCGCATCCGCGTCCCCGACGGCAGCTGCCTCTGCTGGGCCAGGTCGCCGACCCGGCTCAGATAGTCGAATACGAGCTGGTCGCTCTCGATCCCCACGAAGTCCCCTCCGGGACGCCCACGTTGCGTTTTCCCGTGCGACCGACGGTACCGCGCCCGCCGCCGGTGGCGGGCCCCGGCACGGCCGCGGCTCACGCCAACGGGACCGGCGGTGGGGGCCCACCCGCTACCGTGGATCGGATGAGCGTCCAGGAGCAGTCGTCAGAGGAGCCCGGCGGGGCGTCCGCAGAGGAGCCCGCCCCCGCCGGGGCACACCCTCGTTCCCTCGCGGAGGACCTGCGGGCCCGCGACGACTCCTCCCTGTCCGCGCTGCTGCGGGCCCGCCCGGACCTCATCACTCCCGTACCGACCGACCTGACCCAGCTGGCCACCCGGGCCGGTACGCGGGCCTCCGTGATCCGGGCGCTGGAACGCCTGGACCGGTTCGCCCTGCAGACCGCGGAGGCGCTGGCCGTCGCCCCGGAACCGGCGCCGTACGGCACGCTCCGGGACCTGCTGGCGGGTGACGGGCACGATCCGGTGGTCGTCGAGGCGCTCCCGCGTGCCGTGGCCGTCCTGCGCGAACAGGCACTGGTGTGGGGCTCGGACGACCGGCTGCGGCTGGTGCGCACGGCCCGCGAACTGCTCGCGCCCTCACCGCAGCACCCCTCCCCGACGGGACTCGGCCCGACGGTCGCGGAGGCCACCACGGGCATGTCCCCGGGCCGGATCCAGGAGCTCCTGACGACGGCCGGACTGCCCACGACGCACGACGCGGTGTCCGCGGTGGAGTCGCTCACGGGGCTCTTCACCGACCGCGCCCGGATGTCCGCCCTGCTCGACACGGCCCCGCCGGACTCCCTCGAAGTCCTTTCGCGGCTGGTCTGGGGGCCGCCGTACGGTCAGGTGACCGCCGATCCGGCGACCCGGCTGCGCTGGCTCCTCGACCGCGGACTGCTGCTGCCGACGGCGCCCGGCACGGTCGTACTGCCCCGCGAGGTGGCCCTCCATCTGCGCGAGGGGCGGGCGCACCAGCGGACGGAACCACTTCCTCCGCCGGTCGAGCCCACCTCCGTACACCGTCCACAGGTTGTGGACAGCACGGCGGCCGGGCAGGCGTACACGGCGCTCGCCACCGTCGAGGAGCTGCTGAAGGACTGGGACGAGGGCGGTCCGTCGGCGCTGCGCGCGGGCGGTCTGAGCGTGCGCGACCTGAAGCGGACGGCCGTGGCCCTCGACGTACCGGAGCCGGTCGCCGCCTTCTGGGTCGAACTCGCCTACGCGGCGGGCCTGCTGGCCCCGGACGGCGAGGCCGACGAGCGGTACGCGGCGACGCCCGCCTACGACGAATGGCTGGAGCTCCCGGCGGCCGAGCGCTGGACCCGGCTGGCCACGGCGTGGCTGTCGGCGACCCGTACGGCGGGCGTGGTCGGCGGACGCGACACCAAGGAGCGCACGCTGGCGGCGCTGGGCCCCGGCCTGGACCGCTCGGCGGCGCCCGAGGTCCGGCACCGGGTCCTCTCGCTCCTCGCCGCGCTGCCCGAGGGCGGCTCCACGTCCCCCGACGCCCTCGTCGCCCGCCTCCACTGGGAGCGTGCCCTGCGCGGAACCGCCTCCACGGACGATCTGCGGTCGCGGATCGCCCGGTGGACGCTGACCGAGGCCGAGTCCCTGGGCATCACCGGCCGGGGCGCGCTGTCCGCGCACGGACGGGCGCTCATGGGGGCGCCGCCCGGCGCACCCGCCCCCGCCCCCGCGTCCGCATCCGCATCCGCGACCGGTCCCGCCTCCGGTCCCGGCGACAAACTGCCCGTCCACCACCGGCATCCCCACCATCCGGTGCCCGCGCCGGACCCCCGCTCGCCCGCCGAGGTGGCCTCCGCCGCCGCCCTCGCCGGCCGGCTGCTGGCCCCGCTGCTTCCCGAACCCCTCGACCACGTCCTCCTCCAGGCGGACCTGACGGCGGTGGCCCCGGGTCCGTTGCGCCGCCCGCTGGCCGATGTGCTGGACGTCCTCGCGGACGTCGAGTCGAAGGGCGGGGCGACGGTCTACCGCTTCACCCCGGGCTCGGTCCGCCGCGCCCTGGACGCGGGCCGCTCGGCCTCCGACCTCCAGGCGTTCCTCACCGCCCACTCCCGTACGCCGGTACCGCAGCCGCTCGCCTACCTGATCGACGACGTGGCCCGCAGACACGGCCACCTGCGGATCGGCGCGGCGTCGGCGTACGTGCGCTGCGACGACGACGCGGTCCTGAACGAGATCATCGCCGACAAGCGTTCGCAGGGGCTGCGGCTGCGCCGCCTCGCGCCCACGGTGCTGGCCGCCCAGGCCGACCCGGCCACACTCCTCGAAGGGCTGCGCGCGATGGGCTTCGCGCCGGCCGCCGAGTCCGCCGAGGGCGATGTGCTGATCACCCGCGCGCTCGCGCACCGCACGCCCCCGCGCACGGCGCCCGAGCCGGTCCCCGACGGTCCGCCGTCCCCCGACACCACCCTGCTGGGCGCCGCGATCCGGGCCATCCGTGCGGGCGACCTGGCCTCCACGACTCCGCGCAAGCCGTCCGGTTCCGGATCCGCCGGTTCCGCCGGCTCTTCCGACTCCGGCTCCGGCCTCTCAGGCGGCGGGCGGAACGGCGCCCTCCCGCGCACCACCTCCGCCGAGACCCTCGCCACCATGCAGGCCGCCGTCCTCACCGGCGGCACCCTGTGGATCGGTTACGTGAACGCCGAGGGCTCCGCGAGCCAGCGCGTCATCGCCCCCGTCCGGGTGGAGGGCGGTTTCGTCACGGCGTACGACCACACCGCGGACGAGGTACGGACGTATCCGCTGCACCGGGTGACGGGCGTGGCGGAACTGGCGGACGAAGCGGAACTGGCGGACGAACAGGCCTGAGTCCGCGCACCCTCGCCCGCCGGTCTCCGCCTCACTCGTTCGGGTGTAGGCGGTGGTTCATGCACGCCACGCCGGGCGCTTCCCACCCATGAGGGACCTTGTGGGTTCTCCGGCATTCCCGCGCCGGCCGCTGGGCAGCCACTGGGCGTCCTGCTCACGCAACGAACCCACGTGAAGAAGAGGGAATCCCATGCGTACTGCCCGTCGTGTCGCCACCGTCCTGATCGGTACCGCCGCGCTGCTCGGCGCACTCGCCTCACAGGCCGCGGCGATCGGCATCGATCTCGGCGGGGGCGTGACGTTCTGAGCCGCGCTCGCGCGGCGCGTCACACCCCGTAAGCCCCGTCCCGTCTCGTACGCCCAGTCCGCGGGCCGGACCCGGCCGTCCCGGGTCCGGCCCGTTCCCTCCGTGGGCCCCGTTCCGTGGGCCCCGTTCCGTGGGCTCTGCCCCAGCTCAGCAGCACCCGAAAGGTTCCGTGGCTCCCATGCGTCCCCTCCGCCTCACGCTGCAACCCGTGTGCCCCACGGCCTCCGTGCCGTCCGTGCCCTCCGTTCCCGCCGTAAGTCCCGCGGGTCCGGAGCGCCGTAGCCACCGCGCGCGCACCGCCGCCACGGTCGCCCTCATCGCCTCGGCCGTGCTCATCGGCGTACTCGCCCCGCAGGCCGCCGCGGCCCGGACGGCCGCGCGGGCACCTCAGTCCGCCCCGGCCACCCCCTCCGCGCTTCCGCTGCCTCTGCCGGTGGCCGCCGTCGAACCGCTGGTGACCGAGGGGGTCAGCATCGAGGGGCCGCTGATCAACAACATCACTCTGCCCACGCTGAGGTGACCCGGCGCATGCGGTAGCTGTCGCCTTCGAGACGCACGATCTCCGCGTGGTGCGCGAGCCGGTCGACCATCGCGGGGGCCGCGCCGCCGAAGACCTCCTCCCAGCGGCCGAGCGGACGGTCGGTGGTGACGATCAGGGAGGACCGCTCGTAGCGGTGCGCGACGAGCTGGAAGAAGAGGTGGGCGGTGTCCGGGTCGAGCGGTGTGTAGCCGACCTCGTCGACGATGAGCAGCGGGCGGGCGTCGAGGTCCGCCAGTTCCTCACCGAGGCGGCCGGCCGACCGGGCCCCGGCCAGCCGCGCGGCCCACTGCGCCGCGGTCGCGAAGAGCACCTGGTGCCCCGACTGGCACGCCCGTACGCCGAGGCCGACGGCGAGATGCGTCTTGCCGGTGCCGGGCGGGCCGACGAACACCACGTTGCGCCGGGCCGCGACGAAGTCCAGGCTGCCGAGCCGGGACACGGCCTCCCGGTCGAGCACCCGGGGGTACTCCTCGTCGAACTCCTCCAGCAGCTTCCGGGCGGGGAACCGGGCGTCACGGATGCGGGCCTCGACACCGGGCTCCGAGGAGTCGTGCGGGTCGACGGACTCGTGCGCGTCGTACGGGGCGGAGACCGTCTGCACCGGGATCGGGGCGGTGGCCTGCGCGGCGATCTGCGCCGCGGCCTGTGCGGTGGGCTGGGTGCCGGCCTGCGTGCCGGTCTGCGTGGCGGACGGGCCCGTGAGCTGGACGGGAATCCGGGCGGCGGGCGCGGTCTTGGCCGCGAACGCGAACTCGGCCGGGACGGAGGACCCCGTCATCCCGCCGGCCGGCCTGCCGGCGCTCTCGACCCCGGACCCCGCACCTGAGGCATACGCCTGCCCGAACCCTCGCTCCTGCCCGTGCCCGTGCTCCAGCCCCGGCACATGCCCTTGCGCGGATGCCTGCCCATGCCCCTTGTGCGGGCGCTCCCCGTGCGTCGCCATCGGGCCCGACATGTACGCCAGGATCGCGGCCGAGGCGATGAACGCCATGTGGATGACCGTCCCCCACAGCAGCGAGTGGTGCGAGGTGTGGTGCACGTCCACGAACATCTGGAGCAGGTGCACGGACGAGATGCCCACGATGGCGGTGGCGAGCTTCACCTTCAGCACGTTGGAGTTGACGTGCGAGAGCCATTCCGGCTGGTCGCGGTGGCCCTGGAGGCCGATGCGCGAGACGAACGTCTCGTACCCGCCGACGATCACCATGATCAGCAGATTGGCGATCATGACGACGTCGACCAGTTTCAGCACGGCGAGCATGACGTACGTCTCGTTCGCCTGCCCGGTCACGCTCCGGAGGATTAAAGTCCACAGCTCTCTGAAGAACTTGTAGACGTACACACCCTGTGCGGCCACCAGTCCGAAGTACAGCGGGGCCTGGAGCCAGCGGGTGGCGAAGAGCGAGTAGCCGAGAGTCGCGCTCGGCTGCGAGGGGGGCGGCGTCTCGGGCTGCGGCTCGGGCGGCGGGGCATGGCTGTGATGAGACAACAGTGAGCTCTCCCTGGGCGGCGAACCGGGCGGTGACCTGCGCAGTGACCTGCGGGATCGCCATTCTTCGGGGCAGCGACCGTAAATCTGAATTCACACCACTCATTGGAATGAATAGACATTCAGTAGGACAGGGCCGGGGGCGCCGGGCGTTCGCGGCGGCGGGTGGCGACGATCAGGCACACTGGACGTTTGGCCGTGCACATCGCACGGCTGTGCAGAAGGGGACGCGCGTGAATGGTCCACTCATCGTCCAGTCCGACAAAACCCTGCTCCTGGAGGTCGACCACGAGCTGGCGGACGAGTGCCGCCGGGTCATCGCTCCCTTCGCCGAGCTGGAGCGCGCGCCCGAGCACATCCACACCTACCGGGTGACCCCGCTCGGCCTGTGGAACGCGCGCGCGGCCGGACACGACGCCGAGCAGGTCGTGGACGCGCTCGTGCAGTACAGCCGCTATCCGGTGCCGCACGCGCTGCTGGTCGACATCGCGGAGACGATGGGCCGCTACGGCCGGCTCACCCTGAGCAAGCACCCCGCCCACGGGCTCGTCCTGACCACCACCGACCGGCCCGTCCTCGAGGAGATCCTGCGTTCGAAGCGGATCACCCCGCTCGTGGGCAACCGGCTCGACCCGGACACCGTGGCCGTGCACCCCTCCGAGCGCGGACAGATCAAGCAGACGCTCCTGAAGCTGGGCTGGCCGGCCGAGGACCTCGCCGGGTACGTGGACGGGGAGGCGCACCCCATCGGGCTCGCCGAGGACGGCTGGTCCCTGCGGCCGTACCAGAAGCAGGCGGTGGAGAACTTCTGGCACGGCGGGTCGGGCGTGGTCGTGCTCCCCTGCGGCGCCGGAAAGACGCTGGTCGGCGCGGGCGCGATGGCCGAGGCGAAGGCCACCACGCTCATCCTCGTCACGAACACGGTCTCGGCCCGGCAGTGGAAGCACGAGCTGGTCAAGCGCACGAGTCTGACCGAGGACGAGATCGGCGAGTACAGCGGTACGCGCAAGGAGATCCGCCCGGTCACCATCGCGACGTACCAGGTGCTGACGACCAAGCGGAAGGGTGTCTACCAGCACCTGGAGCTGTTCGACTCCCGCGACTGGGGGCTGATCATCTACGACGAGGTGCATCTGCTGCCCGCGCCGGTCTTCAAGTTCACCGCCGACCTCCAGGCGCGCCGCCGGCTCGGTCTGACGGCCACGCTGGTGCGTGAGGACGGCCGCGAGTCGGACGTGTTCTCCCTGATCGGGCCGAAGCGTTTCGACGCGCCCTGGAAGGAGATCGAGGCGCAGGGCTACATCGCGCCGGCCGACTGCGTCGAGGTCCGGGTGAACCTCACGGACTCCGAGCGGCTGGCGTACGCGACCGCCGAGGCGGAGGAGAAGTACCGCTTCTGTGCGACGACGGCGACGAAACGCAAGGTCACCGAGGCGTTGGTGCGTCGGTTCGCGGGGATGCAGACCCTGGTCATCGGCCAGTACATCGACCAGCTCGACGAACTGGGCGAGCATCTGGACGCGCCGGTCATCAAGGGCGAGACGTCGAACGCGCAGCGCGAGAAGCTCTTCGACGCGTTCCGTGAGGGGGAGATCAGCGTGCTGGTCGTCTCGAAGGTCGCCAACTTCTCCATCGACCTGCCGGAGGCGACGGTCGCCATCCAGGTGTCGGGCACCTTCGGCTCCCGCCAGGAGGAGGCCCAGCGCCTCGGCCGGGTGCTGCGTCCGAAGGCGGACGGCCACCAGGCGCACTTCTACTCGGTCGTGGCCCGCGACACCATCGACCAGGACTTCGCGGCCCACCGCCAGCGTTTCCTGGCCGAGCAGGGTTACGCGTACCGGATCGTGGACGCGGACGAGCTGCTGGCCGACAACTAGCGCGTGGCCGGTCGGCGCTCCGGAGGGGGCGCTACCGGCGGCGTACGCCCGCCTCCTCGCCGTACTCGCCGAGGAGGACCACTCCGAGGGCGGCGCCGGCGAAGACCTTGACGGCCCGCAGGGCGTCGCCGACGCGATGGCGGTGACTGCCCCGCAGGGCGGTCGCGCCGTTCGGCGGACGGGGGCGGGCGGGGGCCTGGGTGAAGGTCGCTGTACTCATGCATCCATGGTGCAACGTCCGCGCCCCGCTTCCATCGGCCTGCGGACCGAGCCCGGGTCGTCCCCGCGTACGACTTCGGGGCGACCTCCACCCCGGAGGTGGGGGTCGGTGTCCCCTAGGGGTCGCGGGGGGGGGCCGGGGGTTCAAGAGCCCGGAGGCCTGGGGTACGGAGGCCGGGGGTGTGAAAACGGTTGGCCTCGGGTGGGCCCGCTCGCCTAAGATCTCCGCTCTTGCCCGCCTCCCGTCGTGGAGCGCCGCCGTCCGGACGGAAACCGGTCGGTTCACCGCCACAGTCAGCGGGGCCCGCCCGGCCCCGCGGTTCCCGCAGGCCCGGAGGCAACACCCGTGTCCACCCCGTCCGACTCCGCCATGCCGTCCGACGATCCCCTCTCCCGCGAACGCGCCCACCTCGCGCACTCCCGTGCCGCACTGCGTTCGATGCGCGAGGACGTCCAGTCCCTCGACATCCGGGACGTCACCGCGAACTGGGTCAACGCGGAAGTCCTGACCCGCCAGATCGACGAACGCATCAAGGCCCTCGCCGACCTGTCCCACACCCCGCTCTTCTTCGGCCGCCTCGACTACCTGCACGCCCCGGGCGCCGAGCAGGCGGAGGGCGCCGAGGGCGAACGTTTCTACATCGGGCGCCGGCACGTGCACGACGCCGGCGGCGACCCGATGGTGATCGACTGGCGCGCCCCCGTGTCCCAGCCGTTCTACCGGGCCTCCAAGAAGACCCCGATGGACATCGGGCTGCGCCGCCGCTTCGGCTACACCGGCGGCGACCTCACCGCGTACGAGGACGAACACCTCTCCGACCCCGCGGAGACCGCCGCCACGAGCAAGCTGCTCCAGCAGGAGATCGAACGCCCGCGCGTGGGCCCCATGCGCGACATCGTGGCGACGATCCAGCCCGAACAGGACGAGATCGTACGGTCCGGCCTGGGCGGCACGGTCTGCGTCCAGGGCGGTCCCGGCACCGGCAAGACGGCCGTCGGCCTGCACCGGGTCGCGTACCTCCTGTACGCCCACCGCGACCGCCTCGCCCGCACCGGCACCCTCGTCATCGGGCCCAACGCGTCCTTCCTGCACTACATCGAACAGGTGCTGCCCGCGCTGGGCGAACTGGAGGTCAAGCAGGCCACCGTCGCCGACCTGGTCGCGCACGTCGAGGTGCGGGGCGCGGACGAGGCGGCGACCGCCGTCCTGAAGGGCGACGCGCGGATGGCCGAGGTGCTGCGCCGGGCGGTCCGCGCACACGTGACCCCGCCCACCGAGCAGGTCGTCGTGGTCCGCGGCTCCCGGCGCTGGCGCGTACCGGAGTACGAACTGACCTCCATCGTGCAGGAGTTGCTGGACCGGGACATCCGGTACGGCGCCGCCCGCGAAGCCCTGCCGCAGCGCATCGCGCACGCCGTGCTGGTGCAGATGGAACGGTCCGGCGAGGCGCCGGACGACCGGGTGCAGGACGCCGTCGCCCGCAACCCCGCGGTGAAGGCGGCGGTCAAGGCGATCTGGCCGCCGGTGGACCCGGCGAAGCTGGTCTTCCGGCTGCTCTCGGACGCGGACTTCCTGGCGCTGCACGCGGAGGGTGTCCTCACGGAGGACGAGCAGGAGACGATCCGCTGGGCGAAGCCGGTCCGGTCGGTGAAGTCCGTCAAGTGGGCCGCCGCGGACGCCGTGCTGATCGACGAGGCCACCGACCTCGTACAGCGCACGCACTCCCTCGGGCATGTCGTGCTCGACGAGGCGCAGGACCTGTCGCCGATGCAGTACCGGGCGGTGGGGCGGCGCTGCACGACCGGTTCGGCGACCGTACTCGGGGATCTCGCGCAGGGTACGACGCCGTGGGCGACGCGGAGCTGGGAGGAGGCGCTGGCGCACCTGGGGAAGTCGGAGGCGGTGGTGGAGGAACTGACGGCCGGTTTCCGCGTCCCGACCGACGTGATCACGTACGCGTCCCGGCTGCTTCCGTACATCGCGCCGGGGCTGGCGCCGGTGGCGTCGGTCCGGGAGAACCCGGGGTTCTTCGAGGTCCGCGCGGTCCGCGCGGCTGCCGTGGACACCACTGCCGCCGAAGTGGTGGCGGCCTGCGAGGAGTTGCTTGCGCGGGAGGGGTCGGTGGGGCTGATCGCCGCCGACGGGCGGGTGCCGGTGCTGGCCGAGGCGCTGGCGAAGGCAGGGCTCGACCATCTCGCTCCCGGCGAGGAGACGACCGCCTCCGCCCGGCTGACGCTGGTGCCTGCGTCGCTCGCGAAGGGGTTGGAGTACGACTACGTGGTCCTGGACGAACCCCAGGCCGTCGTCGACGGTGAACCGGACGAACGGACGGGGTTGCGGCGCCTGTACGTCACGCTGACGCGGGCGGTGTCGGGCCTGATCGTGACCCACGCGGACGCCTTGCCGGCACAGCTGGGGGATTGACGGGCCGGTGGGGGTTGCTCGCGCCGTTCCCCGCGCCCCTCAAAGACCGGCCGGTGGCCCGGTGCGGGTCGGTGGGGGTTGCTCGCGCCGTTCCCCGCGCCCCTGAAAGACCGGCCGGTGACCGGGTGCGGGCCCGTGGGGGCTGGCCGCGCCGTTCCCCGCGCCCCTGAGGGGCGGGGCTGCGCCCCAGCCCCCACCCGCCTAGGGGCGCGGGGAACTGCGCAGTCTTTTCGTCTTTAGGGGCGCGGGGAACTGCGCAGAGGTTTCAGCCGCTCCAGCCTCCGCCTACCGCCCGGCTCGCGAGGTATGAGTCGCGGAGCGCCTTGCGCAGGCCGGGGATCGTTTCGTCGTACCGGGCGGCAAGGGCCTTGAGCGCCGGCTTGTGCGCGCGCAGATCCGCGCGGCTCCATACGCAGGTGACCTCCAGCTCGACCGAAAGCACGGCCATGGCCAGTTCCTCCAGCGGGATCGCCGCCGGATCGGTCCGGTCGAGGACGGTGCCGCGCACCCGTTGCTGGAGGGCGCGCACGTTCTCCGGCTGGGTGACGGTGATCCGGTCGGACGGGACGAGCCCGAGCACCTTGTTGCGGGTGACGGTGACCTCTCCCGCCGCGGCCAGCTGATCGCGTACCGGCTTCTCCGCGGTGTGCGCCTTGTTGTGCACGAACTGGAGCCAGCTCTTGGGCCTGTTGTCGGGCAGGTCGCGCCAGACCGAGGCGAGGAAGGAGTCGTCCGGCGTCCTCCCGGATCTGCGGATCACCTTTCCGCCGGTGGCGTCGAGGAGCCCGTCGCGGGCCAGCTCGGTCAGGGCGCCGGCGCGCAGCAACTGGCCGCGGCCCTGCAGGTTGTCGAGCTGGAACTTGCCCTTGTCCACGGTGTAGCAGAGCAGATAGAGGTGTTGCGGCAGACCTTGGATCATGTCGTCTCCGTCTCGAAGCGCAGGTGTTCGGCCAGGAAGCGTTCCGCCGCGGTGTAGAGCGCGATCACGTTCTCCGGGTTCTCGATGGCGTGGCCCTCGTCCTCCATGACGATGTACTCGACGGGGACGTCCCGCGCACGCAGCGCTTCGACGAACCGGTCCGACTCGGCGAGGACGACCCGCGCGTCGTTGGCGCCGTGCACCACCATCAGCGGGGTGCGGACCTGGTCGACGCGGCTGATCGGGGAGCGGGCCAGCATGTCGGCCTCCTGCTCCGGGTCGGCGGGGTCGCCCACGTAGGTGAACCAGTTGTGGGCGAGCATCGGTTTGACGAAGTCGGGCTGGCTGCGCATGAAGTTGGCCAGGTCCGAGACCCCGACGACGTCGATGGCGGCGGCGAAGACGTCCGGGGTGAACGTGATGCCGACCAGTGCCGCGTAGCCGCCGTAGGAACCGCCCATGATGGCCACGCGGTCCGGATCCGCGTACCCCTGGTCGACGGCCCACCGCACGGCGTCGACGAGGTCGTCGTGCATCCTGCCCGCGAACTCCCCGATACCGGCCCTGGTGTGGGCCTTGCCGTAGCCGGTGGAACCCCGGAAGTCGACCTGCAGCACCGCGCAGCCGCGGTGGGCGAAGAGCTGCGCGGCCGGGTTGTACCCCCAGCTGTCCCGGCTCCAGGGACCGCCGTGCACGAACAGCACCATCGGCAGCCCGGCCGGCTCGACGCCGACCGGCAGCGTCAGGTGCACGGGCAGGGTCAGTCCGTCGCGGGAGGTGATCGACAGCGTGCGCATCGGTGCCAGCGCTTCGGGGTCGAGGTCCGGCTTGGCCCGGTGGAGCAGACGGCTCTCGCCGGTGGCGTGGTCGTAGAGGAACGTGACGCCGGGGTCGCGGTCGTGGGTGAACGAGGCCACCCACCGCTGCCCGCTCTCGTCGGAGGACACCCCGGCGAGATCACCGTCGGACAGCTTCTCCAGGTTCTCCAGTACGTCGGCGAAGTGCGGGTCCAGGGCGTGTACGACCTGTCGTTCGCCGAGGTGGCGGACCGCGAGCAGGTCGCCCGTCCGGCGGCTGCGGATCAGCGGGGAGGGCAGGGCGGGGAAGACCCGGGCGCGGGTGTCCAGGTCGTACCGCGGGTGGGAGTCGACCTCGTGCTCCTCACCGGTGGCCAGGTCGAGCCGGGCCAGGCGCAGGCGGTCGCTCCCCCGGTGCGAACCGAGCCACACCCCGGTGCCGTCCGGGGTGACCTCCAGGGGGTAGATGCCCAGCGGGGCGTCACGCCCGGTGAACCGTGCGACGGGGGTCGGCGTACTCGTCGCCGCGTCCCACCGGGACAGTTCGATGTCGCCCTCGGCCGTCGTCGCCGTCGCGAACACTTCGCGCTCGCCGTACAGCCACCCGTCGACGTCGTTTCGCTCGTCGTCGTGCCCGGGGTTGTGGGCGAGGGTCGTGAGGTCGCCGGTGGCGAGGTCCAGTTCGACCAGGTCGAACCGGGCGCGGTCGCGCAGGTTCAGCTGGGTGATCACCTTGCCGGGCCGCCCGGCGGGCAGGTCCACGCCGACGGCCCGCACCCCGGGCCAGGGCGTGAGGTCCACCGCGGGGGCGTCCGGGTCGTCCAGGTCGACGCGGTAGAGGTGCAGGTTCTCGTCGCCGCCCTGGTCGCGGCAGTAGAGGAGCAGGCGCGGGTCATGGGTCCAGTGGTAGCTCACCACTCCGCGGTCCTCGGTGGTCACGCACCGGGCGTCCCCCTGCGCGTCGACGCTCTCGATCCAGACGTTCATCCGGTTCTTCCACGGCGCCAGGTACGCCATGGTCCTGCCGTCCGGCGACAGGGTGGTCTTCGCGCGGGGCGGCGGGCTGAAGAACTCCTCGACCGAGATGGTCTCCCGCTGTGTCATGTGGGTCCCTTCCGTCCGTCTCCGGTTACCTCCGGATGCCTTTGGCTGTCTCCGGCTGCCTCCAGATGTCACTTAGTGACATCTGCGTTGAGTGACATCTGCTTCAAGCCCACCCACCCAAACCTCCGCCCAGTACGTGACCCAGGTCACACCTGGTTCCAGGTGTAGAAATGTCACTTACTGCCAACCCGTCATTAAGCGACAATCGACAGTGCACCTCACCCCAGACGACTCGGGAGAACTGACCACCATGAGGACCAAGAGCTTCCTGGAGACACAGTCCGACCCGTCCGGCACGCAGGCGGAGCAGCCCGGAACGCAGGCGGAACCGACGGCGCCCCGGCAGCAGCCCTCGGTCCTCGACCAGGCGGGAGGCACCAAGGGGATCGTCTACTCGGCCCTGCCCGCGCTGGCGTTCGTCGTCGCCCACAACTTCAGCGGCACCGCGGTGTCGATCGCCGCCGCCCTCGGCGTCGCGGTGGCCATCGGCGTACTGCGCCTGGTGCGCGGGGAGTCGGTGCAGCCCGCGATCGGCGGTGTGTTCGGCGTCGTGGTCGCTGCCGGCGTCGTCTGGTTCACCGGCTCCGCCAAGGACTACTTCCTCATCGGCATCTGGGCGAGCCTGGCGGGCGCCGTCCTGTTCCTCGCCTCCGTCCTGGTCCGGTGGCCGCTGGCCGGCGTGCTCTGGAACGCGGCCACCGGCAAGGGCCACGCCTGGCGCGCGGACAAGCGCTCGCGGTTCTACTACGACGTCGCCACGCTCGTGCTGGCCGCCGTCTTCGGTGCCCGGTTCGCCGTCCAGGAGTACTTCTACGCGACCGACCAGGTCGGTTCGCTGGGCGCGGCCAAGATCGCCATGGGCTTCCCGCTGCTCGCCCTCGCCCTCCTGGTGGTCGCCTGGGCCGCCCGCAGCTCGAACAAGCGCCTGACGGCCATCGGCATGCTGCCCGCCGAACGGGGCTGACTCCTCAGCGACACTTGGTGTCAATATGTCACTGACCTGTCGGCGTCACGGACAGCCGTCGCGGACAGAGACACACGGACACGAGCGGAGGTGACCCGCATGGAGACCGCCAAGCGCGGCAGGAGCGGCATGAGTGAGCAGCGGCGCCACCGGCTGCGCCTGGAGATCTCCCGGGAGGCGTCCCGGCTGTTCTGGGAACAGGGAGTGGACGCCACCAGCGGTGACCAGATCGCCGAGGCGGTGGGCCTGTCCACCCGCACCATCTGGCGTCACTTCCGCAGCAAGGAGAGCTGCGCGGAACCCATCGTCACGCAGGGGGTGGAATGGGAGATGAGCACACTGCGCGACTGGCCCGCCGAGCTCTCGCTCGAAGAGCGCTTCAGTACGGAGGCGCTCCGGTTCCAGCGTGAGTCCAGTGCCGTCGAACTGGCCGACAACGGGCTCGCGATCCGCATGATCCGGCTCGCCGACACGGAGCCCGCCCTGCGGACCGCCTGGCTGATGGCCTGCGACCAGGTGGAGCGCGAGATGGCCGGGATCATCGCGAAGCGGCTGGGCCGCCCGGCCACCGACCTCCAGGTACGCCTGCACGCCGCGGCCGCCTCCGCCGCGATCCGCGTCCTCAACGAGGAGATCGGCGCGGCCCTCCTGGACGGCGCGGACCCCGCCCAGTTCGCCGACGCCCCCCAACGCCTGGCCCACGCGGTCCGAGAAGCCACAGGAGGAACGGTGGGAGACCCGGTCACCCCCTGACCCCCACACAGACCGGCGTTGACCTTTACCCCTCAGGGGCGCGGGGAACGGCGCAGTCTTTTGCCTTTAGGGGCGCGGGGAACTGCGCAATCCTTGCCCCCCACCCCCCGAGGCCCGCGGAGAACGGCGCACCCTCGGCCTTCCCCCTTCAGGGGCGCGGGGAACGGCGCAATCTTTGGCCCCCACCCCCCGAGGGCCGCAGGGAACGGCACAACCCTCGGCCTTCGGCATTCAGGGGCGCGGGGAACGGCGCAATCCTTGCCCCCCCACCCCCCCGACGGCCGCAGGGATCGGCGCAACCTTCGCCCCTCAAGGGGCGCGGGGAACGGCGCAACCAGCCCCCACCGACCCGCAGAAGCAACGCGGCGCCAACTACCCCGCATCCAGCGCGGAGCGCCACTCACGAACCGCCGCCGCGGACACCACCCCCGCCCAACCCCCCACCCGCGCCGCACCCCCGATGTGGAACGCGTCCACACCCCCCGCCCGCAGCCGAGCGACATGGTCGAGACGCAACCCCCCGCCCACGAGGAGCTGAGGCTCGTACCCCGCCTCCCCCCGCCGCCCCGCCTCCGCGAGCAACGTCGGCAGCCCTTCGTCCACGCCTCCCACGGCTCCCGCCGTGAGATACGTGTCGAGCCCGGGAAGGTCGGACAGCCGCTTGCGCAGCGCGTCCCGGTCGGCCGCCCGGTCGATCGCCCGGTGGAACGTCCACCCGCAGCCGTCGAGTTCGGCGAGCACGGACTCCAGCGTGGCCAGATCGGGCTCCCCGTTCCCGTCCAGGAACCCGAGCACGAACTCGTCCGCCCCGGCCGCCCGCAGCTCCCGTGCCGCCCGTACGAGTTCCCGTACGTCCCCGGCTGCGAAACCGTCCGCCAGACGCAGCATGACGCGCAGCGAGATGCCGACGGCGGCCCGGATCCCGGCGAAGGTCTCGACCGGCGGGGTGAGCCCGTCGGCGGCCATGTCGGTGACGAGTTCCAGCCGGTCCGCGCCTCCGGCCTCGGCGGCGACCGCGTCCTCGATGTCGAGGGCGATCACCTCCAGGACTGCACGCTTGCTCATAGGACCTCTTCCCTCGGGCGGCTAAGGATGACGGGCTACAGGTCTAGTCCAATACTCAGCCTACGCGACCGCCGTCGGCGAACCGGGGGCAGACACCGGGGCGGACACCAGGGCGAACACCGGGGCGGACAATGGACCGCATGGCCGACCCCGACGCCCTGCGCACCCGCTGGTCCCACACGCTCCACCGAACCCGTGGAACGCAGACCCCCGCCCCCACCCGCACCACCCCCGCCCCCTCGCCGGAGGCCTACGCCGACAACCTCCTCACCCGCTGGTCGGAGCCCCAGCGGCGGTACCACACCCTCGATCACCTCACGGCGGTGCTGGACCACGTCGACGTGCTGGAGAAGGCCGCGGACGACCCGGATCTGGTCCGGCTGGCCGCGTGGTTCCACGACGCGGTCTACCTCCCCGACCGCTCCGAGAACGAGGAACGCTCCGCCCGGCTCGCCGAGCGCGCGCTCCCCGAAGCCGGCCTCTCCGCCGCCGCCACGGCCGAGGTCGCCCGTCTCGTCCGGCTGACCATCACACACGACCCGGCCGTCGACGACCCGAACGGCCAGGTCCTGTGCGACGCCGACCTCGCGATCCTCGCCTCGCCGCCGGACGCGTACGCCGCCTACGCGGCAGCGGTCCGCGAGGAGTACTCCTTCGTGCCCCCGGACGCGTTCCGTGAGGGCCGCGCGGCGATCCTGCGCCAGCTCCTCGATCTGCCGCGCCTCTTCCACACCCCTTACGGGACAAGGGAATGGGAGGGCCCGGCCCGGCACAACCTGACGAGCGAGCTGACCCTGTTGACGGCCTGAACCCCACCCGGTGGAATGGGCTGTCCACCGTCGAGGTTGGCACTTGATATGCCCGTCCCCACGAGCTCCGGCTCACCCACGCCCGCCCGCACGCCACCGTCCGAGACCACGACCAAAGCCACAGCCACGGCCAAGCCCGCGCCCATGCCCCTGGCCGTCTACATCCTCGGGCTCTCCGTCTTCGCCCTGGGCACCAGCGAGTTCATGCTCTCCGGGCTGCTGCCCGCGGTCGCGGACGACATGCACGTGTCCATTCCGCGCGCGGGCCTGCTGATATCCGCCTTCGCGGTCGGCATGGTCGTCGGAGCGCCCCTGCTGGCAGTGGCCACACTCCGGCTGCCCCGCCGCACCACCCTCATCGCGCTCATCAGCGTCTTCGGCCTCGGCCAGATCGCGGGCGCCCTCGCCCCGAACTACACCGTGCTCTTCGTGTCCCGGGTCGTGAGCGCGCTGGCCTGCGCCGGCTTCTGGGCGGTCGGCGCGGCCGTCGCCGTCGCCATGGTCCCGGTGAACGCCCGTGCCCGCGCGCTCGCCGTGATGATCGGCGGCCTGTCGATCGCGAACGTCCTCGGCGTCCCGGCGGGCGCCTTCCTCGGTGAGAGTCTCGGCTGGCGCTCGGCGTTCTGGGCGGTCGGCGCGGCCAGCGCGGTCGCGCTCGTCGGAGTGGCCACCCTCATCCCCCGTATCCCGCTCCCCGACGAGAAGCCGCGGCTCAGGAACGAGCTGCGGATCTACCGCGACCGGCAGGTCTGGCTCACGATCTCGCTGATCGCGTTCTCCGCGGGCGGGGTGTTCTGCGCGTTCAGCTATCTCGCCCCGCTGCTCACGGACGTGGCCGGGCTCGACGAGGGCTGGGTGCCGGCGGTGCTCGCGCTGTTCGGGATCGGCGCGCTCATCGGGACGACAATCGGCGGCCGGATCGCGGACGCGCACCTCTTCGGGGTCCTGCTGTCCGGCATCGCGGCCTCGACGGTCCTGCTCGTGACGCTGGCCCTGCTCGCCCAGTACGCCGTCGCGGCGGCCGTCCTCGCCTTCCTCCTCGGCGTCTCCGCCTTCTACACCGCCCCGGCGCTCAACGCCCGGCTGTTCAACGTCGCGACCGCCGCCCCCACCCTGGCCGCCGCGACCACCACGGCCGCCTTCAACCTCGGCAACACCGGCGGCCCCTGGATCGGCGGCGCCGCCATCGACGCGGGCCTCGGCTTCGCCTCCCCCGCCTGGGCGGGAGCGGCCCTGACCGTCACGGCGGGCGTACTGACGGCGATCTCGCTGCGCCTGTACCGGCGCGCGACACCGTCGCGGGTGGTCACCGGGGCCGCACCCCGGACCGAGGTCGGGGCGGCCAAAATTACCGACCGCTCCGCGAACTGATCACCTATCCTCACCGGCATGCGAGCCATGGGTGGGGACCAGGTGGAAGAGGCCGTCTCGGGTGCGGTGACGGCCCTGCGGGGCGCGGTCGACCGGGACTGGGACGTCGAGGCGGGCCGCCTCGAATGGAGCTGCCGCAGGACGGCGGAGCACATCGCGTCGGACCTCATCGCGTACGCGGGCCAGCTGGCGGGCCGCCCCGCCGACCGCTACGTACCCTTCGACATCACCTTCGAGGAGTGCGAGAACCCCGAGGACGTCCTCCAGGTCGTCGAGGCGACCGGCGCCCTCCTCGCCGCCGCCGTGCGGACCACCCCGCGGGAGGCGCGGGCCTTCCACCCGTACCCCTTCCGCAGCGCGAACCGTGAGGGCTTCGCCGCGATGGGTGTCGCCGAAGTACTCCTGCACACGCACGACATCGCGGAGGGCCTGGGCATCGCGTACGAGCCGCCGGCCGCGCTCTGCGCCGACGTACTGACCCGGATCTTCCCGCGCGTACGCCCCGAACCCGGCCCCGACCACTGGCGGACCCTCCTGTGGGCCACGGGCCGCGGCGAACTGCCCGGCCGGGCGCCCCTCACCACCTGGCGGTGGAGCAACAACCTCGTCATACCGGCCGAACGCCTCACCCTCCAGGGCGTCACCCCCGCAGCCGCCGCCGACCTCACCGCGGGTGGCACCGGCGGCTTCGAGTGGATCGAGGGCGGCCCCTTCCAGGGGACACGCGACGCAGCCAGCATGGTCGTCAAGGCGTACGAGGCCGGGGTGCACCGCCCCGAGTGGGGCATGTTCGTCCTCGTACGGCGTGCGGACGGCCGCGCGGTCGGCGGCATGGGCTTCCACGGCGCCCCGGACGACGAGGGCCGCGCCGAGGTCGGCTACGACCTGGCGGTATCGGCCCGCGGCAACGGTTACGCCACCGAGGCCCTGCGCGCCATGTCCGCCCTGGCGCTCGCCCGCGAGGACGTCTCCTACCTGCTCGCGACGGTGGACCGCACCAACTCCCCTTCCCAGGTCGTGATCTCACGCGCGGGCTTCACCCGGGTGGGCACGGTGGACGACGACGGCGAGCAGTACGCGTACGAGCTACGCGGCTGAGCCCGGTCGCCCCTTCGGCCTGCGCAGCCCGGACGCGTGCAGGATGCGTACGACCTCGCGGCTGCGGACCTGCACCGCGCCCTCCCGTACGGCGTCCTCGTACCGGTGCGAGGGGATGTCGTAGTGGTCGCGCTCGAAGGCGCGGGCGGGGGCGCCCAGCCGCCGCGCGAACGCGTGCAGCTCGTCGAACGACACGTCACTCACCAGGTGGGACCACATGCGCCCGTGCCCCGGCCAGTCGGGCGGGTCGATGTAGACGGTCACGAAGAACTCGCTCCGCTTCCCAGCGCCGGGCCCAGCGCGCCCACCGGGGCGACGCTCACACCGGCCTTGTGACACACCCAGTGCGGGTCGGGCCCCAGCTCCGGCTCCACTTCCAGGGCGTGCGGATCGCCGTCACCGCAGACGGGACAGAGCGGCCAGCGCCCGTACGTCTCCAACAGCGCGTCCTGTACGTCCTGGGCGACCAGCCCGGCCACGTACTCCACACCCTCGGGCCACTGCTCCACCCACCACCGCCGCTGCACGACGGACTCCTCGACCATCGACACGACATCGGCCTCGGCGACCTCCCCCGCCACAAGATCAGCAATAACAAGAGCCCGAGCCGCATGAAGAGCCCGTTCGAGCGGAGCGACGGATGATTCCATACACCCATTGTGCGCCAGCAGATCTCCCGGGACGGCGGGCCCTTCAGGGGCGCGGGTCCCTCAGGGGCGCGGGGAACGGCGCAGTCTTTTGCCTTTAGGGGCGCGGCGAACGGCGCAGTCCGTTGTCTTCAGGGGCGCGGGGAACTGCGCAATCGGTGAGCCGCACGAACAACGGCGCAGCACCCACCCACCAGGACCGCGGGGAACGGCGCAGTCTTTCGTCTTCAGGGGCGCGGGGAACGGCGCAGTCTTTCAAGGGGCGCGGGGAACGGCGCGACCAGCCCCAAGGACCCGCACCCGACACCCCACCCCTTGACCCTCCCCCCACCCGAAAATATCTTTCATACGTGACCCAAGAAGTGAAGGAAATTTTCGCGGGCGAACCCCCGCCACCCCCCGCAGCCCTCGCCGCAAAGGTCCGCACCCTGGCCCCCTCGATGACCCGCTCCATGCAGCGAGTGGCAGAGGCCGTGGCCCAAGACCCCGCAGGCTGCGCGGCCCTCACGGTCACGGGCCTCGCGGAACTGACCGGCACCAGCGAAGCGACGGTCGTCCGCACGGCCCGCCTCCTCGGCTACCCCGGCTACCGCGACCTGCGCCTCGCCCTCGCCGGACTCGCCGCCCAGCAGCAGTCGGGCCGCGCGCCCGCCGTGACCGCCGACATCGCGGTCGACGACCCGATCGCGGACGTCGTCGCCAAGCTGGCGTACGACGAGCAGCAGACGCTCGCCGACACCGCCGCCGCACTGGACACGGTCCAGTTGGGCGCGGCGGTCGGCGCGCTCGCGGCGGCCCGCCGTATCGACGTGTACGGCGTCGGCGCGTCCGGGCTCGTCGCCCAGGACCTCACTCAGAAGCTGCTGCGTATCGGGCTGATAGCCCACGCCCACAACGACCCGCATCTCGCCGTGACCAACGCCGTGCAGTTGCGGGCCAAGGACGTGGCGATCGCGATCACGCACTCCGGGGCGACCGGCGACGTCATCGAGCCGTTGCGGGTCGCGTTCGAGCACGGGGCCACGACGATCGCGATCACGGGCCGGCCGGACGGGCCCGTGACCCAGTACGCGGATCACATCCTGACCACGTCCACGGCCCGGGAGAGCGAGTTGCGGCCGGCGGCGATGTCGTCCCGGACGAGCCAACTGCTGGTGGTGGACTGCCTGTTCATCGGTGTCGCCCAGCGGACGTACGAGACGGCGGCGCCGGCGCTGTCCGCGTCGTACGAGGCGTTGGCCCACCGTCATCGGAGTACGCCGCGGTAGGGAGGGCCGGGGTTCGTCCGCGGGCCGGTGGGACCGATCGCGCCCACGCGGCGGATCCGCATGTACGACACAGCCCCGCGCCCCTCAACCCACCCACACCCCTCAACGCACCCGCACCAGAAAGAGTCGCCGTACATGACCTCAAGCGCCGACGCCACCGACGCCCCCTCGCCCTCCGAGTACCGCAGTGTGCGGGCCGAGTTGGAGGGCCTGACCACGGAGGCGTTCCGCCCCGAGCACTCCGACATCGACCGACTGCCGACGCTGGACATCGCGAAGATCATGAACGGCGAGGACGCCACCGTGCCGACCGCCGTCGCCGCGCAGCTGCCGAACATCGCGGCCGCGATCGACGCGATCGCGGAGCGGATGGGGCGCGGCGGCCGGCTCGTCTACGCCGGCGCCGGCACCGCCGGACGGCTCGGCGTGCTGGACGCGTCGGAGTGCCCGCCGACGTTCAACACGGACCCGGCGGAGGTCGTCGGCCTGATCGCGGGCGGTCCGGCCGCGATGACGACGTCGGCCGAGGGGGCGGAGGACTCCGCGGAGCTGGCCGTCGAGGACCTGTCCGCGCTCGGCCTCACGGCGGACGACACGGTCGTCGGCGTCTCCGCCTCGGGCCGCACCCCGTACGCGATCGGGGCGGTCGAGCACGCCCGCGCACTCGGCGCCCTCACGGTCGGCCTGTCCTGCAACGCGGACAGCGCGCTGGCGGCAGCGGCGGAGCACGGCATCGAGGTCGTGGTGGGCCCCGAACTGCTGACGGGCTCCACCCGGCTGAAGGCGGGCACGGCGCAGAAGCTCGTCCTGAACATGCTCTCGACGATCACGATGATCCGCCTGGGCAAGACGTACGGGAACCTGATGGTCGACGTACGCGCCTCGAACGAGAAGCTGCGGGCGCGTTCCCGCCGGATCGTCGCGCTCGCCACGGGTGCGTCCGACGAGGAGATCGAGGCGGCGCTGGCCGCGACGGACGGCGAGGTCAAGAACGCCATCCTCACGATCCTGGGCACCGTGGACGCCCCCACGGCCGCCCACCTCCTCAAAACAACGAACGGCCACCTACGCGAAGCCCTGGCAACAACCCACCGCCCGTGACGTCCCGCTTCGAGGGGCGCTCATAGGGGCGCGGGGAACGGCGCAGTCTTTTTCCGTCAGGGGCGCGGGGAACGGCGCAATCCTTTCGCCCCTAAGGGGCGCGGGGAACGGCGCGACCAGCCCCCACGGACCCGCACCCGACAACCACTCCACACTCCACACTCCACACCCCACACTGTCAGTACCACATGCGACGCTGATAAAGCCGTGAAGCCAATCGGAAGGGACCCCAAGAGCCGTGAACCACGCGCAACTGACCGCCCTGGGCAGAGCCCTCCGCGTGCTGGGCGAGCACGGAGACGCCCTCTCCACCGAGATGCCCGACGCCAAGCTCCACGAGGTGAAGGCGGATCTGAAGCGCGCCCTGGACCTCCTGGACGAGACCGTCACCACCGCGGCCCCCACCACCCGCTGCGCGGAACACCCCACGGGCCCGGTGGACGAGGACGCCCCCGACCTGTGCCTGCTCTGCGAGACCCGCCGCCGCCTCGCGCGCCGCTCGAACGTCAACAACTCGTTCCAGGACTCCTACCCGCAGGGCCGCCCGACGGCCCCGGACGAGAACTCCGAGCGCACCACGTCCCGTTACGGCGTCCGGGGCGACCGGCCCCAGCCCCAGCAGCGCTGGCTGCCGGAGATGTGGACCGGCCAGGCCTGGCAGCTGTGCGGCACGCCCCGCCGCGACAAGCAGGAGGCCGAGCTGTATCTCGCCGCACAGCGCCGCACCCCCCGCCCGAGCATGGCGTACCGGCTGGTCCACGAGTTCACGGACTACGAGGTGCTGCGCGTCTGGGGCACGCCGGTGAAGGTCGACATCGAACCGATGGGAAACCTCTAGCGCCGGACGGAGCCGGAACTAACGCCGGGGCCGGTGGCCCGAGACCTCCCCGATCCACTCGACGAAGGCACCCGGATCCTGGTCGGCCCCGTGCCCCGCGTCCCAGTAGTACGCGGTGTCGACGTCGTCACCCAGGCTCGTGAGACGGGCAGAGAGGTTGCCGGCTATCGAGAGTGAGGTGTCGGTGTCCTTGGTGCCGAGGCGTATCCACCAGTGCTTCGCCCGGTCGCGGTTGAGGTCCTCGACGAGGTGGTGCATCGGGTTCATCAGGTCGAGCTTGGCGGGGATGTCGGCGTCCAGGCGCGCACTGTCACCGCTCTCGTGCCGCAGGCTGTAGAGCGTGAAGTGCCGGGCCTTCGTGGTCCCCGTGCCGAACAGGTTGTTCTCGGGGGTGGCCAGGGTGAAGCCGTCGAACGACGGCGCGTTCTTCTTCCGGGCGCCCACGTGCGTGAGGAATCCGTCCCAGGAAAAGGCGGCCCGCCCACCCGAGCCGCCACCGGACACACCACCTCCGGACCAGGTGATGAAGGGATTCGCGTCGAGATAGGCGGCCCGGTCCGCGTCCGGCAGCGCCGCCAGGTACCGCGTGGCCGACGGCTCCAGATGTGTCTTCAGCAGGTACGCGTCCAGGTTGCGCGCGGTGAGGGCACCGAAGCCCTTCGCCCGCAGCCCGAGCGTGGCCAGGTGCTCGGCGTACGCGGCCCTCAGCTCCCCCGAGACGGTCGGATCGACCTGCGCGCCGCCGCTCAGCGGGTTGGCGCCCCAGCACCACTCGTACGCCATGTCGGCGTGTTCGAGGTCGATGATCGGGCACCACGCACCGGCGGCGAAGATCGCGTCGCTCGTGTCGGCCGCACCGATCGCCTTCAGGTACGGCTCGTAGAGCGGACTGTCCCCGGACGCGCCGAGCAGCGCGGACAGCGCCCCGCCCGCGCTGACACCGGACGAGACGATCCGCCGTACGTCGCCGGGGACGCGGCCCCTGTTGAACTTCAGGTACCGCACGGCGGCCTTCAGGTCGACGATGACGGCCGGTGCCGTCCCGTAGTAGACCCCGGAGGCGTCGACGAGCGTACGACCGCGGGCGCCGGGCTCCACGACGACGTACCCGGCGGCCAGCGCGAGCGCCTGGCGGCTGGTTCCGCCGCCCATCCCGGAGGCGACGATGCCGGTGTTGTTCGCCACGGACGACGGCATGTAGCCGCCGATGCCGTTGGCGAGGAGGATCGGCGCGTCCGTGGCGTCGACGGCCGTGCCGTCGATCCGCACCGGCACGCTGACGTTCAGGGACTGGTAGGCCGCGTCGACCGGCGCGGCCACGTAGGAGGCGACCTTGTAGAAGCGGTACACGACCTCGTGGGCGACGCCGCCGGTGTCCTCGACGGTGAGGGTCGACTCGGCGTAGGCGTCAGGATCGAAGACGAGATCCGCCGAGCCCCCCGCCCCGGCCCGCCGGTCCTGCGAGGCGGCGGCCCGCGCCCCGGAACCGAACCCCACCGCCGTCCCCACCGTCGCCGCGGTTGCCCCCATGACCACTGCTCTGCGCTTCACGTCCGTCTCCTGTCCTCAAGCACGGCTCGAAGCACCCAGTGCACCAGCCGTTCCTGAGGACTTCCCTGCCCCTCCGACGACACCAAAGGGAACCGGCCACCACCCCGAAAGCCCACGTCCTGCCTGCTCCACCGCCATACCGAACGAATCGCCCACAAAATTGTCAGCAATTTTGACGCAAATCCGCACGGCCCATCGCCCTACCCCAGCGGGCTCAGCCCCGCCGCCGTCAAGCGGAACAAGCGGTCCGCCTCCGCCGCCGGGTTCGGGTGGTGTTCCGTGGCCAGCACGATGCCTACCGCGAGCGTGATCAGGTCGGCGACCGTGACGCCCGTCGCCACCGCGCCGTCCCGCGCGGCGCGGTGGAGCAGTGGGCCGCCCGCCTCCTCCAGCGACCGCGAGCACGAGTTCTCGTGCATCGGGTCGGCCGGAGAGCCGTCGTACGTCAGCGCGGCGGCCAGCCCGCGCGCGGAGACGCAGTAGGCGACGACATCGCCCATCCACTCCAGCAGGGCATCCCTGCTGTCGCCCTGGTCCGTCAGCTCCTCGGCGCGCACGCAGAGCGCCTCGATCCGCGTCCGCGACACCGCCTCCAGCAGCGCGCGGCGCGTCGGGAAGTGCCGGCGGACCGTGGCGGACCCGACCCCCGCCGTGCGCGCGATCTGCTCCAGGGACGCGTCCGCCCCGTGCGCGGCGACCTCTTCCTCGGCCACCGCGAGGATGCGCGCGTAGTTGCGCCTGGCGTCGGCGCGCTGATGGTCGGGCATCGGATCTCACCTCGTGCTTTGTCAAACGGCGGGCCCCGCCATATCTTAGGCGAAGAGGAAACGGCGGGCCCCGCCGTTTTGCTGCGTCAGCGCCTCCGAGGAGCATCCGCATGCCCAAGAACACCGGCTCAGACTCCGCACCCGTCCTGGTCACGGGCGCCACCGGCAGACAGGGCGGCGCCACCGCCCGCGCCCTGCTCACGGCGGGGATTCCCGTACGGGCGCTGGTACGCGACCCGGCCACGGCCCGCGCCAAGGCCGTCGAGGCGCTCGGCGCGGAGCTGGTCACCGGCGATCTCCACGACCGCGACTCCGTGACGCGCGCGGCGGAAGGCGTCCGCGCGGTCTTCTCCGTACAGATGCCCGGCCTCACGGAGGACGGCTTCGACTTCGACGGGGAGGTGCGGCAGGGCGTCAACCTCATCGAGGGCGCCAGGGCGGCCGGGGTGCCGCAGTTCGTGCACACCTCCGTCAGCGGTGCGGGTCAGCACACCGAGGACCCCGGCTGGGCCGAGGGCCGGTGGGCATCGACGGCGGCCACGCTGGAAGCCAAGCGGGAGATCCAGGACCGGCTCCGCGAGGCGGGCTTCCCCCGCTGGACGCTGCTCAAGCCGGGCTTCTTCATGGAGAACTTCCTCCCCTCCATGCGGTTCCTGTTCCCGCGCGGGGTCGAAGGCGGCATCGTGAGCGTGCTCAAGCCCACGACCCACCTGTCGCTCGCCGCCGTGGACGACATCGGCACGGCGGCAGCCGCGGCCGTCGCCGCGCCGGAACGGTTCGACCGCGTCGAGCTGGAACTGGCCAGCGACTACCTGTCGATGGCGCGGATCGCCGAGATCCTCTCCCTGGCACTGGGTACGCACCTGCCCGCGCCGGACATGACGGAGGAGCAGGCGCTGGCCGCGGGCATGCCGGCGATGGGTGCCTCGCACGAGCGGCTGAACGTGGTGGGTCAGCCGGGCCGTCCCCAGTACGCCCGCGACCTCGGAATCGAGCTGACCCCCTTCGAACGGTGGACAACCCAACACCTGACCCCGACGACCTGACCCCGCCCCCACCCTCCCCCGTCGTCCACGCATGGGGGCTCCGCCCCCTCGCCCCCTTCGCGCAGTTCCCCGCGCCCCTAGGCCCCTAGGCACCAAGGGGCGCGGGGAACTGCGCAATCCTTTGGGCCCGCCCCCACCGACCCGCAGTCGAAGGCGCCCCCGCCCGAGACTCAGCTGAGCGAGCGCAGCGCCACCGCGTCGAACGCGGCCAGTTCCCCGAACCGTCCGCCCAGTACCTTCACGGCCCATTCCGGGTCCTGGAGCAGCGCGCGGCCGACCGCGATCATGTCGAACTCCTCGTTCTCCAGCCGGTCGAGCAGATCGTCGAGGCCCTTGACCGGCGCACCCTCACCACGGAAGCCCTTGAGGAAGTCCCCGTCGAGGCCGACCGAGCCGACGGTGATGACGGGCTTGCCGGTGAGCTTCTTCGTCCAGCCGGCCAGGTTCAGCTCGGAGCCGTCGAACTCCGGCAGCCAGTAGCGCCGCGTCGACGCGTGGAAGGCGTCCACTCCGGCCGCGGCCAGGGGCGCGAGCAGGGATTCAAGCTCCGCCGGGGTCTCCGCCAGGCGCGCCTTGTACACGTCCTGCTTCCACTGCGAGTAGCGGAAGAGGACAGGGAAGGCAGGCGAGACTACCGCCCGCACCGCGGCCACGATCTCCGCGGCGAACTTCGTACGGGCTACGAGGTCCCCGCCGTATCCGTCCGTGCGGCGGTTGGTGCCCGCCCACAGGAACTGGTCGAGCAGATAGCCGTGCGCGCCGTGCAGTTCGACCCCGTCGAAGCCGATGCGCTCGGCGTCGGCGGCGGCGTCGGCGAAGGCCTGGATGACGTCGTCGAGGTCGGCCTGGGTCATCTCCTTGCCCTGGCCGGCGGTGCCGTCCATGCGCAGGCCGGACGGGCCGACCGCGGGCGCGTCCGCGTACGGCGGCTCCCCGGCGGAGCGCACCATGCCGATGTGCCAGAGCTGCGGCACGATCGTCCCGCCCGCCGCGTGCACGTCCGCGGCGACCTTCGCCCATCCCGCGAGCTGCTCCTCGCCGTGGAACCGCGGCACCCGGTCGCTGTTCCCGGCGGACTCGTGGTCCACGTACGTGCCCTCGGTGACGATGAGGCCGACACCGGCGGCGGCTCGGCGCGCGTAGTACGACGCCACGTCCTCCCCCGGTACTCCGCCCGGCGAGAACTGCCGGGTCATCGGCGCCATCGCGATCCGGTTCGGAACGGTCAGGCCGTTGAGGGCGACGGGCCGGGAAAGGACCTCGGCGGCGCGGGAGGCGGAGGGGGCGACAGTCACGTGGGGGCTCCTCATGGGGGGAGGGAGGGGATTGCACATCCCGTCGGGTATGTGCATACGCATGGATAACTCCCCGGACAACCATCCCGGCGCCCGATGCATTCCTCCGCCCCCACCCACCCCTGTGACCCCGGACACGATCCCGGCGTGACCCCGGAAGCAGCCCCGGGCACGACCCCGGGAACGCCCGAGGGCGGCACCCCTGGAATGGGGTGCCGCCCTCGGTTCGTACAACTGTGGTGAAGCGGTGCCGCGGCGGTGGACCGCCGATCCGTTTCCGGATCAGAAGTCCATGTCACCGCCCGGCATGCCGCCACCGGCGCCGGCGCCGGCCGAAGCCTTCTCCGGCTTGTCGGCGATGACGGCCTCGGTGGTGAGGAACAGCGCGGCGATGGAGGCGGCGTTCTGCAGGGCAGAGCGCGTGACCTTCGCCGGGTCGATGATGCCTTCGGCGATCATGTCCACGTACTCACCGGTCGCGGCGTTGAGGCCGTGACCGACGGGCAGGTTGCGGACCTTCTCGACGATGACGCCACCCTCGAGACCACCGTTGACGGCGATCTGCTTGAGCGGGGCCTCCAGGGCGAGCTTCACGGCGTTCGCGCCGGTCGCCTCGTCACCCGTGAGCTCGAGCTTCTCGAACACCGAGGAAGCCTGGAGCAGAGCCACGCCACCACCGGCGACGATGCCCTCCTCGACGGCCGCCTTCGCGTTGCGAACGGCGTCCTCGATGCGGTGCTTGCGCTCCTTGAGCTCGACCTCGGTGGCGGCACCGGCCTTGATGACGGCCACGCCGCCGGCCAGCTTCGCCAGGCGCTCCTGGAGCTTCTCGCGGTCGTAGTCCGAGTCCGAGTTCTCGATCTCGGCACGGATCTGGTTGACCCGGCCCTGGACCTGGTCGGCGGAGCCGGAGCCGTCCACGATCGTGGTCTCGTCCTTGGTGATGACGACCTTGCGGGCACGGCCCAGCAGGTCCAGACCCGCGTTCTCCAGCTTCAGGCCGACCTCCTCGGAGATGACCTCGCCGCCCGTGAGGATGGCGATGTCGCCGAGCATGGCCTTGCGGCGGTCACCGAAGCCCGGAGCCTTGACGGCGACGGACTTGAAGGTGCCACGGATCTTGTTGACGACCAGCGTCGACAGCGCCTCTCCCTCGACGTCCTCGGCGATGATCAGCAGCGGCTTGCCGCCCTGCATGACCTTCTCGAGGAGCGGGAGCAGGTCCTTGACGTTGGCGATCTTCGAGTTGGCGATCAGGATGTACGGGTCGTCGAGGACGGCCTCCATACGCTCCATGTCGGTGGCGAAGTACGCCGAGATGTAGCCCTTGTCGAAGCGCATGCCCTCGGTGAGCTCAAGCTCAAGACCGAAGGTCTGCGACTCCTCGACGGTGATGACGCCTTCCTTGCCGACCTTGTCCATCGCCTCGGCGATGAGCTCGCCGATCTGGGTGTCGGCGGCGGAGATGGAGGCCGTGGAAGCGATCTGCTCCTTGGTCTCGACATCCTTGGCCTGCTCGAGAAGGGCACCGGAGACGGCCTCGACGGCCTTCTCGATACCGCGCTTGAGGGCCATCGGGTTGGCGCCGGCGGCTACGTTGCGCAGACCCTCGCGGACCAGCGCCTGGGCGAGCACGGTCGCCGTGGTCGTTCCGTCGCCGGCGACGTCGTCCGTCTTCTTGGCGACTTCCTTGACCAGCTCTGCGCCGATCTTCTCGTACGGGTCCTCAAGCTCGATCTCCTTGGCGATGGAAACACCATCGTTGGTGATCGTGGGGGCGCCCCACTTCTTCTCTAGGACGACGTTGCGGCCCTTGGGGCCAAGGGTGACCTTGACGGCGTCGGCGAGCTGGTTCATCCCGCGCTCGAGACCGCGCCGTGCCTCCTCGTCGAACGCGATGATCTTGGCCATGTGAAGTGGTCCTCCCGGACTGGGGTGGAATCTCCAGGACCGCGCCCGCGCCCGCGACGGACGGCCTGCAGACCTCGTGGTTCCTTGCCCCACCCGGTCTGCGGGCCTCACTGACCCGATCCTCGTTGTCACTCTCACCTGCAGAGTGCTAACGCCAATGATTAGCACTCGACCCATGCGAGTGCAAGCGTCTCTCAATGATCCGCAGGTGGGAGGGGGTGAGGGGAGAGGGCGCTCGATGACCATGGGGCGCACGCGCGACCCCCGAACGCCCCGCGCACGACTCCGGCGCCGGCATGCCGAAGGGCCCGCGCCCGGGTCGCCGGCATGCCGAAGGGCCCGTACCCGGGAGGTACGAGCCCTTCGGAAGAAGAACGTCGCTGCAGTAAGTCGGCGCGTGCTTCAGCCGGTCGCCAGTCGGACCATGTCCGCCTGCGGCCCCTTCTGGCCCTGCGAGATCTCAAAATCGACCCGCTGACCCTCTTCCAGGGTGCGGTAGCCGTCCATCTGAATCGCGCTGTAGTGGACGAATACATCCGCACCACCGTCGACCGCGATGAAGCCGTACCCCTTCTCCGCGTTGAACCATTTGACGGTGCCCTGAGCCATGCCTAACTCCCCTATTACTGGCCCTTGCACAGACCCGCACTTCGCGGATCCGGGTCAGACCTCACCCCCCAACGGTTGGGGGTGTGCGCCGGAACGCGTCGACCGCGGCTGAATGTATCCGTCCAACTGCCGTCTGCAACAGGTCAATCCGACGAGAATTCCGGGCACGGATGATCGGAAATATGTGAAGGATTTACGCAGATTCAGGGCAAGTCGGGCCCGGTAAATGCCATAAACGGCTCAAAAGGACCAGTTACTTTGGCTGCTTCTTGTCGGGCCCCGGGCGCGAACTCATATGCGCCGACCTTGCGAAGCGAAGCAGCTTCCCCAACTGTACCGCGCTCAACCATACAGAATTGCCCCCTCCGCTTCAGTCGCGGAGAGGGCAATTCGATGAACTCTGCGTGTTCGACATTACCAAGGGTAATGATCAGCGGCGCCGAGCGGGCCCCGGACGGGACGCCGTGCGGGGCGCTCAGCCTCCGGCGACCGCCGGGATGATCGAGACCCCGACGCCGTCCGGCGTGGCCGTCTCAAGACCCTGCTCGAAGCGGACGTCGTCGTCGTTCACGTACACGTTGACGAACCGCCGCAGCTTGCCCTGGTCGTCCAGGACACGGGCCGCGATACCGGTGTGGTTCTTCTCCAGATCGGCGATGACCTCGGCGAGGGTCGCCCCTTCGGCGGCCACTTCGGCCTGGCCACCCGTGTAGGTACGCAGAATGGTGGGGATACGGACGTTGACGCTCACGGGACCTCCATCAGGTAGGGCTGTGGTACTGCGCCCCTTCTTCGGGGGCGCGGGGAACTGCGACAGCGATCAGGAACCGAGCCCGGCCTCATGGAAGGAGTCGAGGTTCGGACGGATGGTCGCGGTCAGCCCCGTGTCGGAGGCGACGGCGTCCAGCGTCTTCAGACCGTCCCCCGTGTTGAGGACGACAGTCGTCAGCGTCGGATCGAGCAGACCTGCTTCGATCAGCTTCTTCGCCACCCCCACCGTCACCCCGCCGGCGGTCTCCGCGAAGATCCCCTCGGTCCGCGCCAGCAGCTTGATCGCGTCGACGACCTGGCCGTCGTTCACGTCCTCCACGGCCCCGCCCGTCCGGCGGGCGATGTCGAGCACGTACGGCCCGTCCGCCGGGTTGCCGATCGCCAGCGACTTCGCGATCGTGTTCGGCTTCTGCGGCCGTACGACGTCGTGCCCGGCCTTGTAGGCGACGGACACCGGCGAACAGCCCTCGGCCTGGGCACCGAAGATCTTGTACGGCCTGTCCTCGACGAGACCGAGCTGGATCAGCTCCTTCAGCCCCTTGTCGATCTTCGTCAGCTGCGAGCCGGAGGCGATCGGCACGACCAGCTGGTCCGGCAGCCGCCAGCCGAGCTGCTCACAGATCTCGTACGCCAGGGTCTTGGAGCCCTCCGCGTAGTACGGCCGCAGGTTGACGTTGACGAAGCCCCAGCCCTCGCCGGCCGGGTCGCCGATCAGCTCGGAGCAGAAGCGGTTCACGTCGTCGTAGTTGCCCTCGATGCCGACGAGCTCGCCGCCGTAGACCGCGGCCATGACGACCTTGCCCTGCTCCAGGTCGTGCGGGATGAACACGCAGGAACGGAAGCCGGCCCGCGCGGCGGCGGCGCCCACCGCGCCCGCGAGGTTGCCGGTGGAGGAGCATGAGAGCGTGGTGAAGCCGAACGCGCGCGCGGCCTCCAGCGCCTGGGCGACGACACGGTCCTTGAAGGAGTGCGTCGGGTTGCCGGAGTCGTCCTTGACGAAGAGCTTGCCGGCGTCGACGCCCAGCTCGCGCGCCAGGTTGTCGGCCTGGACGAGCTTGGTCCAGCCGGGGTTGATGTTCGGCTTGTCCGCCACGTCCGCGGGGACGGGCAGCAGCGGCGCGTACCGCCAGATGTTCGCCGGACCGGCTTCGATCCGCTTGCGGAGTTCCTCGGTGTCGTAACCGGAGAAGTCGTACGCGATCTCCAGCGGGCCGAAACACTCCTCGCAGGCGAAAACCGGACCGAGCGGTACGCGGTGGCCGCATTCGCGGCAGGAGAGCGCGGCGGCCGGACCGAGATCGACGGCGTTCGCGGAGTCCGCGGAGGGGGTGGAGTTCGTGGTGCTTGCAACTGTCTGCGCAGCCATGGAGGCGAGGCCCTTTCCTCATCTTCCTCACGACGCACTTCGCCATGAGACGGATTTGGCACCTTCCCGAGCCGGGAGCCTCGCTGCACTGATCAACAATGATCAGGACGAGACCGGCTGGAGGGTTGCCGGGGCTTCAACGGGCCGTATCCCTCTGCCCCTCTGGATGAGCGGTATTTAGTTGTCTACGCAACGACCCCCGACATGCGATGGTCATCAGCGTTGTTCAAGACTGTAACCGACGGCATGGATGGTGGAGAAAGCCGTCCGAACCGCGAGATGACCGTCACACCGGTCCACATCGCGGCGGGACGCACGCATCCCGATGAACGCAAGGGAGAGCCGCACGTGCTGGAAGACGTCGAGCGCTGGCTGAGCACGCGCTCCTGGTCCGTCGAGGACCGCCCGCTCAAGAAGCTGATCGCCGCGAAGCGGTCCACGGGCTCCACGGTCAGTGTCGTACTGCCCGCTCTCAACGAGGAGGAGACCGTCGGCGAGATCGTCGCCGTGATCCGCCGCGAGTTGATGCCCGCGAGAGTGCCGCTCGTCGACGAGATCGTGGTGATCGACTCGGGTTCGACGGACCGCACCTCCGAGGTCGCCGCCGCCGCGGGCGCCCGCGTGGTGCACCGGGACGAGATCCTGCCCCGCATCCCGGCCGTGCCCGGCAAGGGCGAGGTGCTGTGGCGCTCGCTGCTCGTCACCCGCGGGGACATCGTGGCCTTCGTCGACGCGGACCTGAAGGAGTTCTCGGCGGACTTCGTCTCCGGGATCGTCGGTCCGCTGCTCACGGATCCGGGGGTCGACCTCGTCAAGGCGATGTACGACCGCCCGCTGGGCTCCGCCGCGGGTCAGGGGGGCCGGGTCACCGAACTCATGGCCCGGCCGCTGCTCAACATGCACTGGCCGCAGCTGGCCGGCTTCGTGCAGCCGCTGGGCGGGGAGTACGCGGCCCGCCGCTCGCTCCTCGAACGGCTCCCGTTCCCCGTGGGCTACGGCGTGGAACTGGGCATGCTGGTCGACTCGCTGCACCTGGTCGGCCTGGACGCCCTCGCGCAGGTCGACGTGGGTGTGCGCAAGCACCGGCATCAGGACGGGCAGGCGCTCGGGCGGATGTCCGCGGCGATCTACCGGACCGCTCAGCTGCGGCTTGCCCGCGGGCACATGATCCGGCCGTCGTTGACGCAGTTCGTACGGGGAGAAAGTGGCTTCGAGCCGCGGACGTACTCGGTGGACATGGAGGAACGTCCTCCGATGGCCGACATCCGGGAGTACGTGTCGCGCCGCGCGGCTTAGCGGTACCGACCACTCCGCGGAGAGCACCGTCTTCGTCCGCGGGCCCGGTGGGGGCTGGTCGCGCAGTTCCCCGCGCCACCATCAGGGGCGCGGGGAACGGCGCAGTCTTGTCGCTTTTAGGGGCGCGGGGAACTGCGCGGCACGCCCCCGCCGACCCACGGTCTCCCCTCCGCGGCCAGTGGGAACGTTTGAGCGGATAGCGCTGCGGCTAGATTTCGAGTCATGGCTCCCACCCACGGCAAACACCCCGTCCTCGTCGCGTCCAACCGCGGCCCGGTCTCGTACACGAAGGACGAGTCCGGCGAGCTCACCGCCAAGCGCGGCGGAGGCGGACTCGTGTCGGGCCTCTCCGCCATCGGCCCCGACGCCGGCGCCCTGTGGGTCTGCTCGGCCCTGGACGACGGCGACCGCGAGGCCGTCCGGCGCGGCGTGGGCGAGGACGGCGTCCGGATGCTCGACATCGACGCCGACACCCACGCGGCCGCGTACAACGGCATCGCGAACTCCGCGCTGTGGTTCGTCCACCACATGCTCTACCAGACCCCCCTGGAACCCGTCTTCGACGCGGAGTTCCGGCGCCGGTGGGCGGCCTACGAGACGTACAACCAGGCCTTCGCCGAGGCACTGGCCGAGGAGGCGGCGGACGGCGCCGCGGTCCTCGTACAGGACTACCACCTGACGCTCGTGCCGCGGATGCTCCGCGAGCTCCGTCCCGACCTGCGGATCGGGCACTTCTCGCACACCCCGTGGGCCCCGCCGGACTACTTCCGGCTCCTCCCTGACGACATCGCGGCGAAGGTCCTCGACGGGATCCTCGGCGCCGACCGGGCCGCGTTCCTCACCCGGCGGTGGGCGGACGCGTTCACGGAGTGCTGCCGGGCCGTACTGGGGGACGACTTCGCCCCGGACACGCAGATCGGCGTGCACGGGCTCGGCGCCGACGCGGACTTCCTGCGCGAGCGCTCGCACCGCGCGGACGTCGACGAGCGGATGGCCGCGCTGCGCGAGCAGATCGGCACCGCGCCCGACGGCAGCGCCCGCAGGACCATCGTCCGGGTGGACCGGACCGAGCTGTCCAAGAACATCGTGCGCGGCCTGCTGGCGTACCGGCAGCTGCTGGACGACCGGCCCGAGTGGCGCGAGCGGGTGGTGCACGTGGCGTTCGCGTACCCGTCGCGGCAGGACCTGGCGGTGTACCGCGACTACACGGCCGAGGTGCAGCGGGTCGCCGACGAGATCAACTCCGTGTACGGGACGGCCGACTGGACGCCGGTCGTACTGCACGTGAAGGACGACTTCGCGCGCTCACTGGCGGCGTACCGGCTGGCCGACGTGGCCCTCGTGAACCCCATCCGCGACGGGATGAACCTCGTCGCGAAGGAGGTGCCTGTCGTGTCCGACGACGGGTGCGTGCTGGTGCTGTCGCGGGAGGCGGGGGCGTACGAGGAGTTGGGCGAGGACGCGGTTGTCGTGAACCCGTACGACGTCTCGTCCACCGCGGAGGCGTTGCACGAGGCGTTGACCGTGCCGCTTGCTGAGCGGGCCGAGCGGACCAAGCGGTTGGCTGTGGCCGCCACCGCGTTGCCTCCGGCGCAGTGGTTTCTCGACCAGTTGCACGCGCTGCGCTCCGCGGGGGCGGTTGGCTGACGCCGGGTCGTGGTGATCTGCGGGCTCGGTGGGGGCTGGTCGCGCAGTTCCCCGCGCCCCTTAAAAGCAAAAGAATGCGCCGTTCCCCGCGCCCCTAAAGGCGAAAAGCGACAAGACTGCGCCGTTCCCCGCGCCCCTTGGGGGCTGCGCCCCTAGCGGGGCGGTGCCAAGTGGGTGGCCAGGGCCGTGAGCAGTCGGGTGACGCCCTCCGGGCCGTCCACCACCAGGTCTGCGCGGTCGGTCAGTTCCGTCACCTCGTTGCTGCCGCTGCAGATCAGGAGGCCCGGGATGCCGTCGGAGCGGAGTTTTTCCACGGCGGCGAAGGCCGGCAGGTCGCCGAGGTCGTCGCCGACGTACATGACGGACTCGGCGCCGACCTCGCGCACGTACTCGCCGAGGGCGACGCCCTTGTCCATCCCCGCCGGACGCAACTCCAGTACCAGCCGCCCCGGTTCGACGATCAGACCGTGTTTCTGGGCCAGCCGGGCCAGCGGTTCGCGCAGTGCCTCGAAGGCGGCCTGCGGGTCCTGGGCCCGGCGGGTGTGGACCGCGACGGCCCTGCCCTTCTCCTCGATCCAGCTGCCCTGCCAGGCGCCGATGCCGTCGAGGAAGCCGGGCAGTTCGGCGCGGGCGGCGGCCACGCCGGGGTGCGGCGCGGGGGCCCGGACCGTACCGGTGACCGCGTCCCAGCGCTCCGCCCCGTAGTGGCCGAGCACGACGAGGTGGTCGAGGCCGGGGACACCGGCGAAGCCGCCGTACCGCACGGCGACCGACGCCGGCCTGCCGGTGACGACGGCCACCGACGCCACCTTCGGGGCCAGCGCCGCCAGGGCCGGTACGGCGTCCGGGTGGGCGCGGGCCTGTTCGGGGTCGGGGACGATCGGCGCGAGCGTGCCGTCGAAGTCGAAGGCGAGGACAGCCTTGTGGGGCCGCGCGAGGATGGCGGCGAGGCCGTCTCGGCCCGCCGTGGTCACGGGGCTCGGCAGCGACGATGGGTCGGGGTGACTGGCCATGCTGCGACCCTATCCGCCGAGGTGGCGTCTTATGCCTCGCGCTCGCTCCTGCGTACCTCGCGGACGCGCCGCAGGCGGTTGACCGTCACCGGGTCGTACGCGAGGGCCCGCTCCGCGTCCAGCAGGGCGTTCAGCAACTGGTAGTAGCGCACCGGCGCGATCCCCAGCTCCTCCCGGACAGCCCGCTCCTTGGCCCCGGGCGACTCCCACCCCCGCCCCTCCAACGCAAGCACGTCCCGCTCCTGCGCGGTCAGCCCTTCATCACCCATGCCCATACCGACAAGCTAACCGCTGCCCCACCCCTCCAGGGGCGCGGGGAACGGCGCAATCTTGTCGCTTTTCGCCTTTAGGGGCGCGGGGAACGGCGCGACCAGCCCCCACCGGACCCGCACCCACCCATCCCCGCACCCGACGGAGTCACCCCGCGTTCTGGGCGGCGGAAGCAGCCCGCTGCAACTGCCCCAGCACGGCCCCCGGATCCCCCTGCGGACTCACCGCCTCACCGATCCGCTGCTTGATGTCCGCGCTGACCGCGGACCAGGACGTCTGCCCCACGGGATACAGCTCGGCGTTGGGCAGCTCGCCGAGGAAGTCGACGAGGTCGGCGTCGTCCTTGTCGAGGGCCATCGCCTCGGACGCGGACGTCGTCACGGGCAGCAGGTCGTACTCGTGGGAGAACTCAAGGACGTTCTCGTCGCTGTACACGTAGTCGAGGAATTCCCCGATCTGCTGCGCGTGCCCGTTCTTCTTGAACGCCATCATCCAGTCGGCGACACCCATCGTGGCCTTGGAACGCCCCTTGGCGCCGGGCATCGGCACCATGCCGAACTTCACGCCCTTCGCCGCGGCGGCCTGCATCAGCGTGGGATGGCCGTTGAGCATGCCGACCTCGCCGCGGGTGAACGCCGCGAAGGCGTCCGCGCGGTTGAGCTTCGCGGGCGCGACGGGCCCGGTAAGGCCCTTGTCGACGAGCTCTTCCTTGAGCCAGGTGAAGGTGTCGATGTTCTGCGGGGAGTCGAGGCTGTAGGAGCCGACCGTGTCGGTGTACCCGTCGCCGCCGCTGAGCAGCCACATCAGGGTCTCGGCCTGCGCCTCCTCCGGCCCCAGCGGCAGCGCGTACGGGTACTTCACGCCCTTGGCCTTGAGGGCCGCCGCGTCGGAGGCGAGGTCGCTCCAGCTCTCCGGCGGGGTGAGGCCGGCGTCGGCGAAGAGGGTCTTGTTGTAGAAGAGCAGCCGGGTGGAGGAGGCGAACGGCATGCCGTACTGCGTCCGGTTTATCTCTCCCGCCGCGGACAGCTGTGACACGAAGTCGGCCTGGGTGTCTATGGAGAGCACGTCGCCCGCGCGGTAGAGCTCCCCCGCGTCGGCGTAGTCGGCGTACGCGCCGACCTGCGCCAGGTCGGGCGGGGTGCCCGCGTCGACCATGGCCTTGACCTTGGCGTCCACGTCGTTCCAGGAGTAGACGCTGACCTCGACGTCGACGCCGGGGTGCTTCGCCTCATAGGCCTGGGTCAGTTTGTCCCAGTACTTCTGTGAGCTGTTCGCCTTGGAGTCGCCGTAGTCGGCCGCCACGAGTTTCAGTGTGACGTCCCCGGATCCGGCGGAACTTCCGCAGCCTCCGAGGGCCGCGGTCACACCCAGTGCGGACGCCACCGCGATCAGACTTGTCACTCGCCGCTGCACTACAGCCGTCCCCAACCCTGTTCGTCCGATGAGCGCACCCGGGCGTCCGCGTGCCCAAGTGCCCGCGTATCACACCGATTCGCTCATGCGATCCCAAACTTTCGAATCGCAATTTTCGCTCTAAGGTCTACACCACGTGAGTGGACTAGACCTCTCACGGGGTAAGGGGCGACACTGTACGTGTGAGACACGTCATCGCCCTGGATGTGGGCGGCACCGGAATGAAGGCCGCCCTCGTGGGGGCGGACGGCGAGCTGCTGCATCAGGCCCGCCGCTCGACGGGCCGGGAGCGCGGCCCGGACTCGGTCGTCGAGTCGATCCTCGCCTTCGCCGCCGACCTGCGCGCGCACGGCGAGGAGCACCTCGGCGAGCCCGCGGCGGCGGCGGGCGTCGCCGTCCCCGGCATCGTGGACGCCGACCGCGGCATCGCCGCCTACGCGGCCAACCTCGGCTGGCGCGACGTACCGCTGCGCAAGCTCCTCAGCGAACGGTTGTACGGGGCACCGGTCGCCCTCGGCCACGACGTACGCACCGGTGGCCTCGCCGAGGGCCGGATCGGCGCCGGCCGGGGAGCGGACCGCTTCCTGTTCGTCCCGCTGGGCACGGGCATCGCCGGCGCGATCGGCATCGACGGCCGGGTGGAGGCGGGCGCGCACGGTTTCGCGGGCGAGATCGGCCATGTCGTCGTACGCCCCGGGGGCGCCCCCTGTCCGTGCGGGCAGCACGGCTGTCTGGAGCGGTACGCGTCGGCCGCCGCGGTCAGCGAGGCATGGGCCGAGGCCTCCGGCGACCGGGACGCGGACGCGGCGGACTGCGCGAAGGCCGTCGACTCGGGCGACCCCCGCGCGCGGGCGGTCTGGCAGGACGCGGTGGACGCGCTCGCCGACGGACTCGTCACCGCGCTCACTCTGCTGGACCCGCGCATCCTGATCATCGGTGGCGGTCTCGCCGAGGCGGGGGAAACCTTGTTCACACCACTGCGGGCCGCGGTCGAGCGGCGCGTCACCTTCCAGAAACTGCCGTCCATCGTCCCCGCGGCACTCGGAGACACGGCCGGCTGCCTCGGTGCGGGCCTCCTCGCCTGGGACCTGCTGGCCACCACTTCGGAGGTATCCGCCCGATGACCACTGAGCGCATGTCTCCCACCGGCCCGCACCCGACGATCCTCACCGGCGCGACCGTGGTTCTCCCCACCGGCACCGTGCCCGACGGCCGCGTGATCATCGACGGCACCCGCATCGCCGGGAGCGCTCCCGAGGGCACCCCCACGGTGGACCTGCGCAACCACTACGTGGTCCCCGGCTTCGTGGACATGCACAACCACGGCGGCGGCGGAGCCTCCTTCACCTCGGGCACGGTCGAGGAGATCCTCAAGGGCATCCGCACCCACCGCGCGCACGGCACGACGACCCTCGTCGCCTCCACGGTCACCGGCGACATGGACGGTCTGGCCCAGCGCGCGGGACTGCTCTCCGAACTGGCCGAGCAGGGCGACATCGCGGGCGTCCACTTCGAGGGCCCGTTCATCTCCCCGTGCCGCAAGGGAGCGCACTCCGAGAAGCTGCTGCGCGACCCCGACCCGTCGGAGGTCCGCAAACTGATCGACGCGGCGCGCGGCCAGGCCCGTATGGTCACCCTCGCCACCGAACTGCCGGGCGGCATCGACTCCGTACGCCTGCTCGTCGAGCACGGCGTCATCGCGGCGATCGGGCACACGGACGCCACGTACGAGCAGACGGTGGAGGCCATCGACGCGGGCGCGACCGTGGCGACGCACCTGTTCAACGCGATGCCCGTGCTCGGCCACCGCACCCCGGGCCCGATCGCGGCCCTGCTGGAGGACGAGCGGATCACCGTCGAGCTGATCAACGACGGCGTCCATCTCCACCCGGCCTCCCTGCAGTTGGCGTTCCATCACGCGGGCGGCGGGCGGGTGGCGTTCATCACGGACGCGATGGACGCGGCGGGCTTCGGCGACGGCCGTTACATGCTCGGCCCGCTGGAGGTCGAGGTCGCGGACGGCGTGGCGCGGCTGGTGGAGGGCGGCTCGATCGCGGGCTCCACGCTCACCCTGGACCGGGCCTTCAAGCGCGCGGTGACCGTGGACCGGCTGCCCGTCGAGGACGTCGTCGCGGCCATCTCCGCCAATCCGGCACGGCAGTTGGGCCTGTACGACCGGGTGGGTTCGCTGGAGCCGGGCAAGGACGCCGACCTGGTGGTCCTGGACTCCGCTTTCGAGGTCAGGGGTGTGATGCGCCAGGGCGCATGGCTGGTCGAACCTCAGACCGCCTGAGCCGGGGGCTGGGCCGACCGCCGTTGCCTTTGGCATGATCGGACTTTCGGACGAGCACACCCGTGGCACCCGCACGCACACCAGGCGAGCGCGTCCACATCGAGGGAGGCAGGCCCAGGTGATTCTCACGGTCACGCTGAACACCGCTCTCGACATCACGTACCGCGTACGGGAGTTGCGGCCCCACACGTCCCACCGGGTCGACGAGATGACCGAACGGCCCGGCGGGAAGGGCCTGAACGTGGCCCGGGTGCTCGCGGCCCTCGGCCACGAGGTGACCGTGACGGGCTTCGTGGGCGGCGTCACCGGGCGGGCCCTGCGGGCCGGGCTCGCGCGGACACCGGATGTCGTCGACGCGCTGGTCCCGGTGAGCGGCTCGACCCGCCGCACGATCGCGGTGGCCGACACCACGACCGGTGACACGACTCAGCTCAACGAACCGGGCCCGGAGATCACCCCCGCCGAGTGGGCCGACTTCCAGGAGACGTACGAGGTTCTGCTGCGGTCCTGCTCCGCGGTGGCCCTGTGCGGCAGCCTGCCGCCCGGGGTGCCGGTCGGGGCGTACGCCCAACTCGTGCGCACCGCTCGGGCGTTGGCGGTTCCGGTGCTGCTCGACACCAGCGGGGAGCCGTTGCGGCGGGGGATCGCGGCCCGCCCCGACGTCGTCAAGCCGAACGCGGACGAACTGGCCGAGCTGACCGGCTCGCACGACCCGTCGCAGGCCACGCGTGACGCGCGCCGGCGTGGGGCGCACGCGGTCGTGGCGTCCCTCGGCGCGGAGGGGCTGCTGGCCCGCACGCCCGAGGGCGACTGGCGCGCGGCCCCGCCCCGGCCGGTCCGCGGCAATCCGACGGGCGCCGGGGACTCCGCGGTCGCGGGCCTGCTGTCGGGCCTGGTGGAGAAACTGCCGTGGCCGGACCGCCTGGCACGGGCGGTCGCGCTGTCCGCGGCGACGGTACTGGCCCCCGTGGCCGGGGAGTTCGACCACGCGGCTTACGAGGAGTTGCTGGCCCGCATATCCGTGACGAGCCAGACGACCGCGGCGTAGCGCTCCGCGGCTCGTCCGCCGCGTGCCGGCCGGTGGGGGCTGATCGCGCAGTTCCCCGCGCCCCTGATGGGGGCGCGGGGAACGGCGCGACCAGCCCCCACCGGACCCGCACCCGAATCCGGACCCCGCCGCGGCAAGCGGAACCGCCAGAATCAACGCTCAGTTCTTGACCTGCCCGGCCTTCAGCCGGAGCTGGTCGAGGAGCACGTCACAGTCGTCGCCCTCCTGGCAGGAGATGGAGATCGTGTTCGTGCCCTTGGTGAGAGTGGGCCAGGAGTAGGTCTCCGTCCACCCCTTCTCCCACTCGTTCTCCTTGGCGTTCGCGAAGTTGCCGAGGTTCAGCTTGGTGCCGAACTCCTTGCCGTTCACGGTGAGCGTCATCTTCGCGTCCTTGCCGGGGACGCTGTACTTCGTGAAGACGGTGTACGTACCGGCCTTCGGGATGCCGTTGACGGTCCAGGTGACCTCGGCGCCGACCTGGTTGAGGCCGGTCACGTAGATGCCGCCCGCCGCGCTCGCGCCCTCGATGTCCGAGGCGGTCGTCACACCGGCGCCGAGCTTCAGGGCCTTCGCGTCGATGTCGGGCAGCTCGGCCGGCTCGTCGGCCTCCTTGCTGGACGTCTCGCTCGGCTCGGCGCTCTGGCCGGCCGACGTGGTCGGACCCGCGGTGTCGTCGCCGCTCTTGTCGTCGTCCGAGTCACCGCCCGTCATCGCGATGGCGATGCCGATCACCACGGCCGCGACCACGGCGACGGCGCCGATCAGCAGCCCCTTGGTGTTGGGCCCGCGGCCCCGGCCGCCACCGCCCCGGCCGCCGTGCGTCTGCTGGTGCGTGGTGGGCGCGCCGCCGGAGAAGTTCTCGGAGGTGGCGTAGTTCGCGTTCGGCTGCCCGTACTGCCCTTGCTGCCCCTGCTGCCCGTACGTGCCCTGCTGCTGCGGCACCTGCCCGTACTGCGCGGTGGGGGCGGCGGCGGCCTGCGCGGCGGACTGACCGTACTGGCGCTCACCGACCGGACGCACCCGGTTGACCGAGCCGGGGTAGCCGTAACCACCACCGCCGCTCGGCGGCTGGGCTCCGGCGGCCTTCCCGTCCTCGTACAGATAGCCGAACGGGTCGTCGTCCTCGGGCGTGCTCGCGCCGTTGTTGCCGGGCGTCATCCCTTGGTCTCCTAGCGGGTGCGGTACAGATGCGGTACGGGGGATCGAAAGGCGAGCCTACCCGGTTCCGATGCCCCAAACGGGTGACTCAGCTCGCATGACAGCGCTGACCTGCGGATCAGCCCGCACGCCTGTGCGCTTTGGGACGAGAACGTTTCTCTACGTACATCCGCTCGTCAGCGGACTGCAAGACCTCGTCCGCCGTCATGCCGCAATGTGCCCACCCGATACCGAAGCTGGCGCCGACCCGCATGGCCCGTCCGTCGACCCTGATCGGCTGGATTATCTCGTTGCGCAGCCGCACCGCGAGGTCCTCCGCGTCGGCCCGGCCGAGGCCGTCGGCGAGCACCACGAACTCGTCGCCGCCGAGCCGGGCGACCGTGTCCCCGTCGCGAACGGCTCCGCCCAGTCTGCGGGCCACCTCGATCAGCACGTAGTCACCGGCGTTGTGCCCGAAGCGGTCGTTGATCGACTTGAAGCCGTCGAGGTCGCAGAAGAGCACCGCGAGCCCCTTCGTGCCGTCGTCGCGCTCCCCCTCGGGGGTGACGGTGTGCACATGGTGGTCGTACGCGTCCAGGGCGTCCGGGACCGGCCGGTAGTCGAAGCCGTGCCCGTTCACGTCGTAGGCGTTCACGTCGTAGCCGTTGGCGCTCGCGTTGCGCGCGGCCACCACTTCCCCGTACGCCGCGTCGATCGTGTCGACCACGCCGGGTTCCATCGCCGTGGGGCGGGCGCACAGCCGGGCGGCGAGCCGGGAGCGCAGCTCCGCGGAGTTCGGCAGGCCGGTGAGCGAGTCGTGGGAGGCGCGGTGGGCGAGCTGCAGCTCGCGGCGCTTGCGCTCCTCGATGTCCTCGACGTGGGTGAGCAGGAAGCGCGGCCCGTCGGCGGCGTCCGCGACCACGCTGTTGCGCAGCGACACCCACACGTACGTACCGTCGCGGCGACAGAGCCTCAGCTCGGCGCGCCCGCCCTCGGCGGAGGTCCTGAGCAGGGTGCCGATGTCCTCGGGGTGGACGAGGTCGGAGAACGCGTAGCGGCGCATCGAGGAGGCGGGGCGGCCCAGGAGCCGGCACAGCGCGTCGTTCGTCCGCAGGATCCGGCCGTGCTGGTCGCCGCCCATCTCGGCGACGGCCATGCCGGAGGGCGCGTACTCGAAGGCCTGCCGGAAGGATTCCTCGCTGGCCCGCAGCGCCTGCTGCTCGCGCTCCAGGCGGACCAGCGCGCGCTGCATGTTGGCTCGCAGACGCGCGTTGCTGATGGCTATGGCGGCCTGGAACGCGTACATCTGCAGGGCCTCGCGGCCCCATGCGCCCGGATGCCGTCCGTTGCGCGGACGGTCCACGGACAGGACGCCTATCAGCTCACCGCAGGAGCCGCCGGGGACGCTCGGGGTGTACATCGGGGCGAACAGCCGGTCGGCGGGGTGCCACTCGTCCTCGAAGCGCGGTTCGGGGCCGTCGGTGTACCACTGCGGGACGTCGTCCTCGTCGAGGACCCAGCCCTCGGTGTGCGGTATGAACCGCAGGTCGCCCCACGCCTCGCCCATGTTCAGCCGGCGTTCCCAGGATTCGCGGGAGCCCGTGCGGCCGGTGATGAGCGCTTCGGCGGCGGAGTTGCCCGCGAGGGCGGCGACCACCAGGTCGCCGTCGGGCTGGACGAGGTTGACGGCGGCCAGTTCGTAGCCGAGGCCGTTGACGACTCCGTCGGCCACGGTCTGCAGCGTGTCGGCCAGGCTGCGGGCCGTGTTCATGTCCGCCATGACCGTGTGCAGCTGCCGCAGGGTCGCAAGGCGGACGTACGGCTCCGACTCGGTCTCCATTCGCCCTCCCCTCGAAGACCTCGACAGCAACTCCAGGGCTCTCTCCCCGCCTACTCCCTGCCAGCTTCCCCGCCACTGAATCACAGCGCGCTGCCCACTCGGTACACAGGGTCAACAAAATATGGCACCTGTGACTCAAGTCACAGGTGAAGATGAACAATTGAGTAGAGTTTCTGTGTTTTCGCGGTGCGTTTACTGAACGCAAATTTGTGGAACATGTGCGCGCGCCTGGTAAGAGATACGGGTCACACTCCCACTTCAGTCCTAGGACCCGGTTCCGACGTTGGTCGGATGTGTCCACCGTCGGCGGAGAATAGCGTCTTCGTGTGCTGAACACTCCCTCTGCCGCTCCGACCGCCCCGCCCGTGCATGCTGTGGGGGTGAGCAACGACGAGTTCCGCGCGGCCATGTCCCGGCTGGCCGCCGGCGTGGTCCTGGTGACCGCGCACGAGCCGCAGGCCTACCCGGACGGCCCGAGCGGCGAGGACGTCGGCATGACGGCGACCTCCTTCATGTCCGTGTCCCTGGACCCGCCCCTCGTCCTCATCGGCCTGCGCGAGGGCTCCCGCATGGACGACCTGCTCGACGAACAGCCCCTGTGGGCCGTCTCCCTGCTGGCCGAGGGCCAGAGTTCCGTCGCGAGCCGCTTCGCCATGAAGAACCGCATCTCGGACCGCCTGCTCTTCGCCGACGTGCCGTACGTCCGCGGGAAGGAGTCCGGCGCGCCCCTGCTCGACGGCGCCCTGGCGACCCTGGAGTGCCGCACCGAACAGCGGATCACCGCGGGCGACCACACGCTGGTGATCGGCCGGGTCCTGACGTCCTCGCTGCCGACCTCCGAAGGCGGCCCGCTCGCGTATTTCCGGGGCCGCTACCGGCAGTTGGACTAGGCCTTTCCCGGCACCCCGCCGGGGATTCGAGCGCGAACGACCGTGTACGAATGTGAAGCCGGGCATGTGCCCGCCTCGCTTTTCTCCGGGCTTTTCTTCAGCCGTCAGAAAACACGCGCCGGGCGGTACAAGCGTGGCGGCAGAGCGCCAAGAAGAAAGAGGTGCCGGAAGAAGCGCCGGGGCAAGGACCAGGAGAAGCACAGGGCGAAGAGCCGGAAGAAGTGCCGGGCCTACCGACACCCCTTTCCTCACCCCCAGTCGCGCCCGGAACGCCCGCGCTTCGTGTCGCCCCGCTGTTTCTTCTCGCGAAGCCGGCGCTCATTGATTCCCCGCGGAATACGGGTGGCGCGGCGGGTCCTGGGCGGCGGGGCGCTGGCCTCGGCGAGCAGGGAGGCGAGCCGCACGGCCGCCGTCTCCCGGTTGCGCCACTGGGACCGGTGCTCGGAGGCGCGCACGGCGACGACCCCGTCGACCAGCCGGTCGGCGAGCTTGGCGAGTGCGCGCTCCTTCCACACCGGCGGCAGCGACCGGGTCTTCGCGAGGTCGAAGCGCAGTTCGACCTGCGAGTCGGTCGTGTTGACGTGCTGGCCGCCCGGCCCGGAGGAGCGCGAGAAACGCCACATCAGCTCGGCCTCGGGCAGCGAGACGGAGCCACGGATGACGTAGGGACCGGACATGGACCCATGGTCCCTTGTCTGTCCGGTCCACGTCACCAGCTTTTCTGCACCGGAACGGTCACCGACCCGCCCCCGCCCCGCGCCCCGGCCCCCCGGTCGCGGCCCGCCGACCCCGCAGGTAAAGAAAGTAAAGAGGAGCGGAACCCTGGGGACCCCCATCGGCGTTCTTAGGGATGGCGGTAGCTTCGTCCCGTACGAAGCCCGACGCGCAGCACCGCACGATCCGTACGCACGAATAACGAGGGAAGGACTCCCAACAATGGCTGTAAGCCTGTCCAAGGGTGGCAACGTCTCGCTCACCAAGGAGGCTCCGGGCCTGACCGCCGTCACCGTGGGCCTCGGCTGGGACGTCCGCTCCACCACGGGAACCGACTTCGACCTGGACGCCTCGGCCATCGCGGTCAACCCCGAGGGCAAGGTCTACTCGGACGCCCACTTCATCTTCTTCAACAACAAGCAGACCCCGGACCAGACGATCGTCCACACGGGCGACAACCGCACGGGTGAGGGCGCCGGCGACGACGAGGCGATCAACGTCAACCTCGCGGGCCTCCCCGCCGACGTCGACAAGATCGTCTTCCCGGTCTCGATCTACGACGCCGAGACGCGCTCGCAGAACTTCGGCCAGGTCCGCAACGCGTACATCCGCATCGTGAACCAGGCCGGCGGCACCGAGATCGCCCGCTACGACCTCTCCGAGGACGCGGCCACGGAGACGGCCATGGTCTTCGGCGAGCTGTACCGCAACGGCGCCGAGTGGAAGTTCCGCGCGGTCGGCCAGGGCTACGCGTCCGGCCTGACGGGCATCGCGAAGGACTTCGGCGTCAACGTCTGATCCAGCACGCGCACGACATTCGAGGGGTCCGGTCCGGCTGCAGCCGGACCGGACCCCTCGGTCAAACAGACCCCCCCCCCACCCGGGCCCCAAATGGAACACGGGAGAAGTGACCCCCGCGCGCCGAAGGGGGGCGGGGGCGGGGGCGCCGGGTCCCCCCCGCGCCCGGCCGGGCGAACCCTCTCATAATACCCTAAAAACTCATAAACCCCCCCCCCCCCCCCCGGGGGGGGGCGGGCCCCCCCCCCCCCCCCCCCCCACCCCTCGGTCATACAGACCCCCCCCGCACCGGCGCCCCAAAGGAACACGGGTCTCGGTCACACCGGCGCCCCGAAGGGGCGCGGGGAACGGCGCGCCCAGCCCCCACCGGACCCGCACCCAAATCCGCACCCGAACCGAACGCACCCGCCTCCCCGACCCCCAGCGGAGCGCCTACCCTTCGCCGCGTGATCCTCGAACCGCTACTCCTCACCCCGGACCACGACCTGCCGGGCCCCCTCCTGACCGAACTCACCGCGCTCTACGCCTCGAACCACGCGTTCTACGCCCTCAGCGGCGACTTCCCCGACCCGCACGACATCCGTCCGGAGCAGGTCGCGAAGGCGCTGGCGGACGAGCTGGCGAACCCGGACGTGGAGGTCCTCCAGGCCCGCAGCGCCGGACAGCTCGTCGCGATCGCGATCACGCTCGCCCACCATCCGGACCCGGGCGACCCCGACCCGTGGATCGGCCTGCTGCTGGTCGACGCGGCCCATCAGGGCAAGGGCCACGGACGGCGGCTGGCGGCACGCATCGAGGACCGCTTCCGCGAGGCGGGCCGGGACGCCGTGCGCCTGGCGGCCCTGGACAACAACCCCGGCGCCTTCGCCTTCTGGACGACGCTCGGCTACGAGACGATCGGCCACCGCAAGGACCGCCAACTGGGCCGCCCCTGCGCGGTACTACGCAAAATCCTCAACTAGCCCCTCAGTCCCTCTGTCCCTCTGTCCCTCAGTCCCTCTGTCCCTCTGCCGGGGCACGCGCCTCAGGGACGCGCGGGCCGCCCTTTCCCGTACAACCAGTCGTCCCAGATCCCCGAGAAATCCTCGTCGGGCGCCGACTTCTCCACATAGGCGGTGAAGTCGTCGGTGTCCGCGTTGCCGTGCCGCCGCTCGGCGGCCCACCCCCGCAGGATGCCGAAGAACACCTCGTCACCGACCGCCTGCCGCACCTTGTGCAGCACCATGGCACCCCGCTCGTACACAGGACTGTCGGAGATCTGCGCGGCACTCGCCGGCCGGGCGGGCGGAAAGGCCCAGACGGCATCGCTCTCCGCCTCCTTCTCAAAGTAATCCCCCTCGTACAGCGCGTCGAAGACGTCCTGCACGGAGTCCCCGCCGTGGTCCTCGTCCCACATCCACTCGGCGTACGTGGCGAAGCCCTCGTTCAGCCACATGTCACGCCACGACTTCGGGGTGACGGAGTTCCCGTACCACTGATGGACCAGCTCGTGCACGAGGAGCTCCACGCCGGGCGCTCCGGGGAACACGGGCCGGTTCTGGGTCTCCAGGGCGTACCCGGCGTCGTCCTCCCGCTCCACGATCGCGCCCGTAGACGAGAAGGGATAGGGCCCGAAATTGTCCTCGGCCCACTTCATGACCTCGGGAATGCGACCGAGCACCTCGGCGCTCTCAGCCGCCTGCTCAGGATCCACGGCCACATAGACAGGCAGCCGCCCAGCCATCGACCGATGAACATCGAACTCCCCAACCGCCACGGTCACCACATAGGAGGCCACAGGCTCCGAAACCCGCCAGTCGAAGACAGCCAGCCCACCCTTGACCGTCCGCTTCCGCAACTCCCCGACGGAAACGACCTCCAGCCCCTCGGGCACCGTAACCGCGATGTCGTACGACGCCTTGTCGCTCGGGTGGTGGTTCCCGGGAAACCACGCCATGGACCCGGTGGGTTCCCCCAGCCCCAGAGCCCCGTCCTCGGTGGGCAGCCACCCCTCCTCCGACCCGTCGGGATCGGTGATGACCTCCGGCACTCCCTCGTAGCGCACGACCGTCACAAAGGAATCCCCGCCGTCGAGATCCTTGCGCGGCCGAACGGTCAACTCGTGATCACCACTGCGATTGAACCGGGCGGGCTTCCCGTCCACCTCGACGGACCGGACCTCCATTCCCTTGAGATCAAGGTTGAACGCGCTGAGGTCCTTCTCGGCCCGAGCCCGGATCTCCGCCTTCCCCACCAGCCGCCGGGACTTCGGGTCGTAGTCGAGCGCGAGCCCGTAATGGGCCACGTCGTACCCCCCGTTCCCCGCCTTGGGAAAGTACGGATCCCCCACCCCGGAACCCCCCGCGACACCCCCCACACCCCCGTCGCAGCCGGCGAGCAGGCAAGCCAGCAGAACGGCAACAGGACCAGAGCGAGCAGACCGGGGCATGGGGGCGATCCTAGAACGGCGTGACACCATCACCCACGTGCTCGACATCGGCTACGCCCTCTCCTCCCGCTTCCCGGACCCCCCGCAGACCGACTACCGCCGTGCGGACGTCCACGCTCTGCGCCACGACCTGTTCTGCGGGGACGTCTACCTCGCCGACACCAAGGCGGACCGGGAGCTGTCCACAGGGTGGGGATGGGTGCCCGTGCTCGACTTCGCGTGGGCCCTGTGCGACATCGTCGAACAGCTCGACCAGGACCCCATGGGCAGCAGGGCCTCCCGCCCGCAGCGCGCCGAACTGGACTTCACCGAGTCCACCGACCGCATGCTCTTCGAGCGCCGCTTCGGCTGGGTGGACATCGAGTCGGACTGGATGCCGGTGGAGGAGCCCCCGCTCACGTTCTCCCACACCGAACTCCGCCGCGAGGCCCGGGACTTCCTCCACGACGTCCTGGCCGACCTGACGGACCTCCACGAGGGCCTACGGGACAACCCGGCAATCTGGAACCTAGAGGCCCGCTTCCCCCGCCTGCCCTGAGCCAGACGCCCTGGGGGCTGCGCCCCCAGACCCCCCATCGGCCTGAACGGCCTCGTCCTCAAACGCCGGACGGGCTAAAAGACGACGGCCACCCCAGCCAACAGGCGCCCCCAAAAGGTAAACGCGAAGCAATCCGACACCCTGCCCCCTACTCCCGGCACCCGGCGACGAGGCCTGGGAGCGGGCCGTGCCGGTACGTCGAAAGTCCGCCGCGTAGGGCTCCCGCAAAAAAGTCAGACCCTCCAATCGAGAGCCGTATGCACGGGGGCGGCGGACTCGACGTACCGGCACGGCCCGCTCCCACCACCCACCGTCCCAACCACCACCCCCACCAAGCCCACGCCAAACCCCCCGCAGGGAACCTCACACCTCAACCCCCACCACCCGAACCCCCACCTCCGCAGCAAACACCCCCGCAAGATCCAACAACTGCGCAGGACTGATCACAGCCCCCGCCAGCCGATCAACCCCCCGCGCAAACCCCAGCTCGGCCGCCCGCCGCAGATCCACGTCCGTCAGCGACACCCCAGTGAAGTCCGCCCCCTTCAGCACACAGTCGACGAACTCCACCCGCTCCAGCCGTGCACCCCCGAAGTCCGGCTCGACCAGCACGCACCCCTCGAACACCACATCCCGGATCCGCGCCTCCCGCAGATTCAGGTAGTCGATCTTCCCCCCACGGAAGACCACCCGCTCCAGCACGGCGCCATGCATCTGCACCCCGCCCAGCCGGGCATCGACCACCTCCACGTCCCGGAAGGTCGCCGACCCGAAGTCCGTCCCCACCCCCCGCAACCCGGTGAGCACGGAATCCAGCACCCGCGCGTGATGCAGCCGCGTCTCATCGACCGCGCACCCGGTCAGCGCGCAGTCCATGAACCGCGCACCCCCACCGTCCTGCCCCACGAAATCCAGCTCGCCGAAGAGCAGCCCGTCATAGTCCCCGTCGGGCTCCAGCTCCCCACCTCCGTACGGCTCCAGCGGCGGCAGCCGCACCTCGGGCCGCCGCGCACCCTTGACCCCCGCGCCCGCCTTGGAACCAGCCTTCGCCGCTCTGCTCACCATCCCCCCATCCTGCACCCCACCACTGACACCCTCCCTGACCAGCCAAGAAGCCCCGCATGTCACATTCCGAGCCCGCTACGAGTCGTAAGGACAACGCAGAACACCCCAACGAAGGGGCAAAAAAACATGCACCCCACCCACCCCACACCACACCCCACACGGCACCTCACACCGCACCTCACGATCATCGGCGCCGGCCTCGCCGGCCTCACCGCCGCCATCACCGCCGCGGAAGCAGGCGCCAAGGTCACCGTGTACGAGGCCCACCACACCCTCGGCGGCCGGGCCCGCACCGCCGAGGGCCCGTACAAGACCAACGAGGGCCCGCACGCGCTCTACAAGGGCGGCCCCCACTGGACCTGGCTCAAACAGCGCGGCCTCCTCGGCGAACTGGCCCCCCTGCCACCCCTGGAAGCCGCCCGCCTCCGCCTCCACCACAAGGGCGCCCTCCGCCGCACCCCACCCCTCGCCATGCTCAGACTCCTGCGCCGCACACCCCAACAGGCCCCCGTCGACCAGGACTTCGCCACCTGGGCCACGAACATCGTGGGCGAGGAGGGCGCGACCGCCGCGGCCCACTACTCCGCGGTCGCCCTCTTCCACCACGCCCCCGGCACGCTCTCCGCAGCCTTCGTCCAGGAACGCCTGCGCCGCGCCACGAAGTTGCCCCCGGAGGCGCATTACCCCCGCGGCGGCTGGGCGAGCGTGATCGACAGGATGGCGGCCCGCGCCTGGAACCTCGGCGTACGGATGGAGACCCTCGCCCGTGTCGACACCCTCGACGCCCTTCCCGCCGGCCACGGCCCGGTCATCGTCGCCACCTCCCTGGACGCGGCCCGCACCCTCCTCCAGGACAGCTCCCTGACCTGGCCGAGCGGCCGAACGGCCCTGCTGGACCTCGCCGTCCGCACCCGCCGCGGCGACGCGTTCGCCGTCTCCGACCTGGACGCCCCCGGCTGGATCGAGCGCTTCACGGCCCAGGACCGCACCCTCGCCCCACCCGGCGAACAGCTCCTCCAGGGCCAGTTCCCGATCGCCCCGCACGCGTCACGCGCGGACGGCATCGCCCGCGCCGAGCGGCTCCTCGACCTCGCGCTGCCGACCTGGCGCGAGCGGGTCACGTACCGCCGCGAGGCGCTCGCGAACGGCCGCACGGGCGCCGTCGACCTCCCCGGCACGAGCTGGCGCGACCGCCCGCACGTGAACCGCGGCGACGACGTGTACCTCGCGGGCGACCAGGTGGCCGCTCCGGGCGTGCTCTCCGAGGTGTCGTTCAACAGCGCGCTGGAGGCGGTGTCCCTGGCCTTCGGCATCCGCACCCGGGCAGACCTTGACCTCAAGCATGCTTGAGGTCGAAAGCTGGGGTTCAGCAGCCACACACCACACCCCGGGGGAACCCCATGCCCACCACGAAGCCGGTCCCGAATCCCGTCCCGGAACCCATGCACGCCACCCGCCTCCACACCTTCGGCCCGCCCGAGAACCTCACGTACGAGCGAACGGAAGCCCCCCGCCCCGCCCCCGGCCAGGTCCGTATCGAGGTCGCCGCCGCGGGCGTACACCTGCTGGACACCGCGCTCCGGGCGGGCGTCAAGGGCCCGTACCCGGAGCTGCCCGCCCTCCCCACGATCCCCGGCCGCGAGGTCGCCGGCACGGTCGAGTCCCTCGGTGAGGGAGTCGCCGCCCTGTGGCTCGGCAAGCGCGTGGTGGCCCACCTGGGCCTCAATCCGGGCGGCTACGCGGAACTCGCCGTCACCGACGTCGACCGCCTCCACGAGATCCCCCGGAACCTCGACTTCGCCCAGGCGGTCGCGATGATCGGCACGGGCCGTACGACGATGGGGATTCTCCAGTTCACCGACCTGACCCCCGACGACGTGGTCCTCGTCCCCGCCGCGGCGGGCGGCATCGGCACCCTCCTCGTGCAGTACGCGCGGCACGCGGGTGCCACCGTGATCGGCCTGGCGGGCGGCCCGGACAAGGTGGCGCGCGTCGGGAAGAACGGCGCCGACCTGGCCGTCGACTACAAGGACCCCGCCTGGCCGGACCAGGTGAAGCGATTCCTGGGCGACCGCCCGGCCACGGTCGTCTTCGACGGCGTGGGCGGCGACACAGCGCAGAAAACAGTCGCGCTCCTCGCCCGCCCCGCCGGCAGGCACATCGTCTTCGGCTGGTCGGGCGCCGGCCTGCACGACGGCACCCCGTACCTCGTCGAGGGCGTGTCTCAGTCGGTCCTCGGCCCGGCCATGCTGCAGAAAGCGGGCGGCCCCAACCCCCTGCGCACCCTGGAACTACGCGCCCTCACGGAGGCCGCCGAGGGCCGCCTGGTCCCGGACGTCCACCGCTTCCCCCTCGCGGAAGCGGCAGCCGCACACCGCGCCCTGGAGACCAGGGCCACCCACGGCAAGGTGATCCTGGAACCCTGACCTCGCCGACCACCCACCAGGCCTCAACGCCCCTCAACGCCGCTGAGCACCGTTCAACACCACTCAACGCCCCAGCAGCAGCCGCGCGATACCGGCCTGGTCCTCGTCCAGCCCCTCGCCCTCCTCGACCCGCCACAGCGAGTTCTGCAGCACCCGCCCCAGCGTCCAGGCCCGCGCCCGCCCCCGGTCCACCCCCAGCACCTCCGTCATCAGGTCGAAGCGGCGCTCCAACGCCCCCTCCTCGCACCGGTTCCAGAGCGCGGGCAGCAGCTCGAAGCAGGGGTCCCCGGCGAGCGGCTTCGGGTCGATGACGAGCCAGGGCTCGCGGTCGGCCGCGAGGATGTTCTCGAAGTGCAGGTCCCAGTGCAGCAGCCGGTCCCCCGGCTCGTCCGCGACCTCGCGCACGGCCGCCGCGCAGTCCGCGAGCAGCCGCCGGTCGTCCTCCGCCGCAAGGGACCGCGTCACCGCGGGCAACCGCTCGAACATGTCCGCGGTGACGGAGTCCAGCCGCCGCAGCCCCACCGGCGCCGGAACAGCCGTGATCCGCGCCAGCAGTTCGGCCAGGACCGACGTCGCCTTCATCACATCGGGCACCTCGGCGAGCGGCCGGTCCTCGTCGAGCCGTTCCAGCAGCAGCGTGCCGCTCTCCGCGTCCTCGTCCAGCAGCCGTACGACCCCGTCGCCGCCCCAGGTGCGCAGCGCGAGCCCCTCACCGGCCGTCTCCTCGTCGAGGTCCTGCAGCTTCAGCGCGGCCCGCGTCCCGTCGCCGCGCACCACGGGCAGCACCACCGAGACCTGCCCGCTCATCGGGGCGCCCTCCTGGCGCAGCCCCCACCGCTCCAGAAACCGCCCGCCGCGCTCCAGCAGCCGCCCATGTCCCACCTTCTCCACCCTCACCCTCTTCAGAACCACGAAATCCGAAGGAGACACCCACCACCCGGAGAAGCTAACGTCACCGCGCATGAGCAGCACGGAGAACGCGGACAGCGCGTCCGACCCGGACAGCGCGTCCAGCACGGACAGCGCATCCGGCACGGACCGCACACCCCCCGCGCCTTACGCGCCCCCCAAGCCCCGGACACCGCCCCTGCCGCAGCCGCCGCGGGCACCGGGCGCGCCCCGCACCACCGTGAACGGCGGCATATCGTTCTGGTACGCCGAGGAGGGCCTGCCCGCCCCCCGCGAGCCCCTTCAGGGTGACGCGAACGCCGACGTGGTGATCGTCGGCGGCGGCTACACGGGGCTGTGGACCGCGTACTACCTGAAGAAGGCCGCGCCCTTCCTGCGGATCACCGTCCTGGAGCAGAAGTTCTGCGGCTACGGCGCCTCCGGCCGCAACGGCGGCTGGCTCTACAACGGCATCGCGGGCCGCGACCGCTACGCGCGCCTGCACGGCCACGAGGCCGCCGTACGCCTCCAGGAGGCCATGAACGCCACGGTCGCCGAGGTCGTCGGGGTCGCCGGCGCGGAGGGCATCGAGGCGGACATCCACCGGGGCGGCGTACTCGAAGTCGCGTACACCCCGGCCCAGCTGGCCCGTCTGCGGGCCTTCCACGAGACGGAACTCTCGTACGGCGAGAAGGACCGCGAGCTGTACGGGGCCCGCGAGACCGCCGACCGGGTCCGGGTCGCGGACGCGGTGGGCTCCACCTGGACCCCGCACGGCGCCCGGCTGCACCCGGTGAAACTGCTCAAGGGCCTCGCGGCGGCCGTCGAGGCGCTGGGCGTCACGATCCACGAGTCGACCCCCGTCACGGAGATCAGGCCCAAGCACGCCGTCACCCCGTACGGAACCGTCCGCGCGCCCTACGTCCTGCGCTGCACGGAGGGCTTCACGGCCTCCCTCAAGGGCCACCGGCGCACCTGGCTCCCCATGAACTCCTCGATGATCGCCACCGAGCCCCTGACCGCCGCCCAGTGGGAATCGGTCGGCTGGGAGGGCCGCGAGACCCTGGGCGACATGGCCCACGCGTACATGTACGCCCAGCGCACCGCCGACGGCCGTATCGCACTGGGTGGCCGCGGAGTCCCGTACCGCTTCGGCTCCCGTACGGACAACGACGGGCGCACGCAGGCCTCGACGGTCGAGGCCCTGCGCGAACTCCTGCTGCGCCTGTTCCCCCAGCTCTCGGGCATCGCCGTGGACCACGCCTGGTCGGGCGTGCTCGGCGTACCGCGCGACTGGTGCGCGTCGGTCACCCTCGACCGCGCCACCGGCCTCGGCTGGGCGGGCGGTTACGTCGGCTCCGGGGTCGCCACGGCGAACCTCGCCGCCCGCACCCTGAGGGATCTCGTCCAGCGGGACTCGGGCCAGTCGGGCGATACGGACCTCACCACACTTCCCTGGGTCGAACACAAGGTCCGCAAGTGGGAACCCGAACCTTTCCGCTGGCTCGGGGTACACGGCATGTACGCGACGTATCGAGCCGCCGACCGCCGCGAAGTCACCACCCATGCCGCACAGTCGTCCCGGATCGCGCGTATCGCCGACCGGGTCGCGGGCCGCTGAGAGACAGGGGAACCCCATGAGCACCGCAGTCATGGACACCGTCCGCTACTCGTCCGACGGTCAGCTCCTCGACATCCATCGCGCAGCCGCCCCGGACGCCCCGACGGTCCTGCTCTGGCACGGCCGCGGCCCCGCCGAACGGGACGTCCTCGGCGCCCTCGCCGCGGAGGTCGCCCGTCTCGGGGCCACCGTGATAGTCCCGGACTGGCACCCGGACGCAGAGGACGGCGGCCGTCCGCAGCTCGCCGCGTCCCTGCGCTTCACCTGGGACTTCGTACGGGATCCGGCACAGGTCGTCCTCGTCGGCTGGTCCCTGGGCGGGCGCGCCGCGATGGCCACGGCCCTGCGCCCCGACCCGCCGGAGGGCTGGCGCCCGGCCGCCGTGGTCGGCATCTCGGCCCGCTACAACCAGCCCGAACCGCTGCTCGGCCTGCCGTCCCCCATGGACGTCTGCGCCTCGGCCCCTCCCCTGCCCATCCACCTGGTGCACGGCACGGAGGACACGGTGTGCGACTTCGCCAACGCGGGCGAGTTCCAGCGCGTCCTGGCCGCCGCCGGCCGCAAGGCCCCGCTCACGGAACTCACCACGGACCACCCGGGCGCGGTCATGGCCGAGTACTCCCCGGAATGGGGCCGCTGCCGCCCCGCCCACTCCGGCTCCGCCCACCGGGAGGGCCTGCGCACGGCCCGGGTCATCGCCCAGGCGGCGGGCCTGCCCACGCAAAAGGCCCGAGCCACCAAGTGACCCGGACCTCCCGGCACAACAAGAGCCCCCTGTCGGATTCGAACCGACGACCTACGCATTACAAGTGCGTTGCTCTGGCCGGACTGAGCTAAGGAGGCCTGCACGCGGACGTGCCTGTGCGTGCTCGCAGGCACGCCCGAAGCAGTGTACCCACGTCACAGTGGGGGTCCGGCGAAAATTTCCTCGAACTTCATTACCCACCGAGTACTGACAGAACGTGTGAACGCGGGGTAGCGTCCTGAACCAGTCCGCTCATGTGGACTACACCACTACGGATCGTTCCGTGGCGGTACACCACCTTTACAACGGATCGTCCGGCACGTTCCTGCCGGTGAAGGGGGCCCCTCACCATGGCCACTGTCTCGTTCAACAAGGCGACCCGCATCTACCCGGGTGGCGACAAGCCCGCCGTCGACCAGCTCGAGCTCGACGTCGCGGACGGCGAGTTCCTCGTCCTCGTCGGTCCCTCCGGCTGCGGAAAGTCCACCTCCCTGCGCATGCTCGCGGGTCTCGAGGACGTCAACGGCGGATCCATCCACATCGGCGACCGCGACGTCACGCACCTGCCGCCCAAGGACCGGGACATCGCCATGGTGTTCCAGAACTACGCGCTGTACCCGCACATGACGGTCGCGGACAACATGGGCTTCGCGCTCAAGATCGCCGGCGTCAACAAGGCCGAGATCCGCCAGAAGGTCGAGGACGCGGCGAAGATCCTCGACCTCACCGAGTACCTGGCCCGCAAGCCGAAGGCCCTCTCCGGCGGTCAGCGCCAGCGTGTCGCCATGGGTCGCGCCATCGTGCGTGAGCCCCAGGTCTTCCTCATGGACGAGCCGCTGTCGAACCTCGACGCCAAGCTCCGCGTCTCGACCCGTACGCAGATCGCGTCGCTGCAGCGCCGCCTCGGCATCACCACGGTGTACGTGACCCACGACCAGGTCGAGGCCATGACGATGGGCGACCGCGTGGCGGTCCTCAAGGACGGTCTGCTCCAGCAGGTCGACTCCCCGCGCAACATGTACGACCGCCCGGCGAACCTCTTCGTCGCCGGCTTCATCGGCTCCCCGGCGATGAACCTCGTCGAGGTCCCGATCACCGACGGTGGCGTGAAGTTCGGCAACAGCGTGGTGCCCGTCAACCGCGAGGCCCTCAAGACCGCCTCCGACAAGGGTGACCGCACGGTCACCGTCGGCGTCCGTCCCGAGCACTTCGACATCGTCGAGCAGGGCGGCGGCGGCGCGTCGAGCCTGTCGAAGGAGACCGCGGACGCCCCGGCCGGCCTCGCCGTCACCGTGAACGTCGTCGAGGAGCTCGGCGCCGACGGGTACGTCTACGGCAGCGCCAAGGTCGGCGACGACCTCAAGGACCTGGTCGTCCGCGTCAGCGGCCGCGCGGTCCCGGAGAAGGGCTCCACGCTGCACGTCGTGCCGCGCGCGGGCGAGACCCACGTGTTCTCGACCTCCACCGGTGAGCGCCTCACCGACTGATCGCAACCGCGCCGACCGGCCGGGCGGATCCCGGAGAATTCACCCAGGTTGACGAAGAAGGTCCCGCAGACCACTGCGGGGCCTTCTTCGTTGTCGACAAATACCCCGGCAGACCGGGCATTTCGACGGCTGTTCGTCAACGTCAAACTCGAAAACGCTCGCTCCCCCGTCCCCCGAACTGATTACTAAATGTCGCCAAATCATCACCCCGCGCTACCCTCACTCGCGTGAAGCACTCCACTAACCACTCGACGCGACACGGCCACGGCCCCTCCGGCCGACCGACCCGACACGGCCGCGGTCCGGCCCGCCGGATCGGCCGTACCCTCGCCCTCGTTCTGCCCGTCGTCCTGGTGCTCTCCGGCACGCTCGCGGTCACCAGGGTCAACTGGTCGGGAAACGAATCCTCGACGTCGGCCCTCGCCGCCTCCGCCGAGAACGTCTCCCGGCGCGCCCCGTCCCGCGCTCCACAGGACGTGCTGCGCGACAAGCTCCTGCTGGAACTCCAGGACAAGAACCCGGGGGTCGCCCTCACCCACCTCCAGGAGGCCGTGAACGGCCGCCCGTCCCTCGGCAGGCACTGCGCCTCCATCGCCCGCGCCCTGGGCCGCGCGGCGGTCCGCGCGTACGGTCCGGTCCGCGCCCAGTCGTTCGCCCGCCCGGTGTGCGACACGTCCTTCGCCACGGGCGTAGCAGCCCAGCACGCCTGAGCCCGGGCCCCGCAAGGGGCGCGGGGAACTGCGCGACCAGCCTTCCCCCCACCCGCAGATCCCCATCTCCCCCGCGCCCCTCACAAACCCCACCGGCTGATCTTGCGGAGCGCGACGTAAAGTTCGGGCATGACCGATCCGAACGCAGCGTCGCGCCCCGTTCAAGCCGTCGTCCTGGCCGGCGGCCAGGGCTCAAGGCTGCGTCCCTACACCGACGACCGCCCCAAGCCGATGGTCGAGATCCCCGGCACCGGGACCCCGATCATCGGCCATCAGCTGACCTGGCTCGCCGAAGAGGGCGTCACCGACGTCGTCGTCTCCTGCGGTCATCTCGCCGAGGTCCTCCAGGAATGGCTGGAGGCGACGGATCTGCCCGTCTCCGTGACCACCGTGGTCGAGTCGGAGCCCCTGGGCCGTGGCGGCGGCCTCAAGTACGCCGCGAAGCACCTGCCCCACCCCGACCGCCCCTGGTACGCGACGAACGGTGACATCTGGACCCGTTTCTCGCTGCGGGAGATGGCGGACTTCCACACCGAGCGCGACGCGGTGGCGACCCTCGCGCTGGCCCGTCCCCGCCTTCCGTGGGGTGCCGTCCAGACCGACGACTTCGGTCACATCACGGACTTCATCGAGGCCCCGCCGACCGCGCACGGCATCAACGCGGGTGTGTACGTGTTCTCCCCCGAGTTCGCCGATCTGCTGCCCTCCCTCGGTGACCACGAGCGCTCCACGTTCCCGCGGCTGGCCCGTGAGCGCCGCCTGGCCGGCTATCCGATCCCGCAGGGCGCGTACTGGCGGGCCATCGACACGGCGAAGGACCTCACGGAGGCGGCCAAGGAACTGGCGGCGCTCGGCCGTTGAACGCCTTCTGACACCTCAGGGGCGGCGACCTGGCTGCGGGCCGGTGGGGGCTTGTCGCGCAGTTCCCCGCGCCCCTCAAAAGCGGGGCTGCGCCCCGGCTTTTGCTCCTTCAGGGGCGCGGGGAACTGCGCGGCCCACCCCGCCCGCAGCCACAAGCGAAACGACCAGCAGGTAGCCCGATGGGGCCCCGCACCAGGAAGGTGCGGGGCCCCATCGGCGTCGTACGGGTTCCTCAGCCGAGCAGGCCGCCCACGAGCCCGGACTTGCCGCCGGACCCTCCGGAGCCGCCCGTGTCGCCGCCCGTGCCGCCTCCGGAGCCGGTGCCGCCGCCCGTGCTCGTACCGCCGCCCGTGGTGCCGCCGCCCGAGGAGGACGGTCCCGCGGTGGTGGCGGGCGCCTGCGGGGGCGCCGACTGCTGCGGCGGGGCCTGGTTCGAACCCTGCGTCTGGCTGGGCTGACCCGCGGTGGCGCCGGCCGTCTCACGGGCCGTCGCGCCGGGCGAGGTCGCGGCGCCCGACGGGCTCGCCGAGGTCGCGCCGCGGGTCGGCGAGTCGGCCGACGCCGAGGGGCTCTGCTTGTCGCGGCGCGCGCCGGGCTCCTGCGGGAGCGCGGAGCCGGGCAGTTCGTTGCGCGGGGCCTCGCCCGGTCCGGGGACGACCACGCGGTCGGAGTCGCGGACGGCGCCGCCGAGCATCGACCCGATGAGCAGCGTGAGTCCGACGACGATCGCCGCGACGAGCGCCCCGCGCCGCAGTACGCGACGGCGCAGTTCCCAGATCTCGGCCCGCGGCCCGAGGGTGCGCCAGGCCTCGCCCGCGAGGCGGCCGTCGATGGAGTAGACGGGGGCGCCCGCGATGATCAGCGGCGACCAGGCGGCCAGGAAGATGATGTCCGGCGCGTCGTAGACGGGAACGGACTTCCAGCTCACGGTCAGCAGCAGTGCCGCCGACAGCAGCGCGCCGACGACCGCCGCGACCCGCTGCCACAGACCGAGGACGGTGAGGACGCCGACGATCACCTGGAAGAAGGCAATGAGGAGTCCGGAGCCGACGGGGTGCTGCAGCGCGAACTCGCGCAGGGGCTCGGCGAGTTCCCAGGGGTGCAGCGAGTTGAGCCACTTGACCATGGAGCCGCGCTTGCCACCGTCGAAGTAGACGGGGTCGCAGAGCTTGCCCATGCCGGCGTAGATGGAGATGAAGCCGAGGAAGACGCGCATCGGGAGCAGGACGACGCCGAGGTTCATCCGGCGGCCGGGGTAGTAGCCGTGCCGGACGGGGGCGGATCCGTGCCGCTTGAGCGCCCCGTCGTCCTCGTCCCGGTAGTCGTCGTCCTCGTAGGAGTCGTCCTCGAAGTCGCCCTCCGCGTACGGGGGTTCGTCGAGCTCCTCGTAGGCGCTGCCCGCGCTGCGCAGTTGCTGTGGCAGGAGACGGGTCTCGGGGCCGCGGACGGTCGGCGTCTCGACGGTGGCGTCGACGTCGAACCCGGCGGGTCCTTCGCCGTCGACACGCGGGATGACCTGGGTCGCGCCGCCTTCGCCCGCCGGTGCCTCGGCGCCGTGGCGCAGGCTCGTGCTCCGCACGGCCTGCAACAGCCGGGTGGCGCCCGTGTCGTCGGGGGCGGACTTCCCGCTCCAGACGACGGGCGCGCGGCGCCGGGTGCCTGCGGCGGTGCCGACGACGGGGGTGCGCGCGGTGTCGCCGCCCGAGCTCAAGTTCCGCGCGCCACGCGGGGACTGGGCCCGCGGCGCGGTGTTCAGCTGCACGCGGAAGCTCGCATGATTGACGATGACCTGCGCCGGATCGCTCGGCACCTTCACCATGCTCAGCGCGGGAGCGTCGTCGAATCCCAACGAGCTGTCCCCCGTGGGTGTGCGGGGTGTTCTGGTGTCCACACTCATCTAACCGAGTGACGTGTGTTTAGGACACTGCTTTGACCGGCCGGATCTGTCCGGACCCCGTCAAGATCAACCCGGGGCCCGCAAGGGGCGCGGGGAACTGCGCGACCAGCCCCCACGCACCTGCGGACGACCGACTGCCCGGAGGCAGCCAAGCCTCCGACTAACCCCGCTTCCGCGCGGCCTCGTACAGCACAACTCCCGCAGCCACACCGGCGTTCAGCGACTCGGTCCCACCGGGCATGGGAATCCGGACGCGGAAGTCACAGGTCTCCCCCACCAGCCGGGACAGCCCCTTGCCCTCGCTGCCGACGACGATGACGACGGGCCCGCCGAGGGCTTCCAGGTCACCGACCTCGGCCTCACCGTCGGCGGCGAGGCCGACCACGACGAGCCCGGCCTTCTTGTACGCCTCCAGCGCCCGCGTCAGGTTGGACGCGCGGGCGACGGCCGTACGGGCGGCCGCACCGGCGGACGTCTTCCACGCACCGGCGGTCATCCCCGCCGCACGCCGCTCGGGCACGACCACACCGTGGCCGCCGAACGCGGAGACGGACCGGACGACGGCACCGAGGTTGCGCGGGTCCGTCACCCCGTCGAGGGCGACGATCAGCGGGTCCACGCCCTGGTCGTACGCGGCGGCCGCGAGGTCCTCCGGGTGCGCGTACTCGTACGGCGGGACCTGGAGGACGAGACCCTGGTGGTTGAGCCCGTTGGTCATGCGGTCCAGCTCGGGGCGCGGGGCCTCCATGAGGTGGATGCCGCCGCGCTCCGCGGCGAGCTGCAGCGCTTCGCGCACCCGCTCGTCGTTGTCGATGAACTGCTGGACGTACAGCATCGTCGCGGGTACGCCCTCGCGCAGCGCCTCGACGACGGAGTTGCGGCCGACGACCATCTCGGACGTGCCCTTGCCGCCCCGGCCGCCGCGCGGCGAGGGCTTGCGCACGAGCTGTTTGGCCTTGGCGCCGGCGATGCGGTTCTTCTTGTGTCCCTTGCGCGCCTCGGCGGGCGGGGTGGGGCCCTTGCCTTCGAGGCCCCTGCGTCGCTGGCCGCCACTGCCGACCTGCGCGCCCTTCTTGCCGGACATGCGGCGGTTGTTAGCGGCCATGACCTACCTGTCTGTGTGAAGACGTACGGATGGACGTACGGGTGTACGTCCATGCAGTGTGCCGCCCGGACACCCGGACGGCACAATCGATCAAGAAATGGTCAGCGCGGGCCGAGGGTCCAGCGCGGTCCCTGGGGGCCGTCCTCGATGACGAGCCCGGACTGGTTGAGCTGGTCGCGGATGGCGTCGGCGGTGGCCCAGTCCTTGCGGACACGGGCGGACTCGCGCTGCTGCAGCACCAGCCGTACGAGCGTGTCGACGACTCCGTGGAGGTCCTCGCCGCGGTCGCTCTCGCCCGCCCAGTGCGGGTCGAGCGGGTCGAGACCGAGGACCGCGAGCATGGCCCTGACCTCGGCGAGCCGGGCGACGGCCGCTTCCTTGTCGTCGGCGGCCAGCGCGGAGTTCCCCTGGCGGACCGTGGTGTGCACGACGGCGAGGGCCTGCGGGACCCCCAGGTCGTCGTCCATCGCCTCGGCGAACGCCGGCGGCACCTCGGCGGCGGGCTCGACCGGCCCCCCGGCCTTCTCCACCACGCGCTGCACGAAGCCCTCGATCCGCGCGAACGCCGACTCGGCCTCGCGCAGTGCCTCTTCGCTGTACTCGATGGTGGAGCGGTAGTGCGGGGTGCCCAGGTAGTAACGGAGCACGATGGGCCGCCACGCCTTGACCATCTCGCTGACGAGCACGCTGTTGCCGAGCGACTTCGACATCTTCTCGCCGCTCATGGTCACCCATGAGTTGTGCACCCAGTAGTGCGCGAACTCGTCGCCGAAGCCGACGGCCTGGGCGATCTCGTTCTCGTGGTGCGGGAAGATCAGGTCGATGCCGCCGCCGTGGATGTCGAAGGCGGCGCCCAGGTACTTGTGGGCCATCGCGCTGCACTCCAGGTGCCAGCCGGGCCGGCCGCGTCCCCAGGGCGTCTCCCAGGACGGCTCGCCGGGCTTGACGGCCTTCCACATGGCGAAGTCCCGCGGGTCCCGCTTGCCGGTCTCGCCGTCCTCGGCGGGCTGGCGCAGCTCGTCGAGGTCCTGGTTGGACAGGGAGAGGTAGCCGGGCAGGGACCGTACGTCGAAGTAGACGTTCCCGCCGGCCTCGTACGCGTGACCGCGCTCGATGAGCCCGCGCATCATCTCGACCATCTCGGTGATGTGCCCGGTGGCGCGCGGCTCGTACGTCGGCGGGAGGCAGCCGAGTGCCGTGTAGCCGTCGTTGAAGGCGCGCTCGTTCTCGTAGCCGATCGCCCACCAGGGCCTGTCCTGCTCCGCGGACTTCCTGATGATCTTGTCGTCGATGTCCGTCACGTTGCGGACGAACGTCACGTCGTAGCCGCGGTACTCGAACCAGCGGCGCATGATGTCGAAGTTGAGGCCCGACCGGATGTGGCCGATGTGCGGGGCCGCCTGCACCGTGGCGCCACACAGGTAGATCGAGACACAACCCGGCGTGATCGGGGTGAAATCGCGAATCTGCCGGGCGCTGGTGTCGTACAGGCGAATAGTCACCACACCAGGGTAGTGGGCGGTGACCAGTGCCCCGCGACCCTTATCCCGCATGGGACACGTATTCGTGACATCTGTGCCGCGTCGATGACGTCATGGGCGTTTTCCTCGCCCCCGCCGCCCCTACCCGTTCCCGTCACTGACTCGGGGTGCTCCGCCCCCGAACCCCCGGTCCTCAAACGCCGGACGGGCTGAAAGGTGCCTTTCAGCCCGTCCGGCGTTTGAGGACACAGTGACGGGAAGGGTAGGGGCGGCGGGGGCGAGGAAAAGCCCGTCAGCCCACCCGCGCCACCAGAGCCGTGGCCACCGCCATCAACCCCTCGTCCCGCCCGGCGAACCCGAGCCCGTCGGTCGTGGCCCCGGACACCGACACCGGCGCCCCCACCGCCTCGGAGAGCACCGCCTGCGCCTCGCCCCGCCGCTTCCCGATCTTCGGGCGGGGCCCGACGACCTGCACGGCGACATTGCCGATCGTGAACCCCGCCGCCCGCACGATCCGCGCGGCCTCCGTCAGGAGCGTCACCCCGGACGCCCCGGACCACTCGGGCCGCCCCGTACCGAAGTGCTGCCCCAGATCGCCCAGCCCCGCCGCGGAGAACAGCGCGTTGCACGCGGCGTGGGCGACGACGTCGGCGTCGGAGTGGCCGGCGAGCCCTGGGCCCTCGCCCTCCCAGAGCAGGCCGGCGCACCACAGCTCACGGCCCTCCTCGAAGGCGTGGATGTCGGTACCGATCCCGACCTGCGGCAGCAGGGGCGCCACCGGGGACGTGTCAGAAGCCATCGTTCAGCCTCCGCCGCGTCAGAACCGCCTCGGCGAGGATCAGATCCAGCGGGCGCGTCACCTTGAACGCCTCCTCGTGGCCGGGCACGACCACGACCCGCAGTCCGAGCTGCTCGACCATGCTGGCGTCGTCGGTGACGTTGTCGGTGACCGTCGCGTGGGCCCGTACGAGGGTGTCGCGGTCGAAGCCCTGCGGTGTCTGGACGGCACGCAGCCGCGCCCGGTCCGGGGTGGCGACCACGGGCTCGGGCTCCCCGGCCGTCCCCGCGGGCTCGACCTGCTTGACGGTGTCCGTGAGCGGCAGCGCGGGCACGACGGCCGGTGCCCCGTCGCGTACCGCCTCGATGACGCCGTCGACCGTGTCGACGGGGACGAGCGGACGGGCCGCGTCGTGCACGAGCACGATGTCGATGCCGGACGGCAGCGCTTCGAGCCCCAGCCGTACGGAGTCCTGGCGGCTGTCGCCCCCGGGCACGACGTGGAATTCGGTCCGCTCGGGCAGTGCGTGGGAGTCGAGCAGCGTCTTGACCTCCGCGGCCCCGTCGGGCGGCGCCACGACGACGACGAGGGAGACGGCACGCGACGCGGCCATGGCCCGGACCGCGTGGATCAGCATGGGGGTGCCGTTCAGCGCGCGAAGCGCTTTGGGAGCGCCCGGACCGAGGCGTACGCCTCGGCCTGCGGCCGGAATCACGGCCGCGGTACGGGCCCCGGGAGGCGTGGGGCGCGAATCGTCAGACATCGGTTCCTGTCAGGTTTGTATGCTCGGCCGACGTGGGTATGGCCTGGGCGTACCCCGGCCGACGGGCTGGGGGAGTGCCGGGCGCGACGCTTTGACCGGACCCTTCCGTGAAGATGGTCGAGCCAGCTGTCCGGGCCCGGCACTCCATGTATCGGATCCCTGAATTATCGAGGGACGTCCGAGTGCACGGTGTGCAGAGAGTGTGTGCACGGTTTCCCGGTACGGACGTGCCCGGGGTGGAAACAGATCCGGGTACGAACATGCCGCAGCGCCCGGCGACATTGAATACGTCATCGGGCACCGCGGCATTTCATTGCGCCGAACCGCTCGTTTCACCTCTGGTCAGAAAGCGATCAGAGCGCGACGGGCGTCAGGACGCGAGGACCTCGTCGAGCAGGGCCTCGGCCTTGTCCTCGTTCGTGTTCTCCGCGAGGGCGAGCTCGCTCACCAGGATCTGGCGGGCCTTGGCGAGCATGCGCTTCTCGCCGGCGGAGAGTCCACGCTCGCGCTCACGACGCCACAGGTCACGGACTACCTCCGCCACCTTGATGACATCGCCGGAGGCGAGCTTCTCAAGATTTGCCTTGTAACGACGCGACCAGTTAGTGGGCTCCTCGGCGTACGGCGCGCGCAGTACCTCGAAGACCCGGTCCAGCCCGTCCTGACCGACCACATCACGTACGCCGACGAACTCCGCATTGTCCGCTGGCACACGCACTGTCAGGTCGCCCTGGGCGACCTTCAGCACCAAGTAGGTCTTGTCCACGCCTTTGATCTGGCGAGTTTCGATAGCCTCGATCAGCGCGGCCCCGTGATGGGGATAGACCACGGTGTCGCCAACCTTGAACGTCATGTGACAGGTACCCCTTCCGTGGCTATCCAGGGTAACACGGAAACCGCGTGTTCTGAATGGCGTTTTCGCAGGTCAGGGCATATCTCGGGGCTTGACAATCCCAACAGGAACGTGCTGCGGAGGGGTCGCGGACGACGGTATTCGCAGGTCGGAGCGGCTGTCCCGGCGGGGAGAAACGCGCACGTTACAACACCTCCGATCCCCGCCCACGTGCCTGATCGTCCAGATTTGTCGGGTTCCGGGGGCCCATCTTCCGCTACTCCGTTCGGTCATCGGAGTCACGTACGAGCCGAATCCGGAATTGATCACACGGGCCGGAGATCACCGTCGGATCGGCCGGAGATCGGCGCGGAGATCCACGGAAGATCAACCGAAGATCAATTTCCGGGGCCGTCATGCATTCCTTACGGGAAATCCGCAAGACCGCGTCGACGGCTTGTCGGTGGCTTACCAAGGGTTCTTATGTGAAAGACGGACGAACGCGTGACGGATGAGTCCATGCGACATGCACGTACACCGGATGACGTGAGAGCCCGGGGGACGGAGAAGCGTCGTACGGTCGCGGTCGGGGAGCCCTTGGGGCGGGTCGGGTGCGGCGGCGCGGGAACGGCTCGGTAACCTGAGGCCGCTGACTGACCCTTAGGGCGGCTTTACAGAGGAGTCGCCCTGTTCCGCCCACGTTCTAGGAGTTGCCGCCGCCGTGAGCAGCAGCCTTCGACGCGGCAGCCTCGCCGCCGCCGCCATCGCGTTCTCGATCGCCTCGCTCGCCGCGTGCGGTGCCGGCAACAAGGCCCAGACGCTGGAGATCAAGCCGGACAACGCCGCCGTCACCGTCGGCGAGATCAAGATCCAGAACGCCGTCGTCATCACCCAGGCCGAGCTGGAGTCGACGGGCCCGGCCGCGGTCTCCGCGACCCTGTTCAACAGCGGCGACAAGCCCCAGACCCTGGAGTCCGTCCAGGTCGAGGGCATCGGCCAGCCCGCACAGCTCAAGCCCGCCAAGGGCTCGGGCAAGCTGACCGTCCCGGCCGGCGGCTCGCTGATCCTCGGCGGCAAGGGCAACGCCTCCGCCGCACTGGAGAGCAGCCGCGAGGCGTTCAAGGACGGCGACGCGCAGCCCGTCACCTTCACCTTCAGCAGGACCGGCGACGTGAAGCTGGAAGCGTTCGTCGTGCCCGGCCACGGCTACTACGCCGAGTGGGGCCCGAGCGCGGCCCCGGCGGCGCCGAGCACCAAGCCCTCCGCCTCGGAGTCGGCGTCCGGTACGGCCACGGGCTCGCCGACGCCCACCGGGTCCGCGGCCGGTGAGACCGAGGAGACGGGTGAGGCGGGCACGCAGGCCACCGACGCGGCCTCGGCCAGCGCCGACGCCTCGGAGTCCGCAGCGGGCCACTGAGCGGCTCACAGCCACCGTTCTCCCGTACGGGCAGGTCCCGTACGGGACGTGATGTACGCATGACGCATGACGAAGGGCGGGACCCCACTTCCGGGGGTCCCGCCCTTCGCAGTACTTACTGTCCCGATGCGGACGTATCGTCCCGTGCGGTCTACGGCTCGAACTTGTAGCCGAGGCCGCGGACCGTCACCAGGTAGCGCGGCGCGCCCGGGTCCGGCTCGATCTTCGCCCGCAGGCGCTTCACGTGGACGTCCAGCGTCTTGGTGTCACCCACGTAGTCGGCGCCCCACACCCGGTCGATGAGCTGCATACGCGTCAGGACGCGGCCCGCGTTGCGCAGCAGCATCTCCAGGAGGTCGAACTCCTTGAGCGGGAGGTCGACCTTGGAGCCGGAGACGGTGACCACGTGGCGGTCGACGTCCATGCGGACCGGTCCGGCCTCCAGGGCAGCCACGCTGACCTCCTCCGGCTCGCCGCGGCGGCGCAGGACGGCCCGGATGCGGGCGACCAGCTCACGCGACGAGAAGGGCTTGGTCACATAGTCGTCGGCTCCTATTTCGAGCCCCACGACCTTGTCGATCTCACTGTCCTTGGCGGTGACCATGATCACCGGAACGTTCGAACGGCTGCGCAGCTGACGGCACACCTCGGTGCCCGGCAGGCCGGGCAGCATCAGGTCGAGGAGGACGAGGTCGGCGCCATTGCGCTCGAACTCGTCGAGTCCGTCGGGCCCGGTGGCCGCGATGGCGACCTCGAAACCCTCTTTGCGAAGCATGTAGGACAGAGCGTCGCTGAAGGACTCCTCGTCCTCGACGACGAGCACTCGGGTCACGGGTGGACCTCCGGGGCAGAAAAGGGTTCGTACGGGGATGAGACGGTGGTCGTCCCGTCGGTCTGACCGGTCTCGTCGTCTTCGTCGAGGCCGGGCATCTGGTGGCCGCTCGCGCGGTCGCGGGCGGCGCCCGCCTCCGGCAGCCGCAGGGTGAAGGTGGAGCCCTGACCCTCGGAGCTCCACACCGTGACCTCCCCGCTGTGCGAGGCTGCCACGTGCTTGACGATCGCGAGCCCGAGCCCCGTACCGCCGGTTGCGCGGGAACGGGCCGGGTCGACGCGGTAGAAGCGCTCGAAGACGCGCTCCTTGTCCTTCTCGGAGATACCGATGCCCTGGTCGGTCACGGCGATCTCGATGAGGTCTCCGCCGGGCGCGGTCACCCTGCGCGCGGCTATGCCGACCCGGGTGCGGGCGGGCGAGTAGTTGACGGCGTTCTCCACGAGGTTGCCGAGGGCCGCGGCCAGCTGGCCGCGGTTGCCCCACAGGCGCAGGTCGGCGGTGCCGCCGGCGGCCATGGTGATCTGCTTGGTGCCGGCCTGGTGGCGGCAGCGGTCGATCGCCTCGGCGACCAGTTCGTCGACGCGGACGGGCTCGGCGTCCTCCAGCGGGTCGTCGTTCTGGACGCGGGAGAGGTCGATGAGTTCCTGGACGAGGTTGGTGAGGCGGGTCGCCTCTATCTGCATGCGCCCGGCGAAGCGCTCCACGGCCTCCGGTTCCTCCGAGGCGCCCATGACGGCCTCGGAGAGGAGGGAGAGCGCGCCGACCGGGGTCTTCAGCTCATGGCTGACATTGGCCACGAAGTCGCGTCGTACGGCTTCGATGCGGCGGGCCTCGGTGAGGTCCTCGACCAGGAGGAGGACGAGCCGGGAGCCGAGCGGCGCCACCCGGGCGGACACGGCGAGCGCCTCGCCGCGGCCGGTGCCGCGCCGGGGAAGGTCCAGTTCGACCTGCCGTATCTCGCCGTCCCTGCGGGTGTCGCGGGCCATGAGGATCATCGGCTCGACGGCCAGTTTCCCGCCGCGTACGAGACCGAGTGCGTACGCGGCCGAGCTGGCCTTGACCACCGCGTCGGACTCGTCGAGCACGACGGCGGAGGAGCGGAGCACGGACAGAACCGTGTCGACGCCCGGTGGCAGGACCGGGTCGGTGTGCAGAGAGGTGCGGGTGGGGCGTTTCTGTTCCCGCTCACTCCAGCGGAACGCCAGCACGGCGATGACGCCGGTGAGTACACCGGCGATCGCTGCCGCTGCGGCGACAGCCGCGTTCACGTCCATGGCTCCAGGTTAGGCACGCTGTACGCCCCGGTCACAGCCGTCCGAGGGTGGACTCGAACACTCGTCGCCCAGAGTTCACCCTGGGGACCCTGCTGGTTCACTTCGTACGACCAGGTCGCGCACCCTTCCCACCTGCGGGAAGAGGCTACGTCGCCCAGAATTCACCTGGGTGCCGGTGATGGTTCATTTGAGGGCACGTAAACCGACGCGTTCAGGCCGGAGCGTGGGAACGTGGGGTTCACGAGCCCCAGTGAACCTCCGAAGCAGACGTAGGAAAGGGACATCCAGATGCGGGACGCGTACCACGAGGAACTTGACTCGATCGGCGAGGGCCTGGTCGAGATGGCCCGCCTCGTCGGCTCGGCCATCGGTCGCGCCACGACGGCGATCCTCGACTCCGATCTGAAGCTGGCGGAGAGCGTGATCGCGGCCGACCAGAAGGTCGACGATCTCCAGCACGACCTTGAGGCACGGGCGATAACCCTGCTGGCCCGGCAGCAGCCCGTGGCCACGGACCTGCGGATCGTCGTCACCTCGCTCCGTATGTCGGCCGATCTGGAGCGCTCCGGCGACCTCGCCCAGCACGTGGCGAAGCTGGCGCGGCTGCGCTTCCCGGACCGTGCCATTCCGCAGGACCTGCACGCCACCATCCTGGAGATGGGCCAGCTCGCGCAGCGGCTGATGGCGAAGGCGGCCGAGGTCATCATCACCAAGGACGTCGACCTCGCCCTCCAGCTGGAGCAGGACGACGACGCGATGGACCTCCTCCACCGCACGCTCTTCCAGCACCTCCTGGACGACCGCTGGAAGCACGGCATCGAGACCGCGGTGGACGTGACGCTGCTGGGCCGTTACTACGAGCGCTTCGCGGACCACGCGGTGTCGGTGGCGAACCGTGTGGTGTACCTGGTGACGGGCGAGCACGCCGACGAGCTGCAGACCGCTCCGCAGGTCGAGGGCGCGTGATCCGTCCACGGCCGGCGGCGCTGCCGCCGGCCGTGGGGCGGGCTTCGGTGCGGTCCTCCGTCCGTGGGGCGGGTTCCGGTGGCGGTCCTCCGTCCGTAGGGCGGGCTCCGGCGGTCGGGTCCCCGCCGGGAGGGGGCGCATCGGGTGCGGGCAGGGGTGCGAAAGCCTCCGTGCGCCGTTGATGCGCCCGGCTTCGGGGGAATGCAATGGGAGTAGGCACAAGCCTTCGAGGAGGGACCCATGGCCGATTCCCCCACCACGCCCGACCCGACCCAGGAACGCGAGACGCAGCAGCCCGTCGAGATCAAGAGCCTGCCGCTCTTCGGCGCCTGCGGCTGCGGCTCGGGCTGCGGATGCGGGTGCCAGTCCGGCAATCCCTGTCAGTGCGGCTGACGCGCCTGCGGTGTGCCAGGTGAACCCGCCGCGTGCCATGTGAACCCGGAAGGGCCCCGCTTCAGGTGCGGGGCCCTTCCGTTCGTTCATCGGTTCATGCGCCGGTGGGCGGCGGCTACCGGTTGGTGGTGCGCACCGCGTCCAGGTTCGGCTGCGGGGCCGCGGTACCGGTCGCCCGCCGCGCGGTGTCGCTCACGGTGCCGGGGGCTGCCGAGCGCGCGGTCGCCTGCGCCGGGGTGACACCGTTGTAGTACGGCCGGTACTCCACCAGCGAGCTGCCTGCGCTGATGGCCGAGCCCGCCGCGGTCAGCTCGGCCGCGGAGACCGAACCGGTTCCGCCGAAGGCGATGACGGAGTTGACGCCGGCCGCCTGCTGACGCAGGTAGGTGGCGCTCGTCTCCGACAGGGTCGTCTCGTCGGTCCACAGGACCGGGCCGTAGTGGAGCATGCCGGTGCTCGCGGAGACCCCGCCGCGCCAGCTGTCCGTCCAGGCCAGGCCGACCTGGAACGGGGAGCTCCACCAGAACCGCGCCAGCTCGGCGGACGTACCGTCGTGGCCGCTGCCGCTGACCGGGTAGTAGGAGTAGGTGCTGGGCCAGTTGGAGAAGGCCGTGTGCGTGAGCGCGTACTTCGCCGAGGCGCCGACCGGGACGACCAGGGTCTGGTCGGGGTCGATGGAGTTGAGGTACGACTTCACCGACGACGAGAGGCTGTTGCCCTCGTTGAGGACGACCGTGCCCCTGCCGCCCGTGCCGAGGGCACCGGCCGCCGCCGAGGCCGCGATCGCCGAGTGGTAGTCGGTGCCGGTGGCGATGAACACGTACTCCGGGGAGCTCGTGACGGCCTTGGCGACCGCCACGGAGGTGGAGTAGCGCGAGGTGCCGGACAGCCGCTTCGGGGTGAAGCCGAGCGAGCTGACCTTGGTCGCGACCGCGCTGGACAGGATGTCCGTGCCGCCGACCAGGTAGACCGTGGCGCCGGGCTTCAGCGCGCGCTTCAGTTCGCTCTGCACGCCGGCCGACACCGAGGTCTTCGACGTCATCAGCAGCGGGCCCAGCTTCTGGCCGGCGAGGGTCTGCCCGGTCAGGGCGTAGGACGGGCTGTCCTTGCTGATGAGGACGGCGGTCTTCGCGTCGATCAGGCCGGGCTCGCTCTGGCCGGTCGTGTTCCAGGTCCAGCGGGACGCGGCGACGTTCGTGGCGTACGAGTCGGCGCCCCAGACCCGGCCCACGCCCTGGCTGCGCAACGGCTGCCAGGCGGGGTCGAGGACCGAAGACGTACCCGGCGGGAGCGCCACCTTGGTGATGTCGCCGGTGGCGACGTCGACGATGCGCGGGATGGCCACGTCCTCGTCGGTGCCGTTGGTGACGACGATCCGGGTGCCGGTGGGCGACCAGGCCGGGGCGTACGCGGCGTCGGTGAAGGTGAGCTGGCGCTCGCCGGTGCCGTCGGTGTTGACGACGAAGAGCCGGCTCAGGCCGTCCGCCTCGCGCACGAAGGCGACCTGGGTGCCGTCGGGCGAGATCGCGGGGTTGGTACCGGAGTCGGCCAGCTTCGTGAAGCCGCCGGTGGTGTCCTCCCAGAGCCAGATGGCCGAGCCGGTCGGCGATCCGCAGGTGTCGCCGGTGCGGACGAAGGCGACGAGGCCGTTGATCGACGCGCTGGGCTGACGGTCGCAGCCGTCCTCCGAGGTGGAGAACAGCGGCTGGGCGTAGCGGGAACCGTCCGAGGACGCGTACCGGAGGCGACCGCCGCCGGAGTACACGACGGTGTTGCCCGAGCGCAGGAACGTCGGGTGGCCGACGCTGGTCATCGAGCCCTGCTCCTGGATCTTGACCAGGGTGGAGCCGGTGTAGCGGCGGGTCTCGACCCGGTTGTCCTTCACGTACGCGACCCGGCTGCCGTCGGGCGACCAGGCCGGCTGGTGGGCGTCGGCGAGGAAGTCGGTGTACGTGCTGCTGCCGGGTTCCTGCGTCTGCATGACGTTACGGGCGCCGTTGACGAACGTCAGCTTGCCGTCGGCGGCCTGCCAGGTGACGGGTTCCGCCGCGACCGCGCCGGGCGTGGCGGTCGCCATGCCCGCGGCCACGGCCACGACGGTGCCCAGTGCCGCGAGCACGCGGCGTCTGTGAATCTTCATGTGCCCCCACAAGAATGCCGAAAGTTCGCGATGCCAGAAGTGATGGCGAAAGCGACGAAAAGGTGTTGAAAAGGGCTGCCGTTCGCCTCCCCGACGTGGAACGGACACTTCACGTTCTCCACGACAGCTGGGTCACTGTAGCGGCACACATGATCAGAAAGGAACACCTTTGAACGACCGTTGCGAGGTGGGGCGTCCCGTCCTCTTCCTCGACGTCGACGGACCACTCATCCCGTTCGGCCGGCGGACCGACGGGGGTTCTTCCCCTGCGCCCCCTCCCCCGGGGAATCCCCCGGGGAACCCGCTGCTCGGACGGCTGGACCCCGCCGTCGGGCCGCGCCTCCTGGCACTGGGATGCGACCTGGTGTGGGCGACGACCTGGCTGGACGACGCGAACGAGGTGGTCGCTCCACGGATCGGGCTGCCGGCACTGCCGGTACTGAGGTGGCCGAATCCGTCCGCCGCCGAGGGGCCACGCGGTCTCCACTGGAAGACCCGGCACATCGTCGACCGGGCGGGCCGCCGTCCGTTCATCTGGGTCGACGACGAGATCGGCGCCGTGGACCGCCTCTGGGTCGAAGCGCAGCACCGGGAGCCGTCGTTGCTTCACCGCGTGGACCCGCACCGGGGCTTGATGGACGACGATTTCGCGGTGCTTGCGGAGTGGCTCCGCACCGTCGGGCACGGGGGCGTGTCCTAGCGTTGGGCCATGATCGTATGGCTCAACGGTACTCACGGCGCGGGCAAGACGACGACCAGCGCGCTCGTGCAGCAACTGATCCCGGATTCGCGGGTGTTCGACGCGGAGAAGGTCGGCGAGACGCTCATGGACATCACCCCGGGGCTGCCGGGGCCCGGGGCGGACAACTTCCAGCACTGGCCGCCGTGGCGACCGCTCGTCGTGGAGACCGCCCGCCGGGTACTGGACTACGCCGGGGGCGTGTTGGTGATGCCCATGACCGTGCTGGTGGAGCAGTACTGGCGCGAGATCAGCACGGGCCTCGCGCAACACGCCATTCCCGTACGTCACTTCGTACTCCACGCCGACCAGGACACCTTGCGCGCACGCATCGCGGGCGACACCGTCCTCGGCCCCGACTCCCCGTTCCGCCTCCACCACCTTGAGCCCTACGCGGAGGCGGCCCGCACATGGCTGCACGCGGAGGCGGAGGTCGTCGACACGACACACCTCACACCGGCGGAGACGGCTGCGCGGATCGCGGAGGCGGTCAAGAACTGAGGCGCGGCCGCCACGCGACAGCAGGCCCGAAGGCAAGCTCGACAGCAGGCCGCTGACATCACTCCTCAAGGTCCTCAAGGCAGATCTTGAGGACACACAGGGCCGTACTCCCGGCATCTCAGAGGACACGGCCTGGATGGTCTACGAGCCCAGCCGTAACCTGTCGCGTCTCCGGGACAACGCACCGCTGCTGATGGAGGCGGGGGACGATCTCGCGCGCCGGCAAGACAACGTCAGCCTGTTGATCTCAGCCGCTCGGGCCTGATGCGCGTGGCAAAGCTGCTGACCAATCCGCACAACGCCGCTGACGACCCCCGGATCGGTGCGAAAAGTGGCATCCGTCGACTTCGTGCCATCCGCTCAGGTATCCGCACCGTCCGTGTCTGTCTGGAGTGCGGCCAGTTCGGCGTCATCCGGGCGGTGGGCCGCCTCGGCCGCCTTACGCAAAATGGCCCGGTCGACCTTGTCCGCGTCGGCGATCAGACGAATCATCACGCCGTCGTCAGGCACCGCGTATTCGTGACTGCCACCGGCCCTGCGGTACCAGGCGTCGCCGTCGTGCTCACAGGTGACCTGCTTGTCGGAGACCTCACCCAACGGCTGCTTGGGGCAGCTCTCCGCCGTCATCGTGCCGCGACCTACGAATAGACCGAACTTGGTAGCGCCCTTCTCGGACCGATACGCCGCGACGAACTCATCGTCGTACGCGCCGACCGACTGTGGGAACAAGGTGTAACCGGAGACCTTGGTGACATAGACGAGTTCCGACGAGATGCCCCAGTCGCGCGCGGCGGCGTCGAGGTCGGCGCTGTCGGCGGTCGCCCCTTCCGACCCGTTCTCCTTGTCCGCGGCGCACGCCGTGAGGAGCACTGGCAGTAGGAGTAGGGGGAGCAGCGCACGCGCGGTTTGGATCATGTGCACATCCTGTCGCACATACATGCCACAGACGCAACGGTTTCTGATCCACACAGCTGCGGTCCCCGCCTATTGACCGTGCACCTACGTCTTCCCGCGCTCGGTCCAGATCGAGCCCCTGACCGCGCCGGCCCCGCTCACCCAGCACCCGCAAGGCGGAGCGCAGCCGGACTTGAACCCGACGGCCCAGGCACAGCAACAGGCCCCCTGCCAGCGGAGAACCGCAGACAGGGGGCCTGTTCGTGTCTGTTTACTTCTTCTTGCCCTGGGTCTTGCCGGGCATCTTGGTGAGCTGGGTTTTCGCTGGTCAGGGGCGGTGGGATCGTGCGCCTGGCGGTCGTCGTTGGTCATCATTGGCCACTGTCGAGCGACGTCGGACGGCCCAGGGACGGCCCAGCCAACGACTTCACCTGCGGCGGCTGAGGGCGCCGCGGAGTGTCTCCAGCCAGCTCATGAGGAGCCACCGCAGTCGCCACCACCAACCTCGCCGTACTCCTTGCGACTGAAGGCTGGCTGTTATGCGCGGAGGACGGACGTTGGCGCTCGGACTTCGGCGACCACCACCGTGCAAGTGGCAATAGCCGCTCCGCCTAGCTGGGTTGCCGCACATTCGCCCCTGCTGTGTCACGCCCGAACAACGCCTCATGAGCGCATTCTGGCGGGGCCTACGTGACTGAGAACGTCAACTGGGACGACTGCACCGCGTAGTCGTAGATCCGATCTACAGAGCATCAGTTTGGGAAGCTGCGGGCAATCGAGGGCGGGATGGTTCTGATCTGGGTGAATGCTTGCTGAACGGTCTCAGCGAGCCTCATCGTACGAGTACGGACCTCACCGCCCGAAGCGCCCGACAGGAACGGGGCCTGCGTATCGAGCTAAAGCCTGTTTCAGAACGCGTCGCGCTCGGACCTGGCCGTCGGCGGCAAGGTCAATTACCCTTATATGCCCCACTATCTGCCTTCTTGGTGAGGATTCCTGTCTTGTGCGACAGGTTCCAGCCTGGCCGGTGGCCTCCTGGGCGCTTGATTCGCACCGCTTACCGTTGCGTCGATCAAGCGGCTCATCCCCTCAACCCGTCCTCGTGGTGGGCTGCCGCGATCTGTTACCGCTTCTAAAATGGTCAGAGTTGTGCATTTTTGTGTCGGAGTCAGTCGCTGCTGTGCCCATTCAGCTTGTCGACGCTGTTGGCGGGACGTGTGGCGGTGTGGCTCTTAGGGTGATGAGCAGCGGCCCGCGCCGAACTTCTGGCTCTTTCCGTGCTATGCGATTTTCGTGCAGGTGTGGGCTGGAGTTGGTCCTTGATGGACGTGGACGTGTGTGATCCGGTTTCGCTGAACCGCTGTCGTGTGGTGCATGCGGCGGGTGAGATCGATCTGTTCACCGCGATGGACTTCGCACTCCTGCTGAACACTCCTGCCCGCCCATCGTCCCCTCCTGTCGCGCCGTTCCTGTTGGTGGTGGATCTGCGGGCGGTGGTGTTCATGGACTCCGCCGGGATCCACGAGTTGTGCCGGGTACGAGCAAGGCGCCAGAGTGAGGGCGGGCGGGTGCGCCTGGTTTACGGCCAGCGCAGCATTCATGTTCTGCTGAGGGCGTTGTGTCTTACCGGCCAATTTCCCCGCTACGCGACCACCTTCGATGCCCGGATGGGCTCTCCTGGTCCGGCCGGGCCGTGGCCCCGTGAGGCCCTGTCGGCCTCACAGCCGATCCCACGGCCCCGGAGCAGCCCATGAAGGCCGGTGCAGCCTCGTGAAAGTGGGTGTGCAGCCTTCAGACATGAGGCCGGAAGTAGTGGTGGGTGTCTGCGGCCGGCGGCCTAGGGTGGAAGTGGAGGGCGACAGCCGTCGGGGCCGGGTGACCGGGCGATTGGGCTGGTCGGTTTCTGGGCCCCCTGCCCCCGGGTCGTGTCATTTGTCCGACCGAGAGCAGGCTGGAGCCGCATCACCGACAACGCAGCTCCAGCCGGCGTCCTTCCCGGTGTCGCGCCCGGCGGCATCCCGCGCCCCTCGGGCGCCCGGTGAGGGCGATCAGAGCGAGGACACCGTTCAGTGATCACGGGGGGATCTGCGCGGTGTTCTCGCCTCTGATGCCTTGCTCCTCGACCCGAACGGGGAGCAAGGGGTACCAGACCGTGTCGGACACGAATGTCCCGCGCTGTGGCGCAGGCGCCCTGCCCGGCGCGGTCTGCTCCCGCACATCCATTACGGCAGATCCACGGCGGGTGAGAAAGCCTCCAGCACTGAAACGGCCCGAAATACGCTCTTCAGCGGTATTCCCAGTCACAGCCGCTGACCCCACACACTCTGTAGGCTGTCCAGGGCAGCTGCTCACCCCGGGTGGCGTTTTCTGCGCGGGCCTGGAAGCGGTGACATGACGGGCACAAGCGCGATGATGGCCCGTATCCTGCGTGATCTTCCCGCAGGCAACGGCTCCAGCCTCCTGGGCGGTGCCCCGGACCTATGCGCTCGTGTACTTGGGGTGGACGGGATCGCGGTATCCGTGGCCACCGATGGTGCGTTGACGGAATTGGTGTGGTCCACTCCGGGCCGCAGCACCGCCCTGGAGGACGCCCAGTACACCCTCGGTGAGGGTCCTGGTCTGGACGCTTGCCGTCACCGTAGCCTGATCGCCCTATCTGACCTGCAACAAGCCGACCCACAACGGTGGCCCGCCTTCCTGCCTGAAGCCGAACGCCTCGGCACCCGAGCCCTGTTCTGCTTTCCCTTGAACATGGGCGCTGTCTGCCTGGGCGTGTTCACTGCACAGCGAACCACTCCCGCTCCTCTGGACACCGCCCGGATGAACGACGCGTTCATCCTGACTGCCGCGATCACTGCAGCACTGATCCGCGACAACGCGCAACGAGAGTCCTTCGCTCGGGCCGAACCCCCCACCACGCTGCACCGTGCTGCTGTCCATCAGGCTGCGGGCATCATCAGCGTCCAAGCCGATATCTCCCTCACGGAGGCGATGGTTCTGCTGCGCGCTCATGCCTACCGTACGGAAAATCCTCTGCTGGAAACCGCTGCCGAAGTGGTGGCCCGGCGCCTGCACTTCAGGAACGATAAGGACGGGACAGTCGTCCCGTCCCCGGACAAGGATTGAAGCCGATGACAAGCCAACAGCGTGTGCTGGACATCCTGGTCGAAGCGGTCGACACCCTCACCGACGACTTTGACATCATCGATTTCCTGCACCGGCTGTCTATCCGCTGTGTCGAACTCCTGGACGTCCAGGCGGCCGGAATCATGATCGTCGACGAGCACGACGAGCTCCAACTCATTGCCGCCTCCGACGAGACGACCCGCCTTCTTGAACTGTTCGCCCTCCAGCACGATCAGGGACCGTGTGTGCGCTGCTACCACAGCGGCCGGGCTTTGTTGAACATCAACCTCACCTCCGGTACCTCCACCGAGGGTTTTGGGCCTTTCGCCGCCCGCGCCCGCACGGCCGGTTTCACCGTGACCCACGCCCTGCCGATGAAACTGCGCAACCAGGTCATCGGCGCCGTCAACCTCTTCGACACCCGCCTCAACCGCCTGAGCGACTCCGACCTCCAGATCGGACAAGCCCTCGCCGACGTCGCCACCATCGCCATCCTGCAACAACGCACCATCGAAGCAAGCCACCTCGAAAAAGCCCAGCTCCAGGCCGCCCTCACCAGCCGCGTCATCATCGAACAGGCCAAAGGCATCCTCTCGGAACGCTACGGCCTCAGCCTCGACGCCAGCTTCGACGCCATGCGCACCCACTCCCGTCCTCGCCAGCTACGCCTGACCGACCTAGCCCAGCAAATCATCGACAACACCGTCGACGGCACCTTCGGGCCCGGCACCGACACCCCCTGAACGAAACCGGCGCCAGTACGCACGGCGACGTCGTCGCCCTATGCGTGCCTGCCCACTGAGTGTGCTACCGCACCACCTCAGCACTTCTGCCTCAGTTGAAGACCGACTGAACCGCGTGCACAAATTGGCGTAGGACGCGCAATGCGGCCTGGGACACGAAACGAAGGCACGAGAGAACGACACCCAGAAGCTCGGTAGTGACTGGCGGGCTCGACTCACGTCTCTCGATGTTGAAGCAAGACGGAAGACGGTTCATGGCCTGCTTGGGCAGGTACTCGGTCTCTTCAGCGTCGCTCTGGGGCTGGCAGCCCAGAGCATTCTTGATCTGACCTTTGAGCCCTCGCCAACATCTCTACCTCGACCATCACTCACCTCAGCTTCCATCCCGTCCGCCGTCGACCCACACACCGTGGAGTGGGCGTGGTTCAGGGCGTCAAGGCGGAGCGCGCCACTGTACGAACGACCTTGACGCCCTGGGCCGCGACTGCTCGGCTCTGCCTGGGTCGACGGCGGACGGGATGGAAGCACCCCGCGCAAACCCCACTCAGCCGGCACCCGCGAACGGCGCCCCCTCCATCCCGGAGTCGGAGCGCCCCCGCCGGAGGCCCTGCTTTGACCGAGACCGCACGGTGTGCTGATCAGTTCTCATCAGACCGGCTTATCTGCCCGTGGGCGCGCGTTGGCGCAGCGCCCGGAGCGCGGGCCGAAGGCAGGAGCGCGCAGGGCGGCAGAGCCGAAAGCGCGCCCGGCGGAGCGGAGCGCAGCCGGACTTGAACCAGTAGAGAAAGTTGTAACTCAGTCGGGCTGCTGGGGCTTGAAGTTGTATGCGCAGGCGGGAAGTTCGATGCCTTGTCGGTGTGCGAGTGGCAGGAAGAGGACCGGGCGGATGGTCCAGGTGATGCGGGTGCTGGCGTGCGTCACTGAGACTGTGCACGGCTGCATGCGTAAGAGGGCTCGTCGGGTCTCTACGCGTCCTTCGTACAGCCACCCCCAAGCCTCGTCGGAAGCGTCGGCGTCGAGTGCCGGTGAGATCGTGCGGAGTGCCACCGCTACCCACCTGTCTGCCTGCGGTGCCGAGTGCGCGTCGAAGGATGCTCGGAGCTCCGGCGTTCCTCCCTCCGTGAGGTCTTCCGTCCAGCACTCGCACCAGTAGCCCCACTGCGGTTCGTTCTTCAGCATGGGTGGCCTCCTGGGCGGACCCCCGTGAAGAGTTCCGCGGTGACCGTGTGGCCGCCGTCGCTGTCGTGGACCACGACCCGGTGGGCGATCGCGCTGACCATGCTCAGTCCCCGGCCGTGTTCCGCCTCCTGGTCCTGGTGCTCAACCTTCGGGGCCCGGCCGGTGCCTCCGTCGTCCGTGACCGACAGGGCGACCATCTGCGGGGAGATCGCCAGTGCCAGATGGAAGCTGCCCGAGTGCCGGCCGCTGGCGGTGTGCAGGATCGCGTTCGCGCTCAGTTCGCTCACGATCAGTTCGGCGTCGTCGGCCAGGGGTGAGCCGCGCAGGATGTCTCTCGTCCAGCGGCGGGCCCTGCTGACCTCTTCCGGGAAACCTGGGCAAGTGAGTCCCCAGACCCGCGCAGTGCTCGTATACTCGTGCATACAAGTTCCTTTATGCTGGTAGGCCGCCATGTGTAGCGGGTTCGGGCTAGACGAGTTTCACGCCGTCGTGTGCGCGGACGGCCGGTGGAGACAACGCGTCCAGAGCGTCCAGGACACGGATCGCGTACGCCTCGTCGGCCAGGTCGGTGACTTCTTCGCGGGTGGCCCACCGCAGAGCGCGGGTCTCGTCCCCGGTGGTGGGTGTGCCGTCGGCGGCCTCGCAGCGGAAGACCAGGGAGACGATCAGGCCTGTCATGTTCTTGTAGACGCCGGTGAGGGTCGCGGGAAGCGCGATCTTGATGCCGGTTTCTTCGAGGACTTCCCGCTGAAGCGCGTCGGGGAGGGTTTCCTCCCGCTCGACGATGCCACCCGGGGGCTCCCAGTGGCCGTTGTCGCGGCGCTTGATCAAGAGGGCCCGGCCCTGGTCGTCGACGATGACTCCGGCAACGCTCACGGAGTGCGGACGGTCAGTGGTCACGTTCCTCGGCCCTCTCAGATGGCTAGGCTCTCAACCGTAGCAACAACACTCGCCCACTCGTCTAGATACCTAAAGGAGTACTCGTGACCTCTCTTCCGTCCCTGCTCGGTGGCCTGGATCCCACGAGCGATCGTGCGGTGTTCCGGCAGATCGCCGACCAGCTGCGCGAGGCCATCGACCGTGGGCGCTTCAAGGAAGGCGAGAAGCTGCCTTCGGAAGCTGAGCTTGTCGAGCACTACGGCGTATCCCGGATGACCGTTCGGAATTCCTTCTCGGTGCTCCAGGGCGAGGGCCTGGTGCATGCCGAGCACGGGAAGGGCGTGTTCGTCCGGCCGCGACCGCCTGTGCGACGGCTCGCCTCTGACCGGTTCGCCCGGCGCCACCGTGAGCAGGGGAAGTCCGCGTTCATCGTGGAAGCGGACGCCGCCGGCAGTCACCCGAAGGTGGACAGCCTGGAGGTCAAGGAAGAGAAGGCCACGCAGGACATCTCCGCCCGGCTCGGGTCCGTACGGCGTGTGCTCGCTCGGCGGCGCCGATATCTGCTCGACGGCCGCCCGGTCGAGTTCGCCACCTCCTACCTCCCCCTCGACATCGCCCGCGGTACGCAGATCGCCGAACCCAACCCCGGACCTGGCGGCATCTACGCCCGTCTTGAGGAACTGGGCCACCACCTCGACCACTTCGAGGAGGAGATCCGGGCCCGGATGCCCTCGCCGTCCGAGGTCAAGACGCTGCATCTCGCGTCCGGTGTGCCGGTGATCCACCTCATCCGTACCGCGTACGACACCGAGAAGCGGCCCGTGGAGGTCTGCGACACCGTCATGGCGGCGGACGCATACGTGCTGTCGTACCAGCTTCCGGCGACGTAACCGGCGGTGCGCGAGGCCATTTCTTCGGACTCGCACACACCGACACGCATACTCATATAGACGAGTGGGCAAGTTGTATGCCAGAGTGGCCGACGTTCCCGGATCCACCGGGTTCGCAGACTGCCACTCATCTAGACGAGTAGATAGGAAGAAACCTTGCGCACCATCCGTGTGGAGACCTCGGCCGCGACGATCCTGCTGACCGAGGCACCCGAACCCAAGGTTCGCGACCGACAGACCGGCGAGATCGCCAAGGACGTCAACAGCGGTGAGGCACTGATGACGATCGGCGTCGTCTACATCGAGGAAGGGGAGTCGGCACTGATCAAGGTCACCATCCCGGAAAGCGGAGTCTCCGAGGGGCTGGCACTCGGTGCTCCGATCTCGCTGCCCGGCCTGGTGGCCCGGCCGTGGGAGAGCGTGTTCAACGGGCAGCAGCGCCACGGCATTGCCTACCGCGCCGCCGCAGTCACCCCGGCCGCCTTCCCCGCTGTCATGGGGGCCTCGGCCTGATGACCGATCTGGCAACGCTTCTGGAGGTAGGTGGTCCCGTCGCAGCACTCGGCGGTGGGGCCGCCTACGCCCGGGCCCAACACCCCGGCGTCTACCGGTCCACGGTCGGCCTGCCGCTTTCCACGGCCCGCCTGCTCAGCTCGTACGGCTCGGTCATGGAAGCGTGCGGCCTGACCGTCGCTCCCTCCCGGCTGCGGGTCCTGGCGGTCAAGGCCACCACTCGGCGTGAGGTGCGGCCCGTTCCGCCGCGTCGGGGCATCATCCGGCCCACCTCGACCGGGCTGCGGATCCGGCTGCGGCTCGCCCCTGGGCAAGAACCCGCCGACGTCGCCGCCTCGGCCGAACGCCTCCGGCACGCCTGGGGCGTTCACGCCGTGTACGTCACGACGGTCAAGCCCGGTGTCGTCGAACTGCGGCTCGTCGGCTTCGACGTGCTGCGCAAGGTCCGCATGCCGCGCAAGTCCCCGGCCGGGACGCTGAAGATACCGGTGGCTCTGCGGGAGGACGCAACGCCCTTCGTACGCGACTACCGGGCCGTTCCTCACCAACTGACTCTCGGCGCCACGCTGTCGGGAAAGTCCATGTACCTGCGCCACCTCGTCGCCGGACTCGCCCGGCAGCCTGTCGCCCTGGTCGGCATCGACTGCAAGCGCGGTGTGGAGCTGGCGCCCTTCGCTGCCCGGCTCTCGGCACTGGCCACCGACCCCACGCAGGCTGCTCAACTGCTGCCCGTGCTCATCAATGAGATGGAGGACCGTTACGACCTGATCAAGGCTCGGCAGGGCATTGCGGCGGGCACGCCGGATGAGGAGATCACCTCCGACATCTGGGGCCTGCCCGAGCATGAACGGCCCGTGCCCGTGGTGCTGTTCGTGGACGAGGTCGCGGAACTCTTCCTCGTCGCCACGCGGAAGGACGAGGACCGGCGGGACGAGATGGTCACCCAGCTCATCCGCCTCGCCCAGCTCGGCCGTGCCGCCGGGATCTACCTGGAGGTCTGCGGGCAGCGCTTCGGCGCCGAGCTGGGCAAGGGCGCGACCATGCTTCGGGCTCAACTCTCCGGCCGGGTCTGCCACCGCGTCAACGACGAAGCCTCCGCCAAGATGGCGCTCGGCGACATCGCCCCCGAAGCGGTCTCCGCCGCCTGCGCCATCGCTCCGGAACTGCCCGGCCTCGCCGTGGCCGGTGACACCTCCGGCGGCTGGTCCCGCATCCGCACTCCGTATCTCTCCCTCGGCGACGCCGCCGAGATCTGCCACGAGTCGGCCCACCTGGTCCCCGACCTGCCCGCGCTCAAGCCCTTCCGGCCCGCTGTGCCGGTGCGGCCGGTCAAGGCACCCACTCCGAGTCGTGCAGCCGTGCGCCGCTTCCGGCTGAGCCGCTAGGCACTACTCCGCTCCACCCCGGCCGGCGTGACCGCCTCGCGCCACGTCCCTACCCCTCCCATGCCTCGAACAGGAAGGAGCCCCAGCATGCGCGCCCTACTGGCCCGCGTCGACGCGGTACTCGTCCAAGCGGTCATCGCCGCCGCGCTGTCCTTCGCCCACCTGCACGACATCGCCCTTGCGGCCGGTCAGGACGGGTGGAAGGCGTGGGCGTATCCCGTCTCGGTCGACCTGCTGCTCGTCGCCGCCTGGAGCCAACTGCGGACCGGCAACGCCAAAGCGTCCGGGTGGTGCTGGTTCGTCATCGCCCTGGCCGCCTCCCTCGGGGCGAACATCGCCACCGCCGGACTGCTCGACCTCGACCAGGTGCCGGCCTGGCTGCGCATCCTCGTCGCGGGCTGGCCCGCGGTCGCCTTCCTCGGCGGAACGCTCCTCGCGCACTCGGTGCCGAAAGCGGCGGAGGACGTGGGGGAGACCGCTGAGGACGACGTGGACCAGGAGGAGCACGCCGAACCCGTCCCCGAACCGCCCGCACTACCGGCCGCAGATCCGGCGCCCGTGCCGACGGCCGCGCTCACTCCACCTGCTCCTGCTCCTGCTCCTGCTCCTGCTCCTGCGGTATCCGTCCCGGCCGCCCTGGTCGAGCACGCCCGCAAGGTCGCTGCCGAGCATCGGACCCGTACCGGAAGGGCCATCGACACCCCGACTCTGCGCGCTCGCCTCGGGGTCCCCGCACCCATGGCCGAAGCCATCGCCGCCCAGATCTGACCAGCCCTGAAAGGAGATCCGGATGACCGCCAACCGTCGCTTCCGCTCCGTCACCCGCATCGGCCCCGTCCAGGTCGGCACCTTCCACGACGGCCGGGGGCGCGAGAAGCACACGGCCGCGTGCACCGCCCCTCGCTGCGGCTTCTCCGTCGACTACGACAGCCGCGCCGCCGCCGAACTCGCCGCCCGCACTCACCGCTGCCCCGTCCGCTGAAAGGACTCCGTACCCGTGACCGTCAGCCTGCCGCTCGTCGCCGTCCTCGGCTTCTTCGCCTGGGGAGCGGTCAAGTTCCTCGGTGTCCGCATCTGGATCGTCGTCCTGATCGCCCTGTTCGGCTTCTGGCTCTCCGACACCTTCATGGCCCCGGCCATCGAATCCGGCACGCGTTCCGGCGTGGATGTCATCAACGGCTCACATGACTAGACGAGTAGGTAAGGAGAGCTTCGCCGTGTTCCTGCCCAAGTACCCCGACAGCCCGACACCGCCGCCCGCGCACACGCACGCGCCGACCGATCCGGCTCCCGTGCGCCGTCCGGCTCCGCAGATATCCGTCAGCGCCGGAGCGGTCGCGGCCGTTCTCGTCGGCGGAGTCGTGCTGACCGCGCTCCTGGCCGCCGTCGCCGTCACGGCCATCTCCGTCGCCGTCGCCGCCGTGGTCCTGCGCTCGATGCTCCGCGATCAGCGCCACCGCTGACACCGGCCAACCACACCAGACCCCCGGGGCGGTCCGACACCGCCAAGCATCCGCCGCCCCGGGGGCCCTACCCCTCCTGACCGAAGCCAGAAGGAGAAAGCCATCATCACCCGCGCCACCCCGCCCCCGCTGACCGAACTCGGCGAGCTGGCCTCCCTCGGCACCATGCCCGCGCTCCTGCGCCAACTCTCCGGCCTCGGAGGCTGCACCCAACCGATCCGCCTCGACGGCCACCGCGCCGAGTACGACGTGAACACCCGAACCGGCGAAATCGGCAACCTCCTCCACCGCCTCGACTCCACCGGCCTCCCTGCCGGTCACCTCCTGGTCCGCTGCAACAACCGCCGCACGACCCGCTGCGCCGCCTGCTCGGAGGTCTACCGGCGCGACACCTTCCACCTGATCACTTCCGGCCTGCGCGGCGGTAAGGGCATCCCCGAGCAGGTCGCCGCGCACCCTCGCGTCTTCGCCACCTTCACCGCCCCGGGCTTCGGACCCGTCCACAACCGTCCCACCGGTCCGGCCGGTTCGGTCCGCCGCTGTCGGTGCGGCGTCCTTCACGACCAGGACGACGACGTACTTGGCACTCCGCTCGACCCGGACACGTACGACTACGAAGCGGCCGTGCTCTGGAACGCGCACGCCGGTCCGCTGTGGCGGCGCTTCTCGACCTACCTGCGGCGCGAGGTTGCCAAGCGGGCCGGACTCTCACAGCGGGAGTTCCGCGAGCACGCCCGGGTGTCCTTCGCCAAGGTCGCCGAGTACCAGAAGCGCGGGGCCGTGCACTTCCACGCCGTCATCCGCATCGACGGTCCGGAGGGTGGCGACACTCCGCCTCCGGCCTGGGCCACCGCTGAGCTGCTGACCGATGCCATACGGGCCGCCGCGACCGCTGCCCGCGTGGATGGCCCGGTCATCGACGGCCGTGCTCACGTCTTCGCCTTCGGCCGTCAACTCGACGTACGCACCATCCGTGGCGCTGACTTCGACGGCGGCCAGGAGCTGACTGACAGGGCCGTCGCCGCGTACATCGCCAAGTACGCCACCAAGGGCGCCGAGAGTGCCACGGGAGCTCTCGACCGCCCGCTGAAGTTCCTCGCCGAACTGGCCCAGCTCGACATCAGCGACCATGCGCGGCGGCTGGTGCGTACCGCCTGGACCCTCGGCGCCCGCAAAGACCTCGAAGAACTCAGGCTCCGGGCCTGGGCCCACATGCTCGGCTTCCGCGGCCACTTCTCCACCAAGTCCCGCCGGTACTCCACCACCCTCGGCGCCCTCCGCACGGCCCGCGCCGAATGGCGCCGTGCACAAGCCGCAGGGACCACCACCTACGGAAATCCGGAGGTGGTCGACACGACCCTCGTCCTCGCGCACTGGGTCTACGCCGGGACCGGCCTCACCGACGCCGAAGCGTGGCTTGCCGAAACCCTCGCACCCGCCCCCGGAACCGAAGGAGAGCCCACCCATGGCTAGCCGACGCCTCGCCGTCGCAGACGTGGCCACCGCGCCGCGCGTTCTGCCGTCGCGGTATCTGACTCCTGACGACCTGGTGGTGATGTTCGAGCTGCCCAGCGTCGAGACGGTCTACCAGTGGCGTCGGAAGCGCACCGGTCCGCGTGGTTTCCGAGTCGGCCGGCACCTCCGGTACGACTCCGTGGACGTTCAGGCATGGGTCGAGTCTCTGAGAGAAGAGGCTGCCGCCTGATGGCCGGACACATCCAAGACCGCTGGTACAAGACGGAGACCGGCCCGGACGGGAAGGCACGCAAGGTCAAGTCCGAGCGCTTTGGGTCGGGGCTCCGCTACCGCGCCCGCTACGTCGGTCCGGACGGCACGGAGAAGGCGAAGAGCTTCCCTGATCGTCAGAAGCGGCTTGCTGATCAGTGGCTGGCGCACATCGAGGCGGACATGGCGCGCGGGCAGTACATCGACCCTCGCGCTGCTCGGACCACGTTTCAGCAGTACGCCGAACAGTGGGTGCTCACCCAAGGGGCTGACCCGAACACTCAGGCATCGATGGAGTCACAACTGCGGCTGCACGCCTTCCCGTACCTCGGCACGCGTCCGCTCGGCTCCTTCCAGCCCGCGCACATCCGCAACTGGGTACGGGAGCTCCAAGAGAACGGCGTCCGGGGGTCGTACGCACGGACGATCTACTCCAACGTGCGGGCTGCTCTGAGTGCGGCCGTGGATGACGGCCATCTCCCCCGGAACCCGTGTGCTGCTCGCTCGGTTCGGCCTCCGACCGTTGACGCAAAGCGCGTGATCCCGTGGACGCCGAAACGGGTCTTCGCCGTCCGGAACGCCATGCCCGAACGCTTCCAAGCCATGGTCGACCTGGGCGCCGGTTGCGGGCTCCGTCAAGGCGAGATCCTCGGCGTCGCCGTCGACGCGATCGACTTCGCGTCGGGCACGCTGCATGTGGTCCAGCAACTGAAGCTGAGCCGCAGCAAGGCCGTGTTCGCCCCACCCAAGGGCGGCAAGCTCCGGGACGTACCGCTTCCCGGACCTGTCGCAGACGCGCTCCGTGCTCACCTGAAGCGGTTCCCGCCCGTCGAGATCACGTTGCCGTGGAAGGTCGCGGACGGGCCATCGGTGACGAAGCGGCTGATCTTCACCGGACCTCGGGGCGGCCATGTCTGGCGTACCTCGCTGAACGAGGAGGCGTGGAAGCGAGCGCTGGCCGGGGCCGGGGTGATCCCGATCCCCGAGCGTGGACAGCCGTACGTCGAGTCACGCGAGAACGGCATGCACGCGCTGCGGCACTTCTACGCTTCGGTGCTTCTGGACGCGGGAGAGAACATCAAGGCCCTCGCAGAGTACTTGGGCCACTCAGACCCGGGACTGACACTGCGGGTGTACGCGCACCTGATGCCGTCCAGCCGGGAACGCACTCGAAACGCAGTCTCACAAGTCTTCAACACGGACATGAGACAGGAATAAAGCAGCGACTCCTATAAAGACAAGGGACGTAACTAGAGGATGGCATTAGCCATCCAGATCAGATGCAACTGTTAGCATTCCGCATTAACAAGAGGAGTCTCTTAATGACTTGCCTTGCGACTTACAAGGCGAAGGGAAGCTTAATCACTCCCAATACATCGATCACTTGCCAGGCGTGCACGCGTGCACACTCAAGTGCACGCATGCACATGCAGCCAAGATCAACTAGGTGAACTTTGGGGCTCTAGAGTCCACATAAGAGAGCTCGCGAGCCGAGTTAGAAGCGCCACCCGCACAATACCTGCAGGCCCTCACCTGGAGATTTGCCGAAGGGTGAATCACCTGAATAGGATTCACGCAAAATTCAGGGCCGCTCCCCGGCATGGGAACGGCCCTGTCTCCATCGATCTAGCAACGGACCATCAGGAGGAGATCCATGCTCCCACGCACAGGTGTCACCGTCGACATCTGTCCCCGCGACGTGCCCATCGCGCTCATCGGCACGGCCGGCGGCGCGCTCGCCCTCTGGGCCGACGCCCCCGCCGAGATCGCCGTCCCCGTGGCGCTGCTGATCGTCCTCGACATCCGCATCCGCCGCTGGCGTCGTCGCACCTGACGGCCCAGAGACGGCCCAGGCATAGCAACAGGCCCCCTACCGGCGGAGAAACCGCAGCTAGGGGGCCTGTTCGTGCGTACTTACTTCTTCTTGCCCTGGTTCTTGACCGCCTCGATCGCCGCCGCAGCCGCGTCCGGGTCCAGGTACGTGCCGCCCGGGTTCAGCGGCTTGAAGGATGCGTCCAGTTCGTACGCGAGCGGGATGCCCGTCGGGATGTTCAGGCCCGCGATGTCCTCGTCCGAGACGCCGTCGAGGTGCTTGACCAGGGCACGGAGCGAGTTGCCGTGGGCCGCGACCAGGACCGTGCGGCCGGCCAGGAGGTCCGGGACGATGCCGTCGTACCAGTACGGGAGCATGCGGACGACGACGTCCTTCAGGCACTCCGTGCGCGGGCGCAGCTCCGGCGGGATCGTCGCGTAGCGCGGGTCGTCCGACTGCGAGAACTCCGTGCCGTCCTCAAGCGGGGGCGGCGGCGTGTCGTACGAGCGGCGCCACAGCATGAACTGCTCCTCGCCGAACTCCGCGAGGGTCTGCGCCTTGTCCTTGCCCTGCAGCGCGCCGTAGTGCCGCTCGTTCAGGCGCCAGCTGCGGTGGACCGGGATCCAGTGGCGGTCCGCCGATTCGAGGGAGAGCTGCGCGGTGCGGATTGCGCGCTTCTGGAGCGAGGTGTGGACGACGTCGGGCAGCAGGCCGGCGTCCTTGAGCAGCTCACCGCCGCGTACTGCCTCCTTCTCGCCCTTCTCGTTGAGGTTGACGTCCACCCAGCCGGTGAACAGGTTCTTGGCGTTCCATTCGCTCTCGCCGTGGCGGAGGAGGATCAGCTTGTACGGTGCGTCGGCCATGGCCCCGAGCGTAATCGAAGCCCCCGATCGGCCGCTCGCCCGCCCGGAGGACGGACACCAGGACGGACACCGGGACGGGCACGAGGACTGGTACGAGGACGGGCACCGGACACGCACACCCCCGACACTTGACGACTTCTGTTAATTGAGTGGCCGACGCCCAGCCCGCCCTCGTAATTTGTGCTCGCCGTATGCGCCACTTACACCAGTCACCTGCACCGGCCGCTTACGCCACGTACAAGAGCTGTGCTCGTCTGTAGTTGGTCAGAACCTGGGGGTCCTCCATGCCGTTCGCGTCCCTGAGCGTGAGACGTGTCGCGCGCGAGACCCTCTCCGGGCTCCCCCGTGAGTTCTGGTGGCTGTGGACCAGCACGCTTGTCAACCGGCTCGGTGCCTTCGTCGCCACCTTCATGGCCCTGTACCTCACGCTGGACCGCGGCTACTCCGCCTCGTACGCCGGACTCGTCGCCTCGCTCCACGGGCTCGGCGGAGTGATCTCCTCGCTCGGCGCCGGCGTGATGACGGACAGGCTCGGGCGGCGGCCCACGCTCCTCATCGCCCAGTCGTCCACAGCCGTCTCCGTCGCGCTGCTCGGCTTCGTGCACGACCCGGTGGCCATCGCGGCCGTCGCCTTCCTCGTCGGCATGGCCAGCAACGCCTCCCGCCCCGCCGTGCAGGCGATGATGGGCGACATCGTCAAGCCCGAGGACCGGGTGCGGGCCTTCTCGCTGAACTACTGGGCGATCAACCTGGGCTTCGCCGTGTCGTCCACGGCCGCCGGGTTCATCGCGGAGGTCAGCTACCTCGCCGGCTTCCTGGTCGAGGCCGGAATGACGATGGCCTGCGCGGTCGTCATCTTCGTCAAGCTGCCCGAGTCGCGGCCCGAGCCGGCCCCCAAGAAGGCCGGCGAGCCCGAGGTGGGTCTGGGGACGGTCCTGCGCGACGGGCGTTTCATGAGCGTCGTCGGGCTGTCCTTCCTCGTCGCGCTCATCTTCCAGCAGGGGTACGTGGGCCTGCCGGTGGCGATGGGGCAGGCCGGATTCACGCCCGCCGACTACGGCCTGGTGATCGCGATCAACGGTGTCCTCATCGTCGTGCTCCAGCTCCCCGTCACCCGTCTCATCCAGCACCAGGACCCGAAACGGCTCCTCGTCGTGTCGTCCCTTCTCGCCGGGTACGGGTTCGGGCTGACCGCCTTCGCGGGCTCGGTCGGCGTCTTCGCGCTCACGATCTGCGTCTGGACCCTCGCCGAGATCGTCAACGCGCCCACCCAGACCGGCCTCGTCGTGCGCCTCTCCCCCATCCACGGCCGCGGCCGCTACCAGGGCATGTACACGACGTCCTGGTCCGTCGCCGCGCTCGTCGCGCCCCTGATGTCGGGTGTCGTCATCGACCGGTACGGGGCCGCGTGGCTGTGGGGCGTGTGCGCGGTCGTCGGCACGGTGGCGGGGGTGGGGTACGGGGTGCTCATGCGCAGGCTCCCGGACGAGGAGCCCGTCGCCGCCGAATCACCCCGGCCCGAGCCCCTGCCGCTACCGCTGCCCCAGTCGCCGGACCAGCCCCGGCCCGCTGTCGAAAAGCCCGAGGTCAGCACCAGCTAGCGCCCCGTGGCAACGCGCACCTCAGTGATGCATCCGCGCCCCCTTCACCACCTTGTCCACCGCGTTGCGCGGGCCGTACACGGCGAGGCCGACCAGGTCGAGGTCCGCGGTCGGTACGGCCCGTACCGCCGCCCGGTTGTCGCGGTCGTTGCCCGTGGTGAACAGGTCCGCCGTGAACAGCGCGCGGGGCAGGGCACGGGACAGGGCCTTGCCGTGGGCCGCCTTCAGCGTCTCCTTCGTCCCCTCGAAGACCAGGACCGGCTGGCGGAACATCGGCAGGTAGCCGACGCCGTCCGCGTCCTCGTACGGCTCTCCGACCACCTCGGGGACCGCCGGGCCCAGGCCGCTGACCAGGAACGCGGTCACGTTCAGGCGCTGCCACGGCTCCAGGTCCTCGCGCAGCAGGACGGCGATCTTGGTGTCGAAACGGACGGGGGCCGGCGCGGGGTCCGGGCTGTATTCAGGGTTCTGGCTGCTCTCACTGCTCATGCTTCGAGACTGCCGAGCCGCGTAGGCACCTGTCTTGTACGTTGTTTGCATGGTGGTCCGGCGTGAGGTCTCCGCCTGGCGCCCCAGCGTGCCGGGTGTCGTGGAGGTCTTCCACGCCCACTTCACGGAGTACGCGTATCCGATGCACGTGCACGACGCGTGGACCCTGCTGCTCGTCGACGCGGGCGCGGTGCGCTACGACCTCGACCGGCACGAGCACGGCACCCCGGACGGCACGGTCTCACTGCTGCCGCCGCACGTGCCGCACAACGGTTCGCCGATCACCGAGGACGGCTTCCGCAAACGGGTGCTGTACCTGGATCTCAGCCGCCTCGACGAGACGTACATCGGGCCGGCCGTGGACACCCCCGACTTCCTCGATCCGGTGCTGCGCCGGCGGGTCGGGCAGCTGCACACGGCCCTCGCCCGCCCCGGTGACGAGCTGGAGGCGGAGAGCAGGCTGACCCTGATCGGCGAGCGGCTGCGCGGCCATCTGCGGCCCGCGCTCGTCAAGGACGGCCGGGACACCGACCACCCGCTCGCGCACCGGCTCCGCGAACTGCTCGACGAACGCCTCCTCCAGGGCGTCACCCTCCAGGAGGCCGCCGGGCTCGTGCACGCGCACCCCGCCCACCTGGTGCGGGCGTTCAGCGGCGCGTACGGGATACCGCCGCACCAGTACCTGATGTCACGCCGGGTGGAGCACGCCCGCCGGCTGCTGCTGGCGGGCCGCCCGCCGGGCGAGGTCGCCGCGGAGACCGGCTTCTACGACCAGTCGCACCTGAACCGCCACTTCAAGCGGCTGGTCGGAGTGGCACCCGGCCGCTACCGCGACAGCTCGCGCTGAAAGTCACCCCCTGACCCCCACGCGCTAGAGGTCGCACTGAGCGTCGTACAGGTTCCGGGGGCGTACCGCGTCCGTCGTCCCGTACAGCTCCAGGCGGGAGTGCAGCGGCCCGGTGAAGTCGGGTACGTCGATCTGGTCGGACTCCGTCACCTCGTTGATGCCGACGGTCGCGCTGTACGGGGCCAGGCCGTCGATCCTCGTCAGACCGGCGCGGCCGTTGGTGACGCGGATGTTCCAGTGGGTGAAGCGGGCGCCGAAGAGGGGGCCCGCGCTCGCGTCCCCGCCGTGGCGGCCGTTGTTGACGACCGTGATGTCGGTACGGACGTTCGCGAAGGGCATCCCGCGATGCGAGTCGAAGGTCCCCATGCGCATGTCCCCGCGCGACCAGACGTTGTACGAGGACAGCCCCTCCACGTTGATGCCGTGGAGCTGGGTGTTCGCGGGGGCGGGGGTCGTGCGCTCCTCGATGGTGAAGCGGTCGACGAGGTTGTCGTGCGATCCCTCGCGGCAGAAGTACGGATGGTGCGAGCCGCGTCCCGCGACCCGGGTGTTCCGCAGGGTGCAGGCGGAGGCGGCGACCAGCCCGAAGCCGTTGTCCATGTGCCGTACGACGATGTCGTCGGCCCAGCAGTCGTACGCGCACTGGAAGGTGACTCCGTTGTGGCCCTTGTCCAGCAGATGCGGGGACTGCGGGGTCTCGACGGCCTCCAGGGTGAGGCCCTCCACCCCGGATCCGGTCAGCGCCTTCACATGGGTGGTCAGACGCGGGTCCCACTCCGGGCGGACGTCGAGCGGAAGGGGCCGCTCCAGGGTGACCTGCCGGCCCCGCACCCGCGCGATACGCACGGGCCACTCGTACGGGACATAGCTGGTCAATTTTGTCTTGTCGTCCCAGTAGTACGCCTCCGGGCCCGGTCCGTCGCCCGCCATGTGTTCCAGGAGGGTGTGGGCGGGGTCGTCCGCGAGGCGTAGGAGGACCAGGTCTCCGGGTGCGAGCCTGCCCGGGTCCGCGACGGTCACCGTCCAGGAGCCGCGGCGGGCCGGTTCGACCGTGGTCAGCGTCCGCCACTCGTCCCGCTTGTTGCCCGTCCAGCCCTCGAAGGGCCACTCCTTGGCCCGGATGGCGTCCGTCAGGGCGGTGAAGCGGTCCGTGGGGCAGAGCCAGACGAGGCCGCCCGCCCAGGACCAGGACGACTTGTCGCCGCCGTAACGCGACCCGTAGACACCGATCAGCTCGGTGAGGTTCCGGGTCGCGCGGAGTGTCGTACGGGTGCTGCCGGCGCCGCGCAGGACGACGTTCGAGTGGCCGATGTGGATCAGGCCGTCGAGGCGGTAGGTGCCGGGCGGGATGAGTACCGTGCCACCGCCGGCCCTTCCGGCAGCGGCGATGGCACGGTTGATCGCGGGGGCGGAGTCGGCCGAGCCGTCCGCCGTGGCGCCGTGGGCGCGGACGTCGGCCACGACGCCGGCGCCGGGGCGGCGGGGGAAGTGCGCCGCCCCGGCGCGCCGGCCGACTCTGCCGATGTACGGGATCTGCGGGTGTGTCCAAGGGGTGCGGGTGAACTCCCGCCAGAGGTCGGGCACCTCCGGACGCGGGGCCGCTGCCGACGCCTGCGCCCCGGCCGCCGTGCCGGTCACGGCGACCGCCGCCACGGCTGTCGCGCTGCCGAGCAGGGCCCGTCTGGTGAGGGTCCGCCGGGTGTTCTCCGCGCCACGGTCGCTCATGCCCGAACCGCCTTCCAAGGAGAGGGATTCCATGGATGTGAACAACGTTCAGATGTGCGTTGGCGGTGAGCATGACATGGCATCCGCACGGCGGGAAAGAGTCGTGCAGCGGTTGATTGGTACGGACTACGTAGGCGCTATGTACGGACTACCGGCTCAGTCGGTCGGACGCTGAGTCAGGTGGGTGAACGCGTCCAGATTGCGGGTGGACTCGCCGCGCGACACCCGCCAGGCGTACTCCTTGCGGATCGCGGAGGCGAAACCGAGCTCCAGGAGGGTGTTGAAACTGCCGTCGGCGGCCTCCAGGACCGCACCGAGCAGCCGGTCGACCTCGTCGGCGGTGACCGCGGCCAGCGGCAGCTTGCCCGCCACGTAGATGTCACCGAGCGGGTCGACGGCGTACCCCACGCCGTAGAGCTTGAGGTTGCGCTCCAGGAGCCAGCGGTGCACCCCGCCCTCGTTCTCGTCCGGGTGCCGGATGACGAAGGCGTTCAGCGAGAGGGAGTGTCTGCCGACGATCAGCGAGACGGTCGTCGACAGCTTCCGCGTGCCGGGGAGCTTCACCACGAAGTGGCCCGACTCCGGGCTCTCCCACTCCAGTTCGGCGTCCTTGAGGAACTCCTCGACGGTCCCCGCCGCCCGCTCCACAGCCATCGTGTCAGCCATGGTGGGAGCGTACGTGACGGCGGTGTTCGTTCATCGCCGCCGTGTAGACGTCGGCCGTGGCCGCCGCCGCCGTGTCCCAGCCGAAGGACTGCGCGTGCCAGGCGGCTGCCGCGCCCATCCGGTCGGGGAGCGCCCGGTTGTCGGCGAAATCGCGCAGCACGCGCGCGTAGTCGACGGGATTGTGGCCGGAGACCAGAAAGCCCGTCTCCTTGTGGCGGACCGCGACCGGCAGACCGCCCACCGCGGCGGCGAGCACCGGGGTGCCGGCCGCCTGCGCCTCTATGGCGACGAGCCCGAACGACTCGCTGTAGGAGGGCATCACCAGCACGGACGCGGCCCGGAACCAGTCCGCGAGCTGCTCCTGATCGACCGGCGGCCGGAAGCACACCACGTCGGCGATGCCCAGCCGGGCGGCGAGTTTCTGCAGCCCCTCGGGCTTGGCGAGACCGCTGCCGCTCGGGCCGCCCACCACCGGGACGACGATGTTCGAGCGCAGGTCGGGGCGCTCCTCCAGGAGGACGGCGACCGCGCGCAGCAGCACGTCGGGGGCCTTCAGGGGCTGGATGCGGCCCGCGAAGAGCGGTATGAGGGCGTCCTGCGGAAGGCCGAGCCGCGCGCGGGCGGCGGCGCGTCCGTCGGCCGGGCGGAAGCGGTCGAGGTTCACGCCCGGGTGGACGACTGCGACCTTGTTCTGCTCGGCCTCGTAGTGCCGTACGAGCTCGTCGGCCTCCTCCGCGGTGTTGGCGATGAGCCGGTCGGCGGCGCGGACGATCTGCGTCTCGCCGATGACTCGGGCGGCGGGCTCGGGGGTGTCGTCGTCGGCCAGGGCGGCGTTCTTGACCTTCGCCATGGTGTGCATGGCGTGTACTAGGGGGGCGCCCCAGCGCTCGGCGGCCAGCCAGCCGACCTGCCCGGAGAGCCAGTAGTGCGAGTGGACGAGGTCGTAGTACCCGGGGCGGTGGCCGGCCCAGGCCTGCATCACCCCGTGCGTGAAGGCGCACAGCTGGGCGGGCAGGTCCTCCTTGGCGAGGCCTTCATAAGGGCCCGCGTCGACGTGCCGGACCAGGACGCCGGGCGCCAGCTCCACCTTGGGCGGCAGGGCCCCGGTGGTCGCGCGCGTGAAGATCTCGACCTCGATGTTGATCGCGGCGAGGCGCTGGGCCAGCTCCACGATGTAGACGTTCATGCCGCCCGCGTCGCCCGTGCCCGGCTGGTGCAGCGGTGAGGTGTGCACGGAGAGCATCGCCACGCGGCGCGGCCTGCGATGCAGGCGAAGCCTCGTCGAGGCCGCCGGCGAGCGGCGCCCGAGCCTGCTCACGTACTGGCTCACGTGGCCTTCCTCCTTCTACGGACGTGCTGCGGGCATGCCTGTGGCGGGGCGTGGAACGCCCTTCAAGTCCTGAACGCCGGAAGAGTCTGCTCCATTTCCTCTTTACCGAATCATTGCCGTGGGTCGCTCAACCGTTCGAGATGTTTCTGCGTTCCTGAGGGGTGACGCGGGCTCACGCTCTTCAGCGCGTGCGGAGTGCCGCGCATTCCGGGCCGTCGGACGGCGCGCGTCTCTCAGCCCGTCCGGCGTACCGCGCAAACCGGGCCGTCGGGCGGCTCGCGCCTTTCAGCCCGTCCGGCGTTTGAGGACGAGGCCGTTCAGGCCGACAGCGGGGGCCGGGGGCGGCAGCCCCCGCGAGGCCCGCACCGACCCGGCGTCCCCCCGGGCGCGCCGCTTACCCTTGACCCCATGAACGCCCGCGCAGCGAAACCCGTGGGGACGGTGACGCGCGGGACCACCAACCCGAACCGCCTCCGCCGCATGGACCGCTGGATCGCGGCCACCCACGGTGCCGAACTCCGCCGCGCCGACGACCCCGTGGCGGTGGACCTCGGGTACGGCGCGGCCCCCTGGACCGCGGTCGAGCTGCTGCAGCGCCTGCGTACCGCCGCTCCCCGCGCGCGCGTGGTGGGCGTCGAGATCGACCCGGCCCGGGTCGCCGCCGCGAAGCCGTACGAACGCGACGGCCTCCGGTTCCGGCACGGCGGCTTCGAGATCCCGCTGCCCGTACGGCCGACGCTGATCCGCGCTGCGAACGTCCTGCGGCAGTACGAGGAGGCCGAGGTCGCCGCGGTGTGGGCCCGGCTGTGCGCACGCCTGGCTCCGGCGGACGCCGGCTCGCGCGGCGGGCTCCTCGTCGAGGGCACGTGCGACGAGATCGGCCGCCGGCACGTGTGGATCGCGCTCGGCCCCGGGGGTCCGCGGACCGTCACGTTCGCCACCCGCCTCGGTTCCCTGGACCGCCCGTCCGACCTGGCCGAACGCCTCCCCAAGGCCCTCATCCACCGCAATGTCCCGGGTGAGCCGGTGCATGCCTTCCTGCGCGACTTCGACCGCGCGTGGGCATCGGCGGCGCCGTACGCCTCGTACGGCGCCCGGCAGCGCTGGATCCGGGCGGTCCGCGATCTGACGGCGGACTGGCCGGTCGTGGACGGGGTGTCGCGGTGGCGGCAGGGCGAAGTGACCGTGCGGTGGGAGGCGTTGGCGCCGGGCGCGTAGGACCGGGCCGGACGCTCGGCAGGCACCCAGGGGGACTTCGGCAGACCCGGCCAGCCCCCCGGCCGGAACCCGGCAGGTCCCCGATGGACCCTCGACAGACCCCCGGCAGCCCTCTGACGTGGCGGGAACGATCTCGGTGAGTCATTCGTCACATTGGCGGGGAACGCGAAGGAGATCACCACCGGATGGGCAATGAGGGGGAGGGAAGGGGCGGAAGGGAAGCGGGAGTTCTTGCCCGCCTCTGTCATATTCCGCGCCGACATGGCACGATCCCCGGGGCGTTCCTAAGTTACTGACGGTAAATCAGTTTTGGGGGTCGGTGCATGGTGACCGGTGTGCGGAGCGTGACCACGACGGCCATGGCCCTGGCCTGCGCGGCAGTCATCCTGGCCGCGCCGGGGGTGGCCTACGCGGCCCCGACGCCGCCGCCCGGCCCGACACCGACCCGGACGCCGAGCCCGAGCGCGAGCCCAACCCCCGTGAGCACCGCGGACCTTGAAGCGGTCCGCGTGAAGCTGGAGGGGCTGTACCACGACGCGGCGGTCGCCACGGACGCGTACAACCTCGCCGAGGAGCGGACCGAGAAGCAGTCCACGCAGATCGTCGGGCTCGCCCGCGAGATCGTCGAGGGCAAGGCCCGGCTGGTCGAGCTGAAGAAGCGTGTGGGCGCCGCCGCCCGCGCCCAGTACCGCGTCGGCGGGCTGCCGGACCAGGCCCAGTTGATGCTCAGCGACGACCCGGAAGCCTTCCTGGACGGCGCGGGCCGGATCCGCCAGGGCGCCCAGGCGACCAAGGGTCTGCTCGCCGAGATGCGGCGCACCCAGGCGGACTTGGAGCAGTACGCGCGCGACGCGGCGGCCCAGTGGACGAAGCTTGAGGCCAACCGCGAGGCGAAGGCCGAGGCCAAGAAGAAGGTCAAGAAGCAGATCGCCGCCGCCGAGAAGCTTGAGTCCCAGCTGGAGAAGGACGAGAAGGAGCGCCTGGCGAAGCTGGAGCAGCAGGCCGCGTACGAGGCGCAGACGACCTGGCTGGACTCCGGCATCCTCGACGAGATCGACGGCAAGGCCTCCGCGCAGGGCAAGAAGGCCGTGGAGTACGCGACGGCACAGATCGGCAAGCCGTACGAGTGGGGCGCCGAGGGGCCGAAGACGTTCGACTGCTCCGGGCTCACCTCGCAGGCGTGGGCCGCCGCCGGGCAGGCCATCCCCCGTACCTCTCAGGAGCAGTGGAAGCAGCTCGACCGCGTCGCCGTCGAGGCCATGCGCCCCGGCGACCTCATCATCTACAACGCCGACGCCAGCCATGTCGCGATGTACATCGGCGACGGCGCGATGATCCACGCACCGCGCCCCGGCCGTACGGTGACGATCGCGGGAGCGGGCTCGATGCCGATACTCGGAGTGGTCCGCCCGGGCCAGTGAGGTCCGCGCGGGGCTGAGGCCCACGCAGGTCCGAGGCTCGCGCGGGGCCGAGGCCCGAACGGGGCGCGCGTCCGCCCGATGCGCCGCCCGACCACGGATGCGCCGTACGCCACCTCGGTGCATCCGATGTCCCATGGAGCGACGCTTGTCGCTTCTGTCCCGCACCCCCCCTCGGCTCGGCGGTGCGCTCCCCCCGCTCCGCGCGGCGCTCCCCGTCACCCTGCGCCGCCGCGCCCCCGCCGCCTCCACCACCACCGTGACCCCCGCAGTGACCTGCCGCACGTGATACGCGGCACGTTCGGGGCCGGCACTAAACCGGTGGGGCGTGATGTACGTCATCCCGTACAAGCGCACATCCTGCCCAATTGCGGTACAGGATGCGGCATATGACGGCGGCCGTTTTCCCTGTGCGCGGGCTGCCGCCATTCCTATGTGACGGCGCCTGACGCTATGGTCCCCGTCGGTGGATCGAGATCCCTCGACCCACCGTGCCCTCGGGGGGAGGGAAGGAACCCAAGACGATGCCCGTACCCGTACCGCGGCAGAGAGCGATCCCCGCCGTGGAAGGTGGACAGGCTCACGCCGCGTCACCATCCGGCGGACCGGCGCAGGCCGCGCCCGCACCCGGCGCCCTGTCCGGCCAGGAGCCGTCCTCGACGAGGAACGGCACCTCCGGCGACGCCTCCTACGGCGACCACGGCGCCACCGCCGACAGCGATGGCGCTCACCACGGCGGTGCCGCCAACGGCACCGCCCCGCTGACGCTGCTCGTGATCGAGGACGATCCGGCCGGCGCCCTGACCGTGCCCGAACTGCGGGACGCGACCGGCAGGCAGATCCGCGTCCGTACCGCCCGCAACCTCACCGAGGCCGAGCGGCTGCTCACCGACGACGTCCAGTGCGTCCTGCTCGACCTCGCGCTGCGGACGCCCGGCCCCGCGGCCACGTCCGAGGGGACGGCGGCGGAGGCGGAGCCCGACGACGAGCTGGCCACGCTCAGGCACGTGCTGCGGCTCGCGCCCCGGCACGCCGTCCTCGCGCTGACCCCGGCCGAGGACACCGAGCGCGGCGCGGAAGCCGTACGCGTCGGCGCCCAGGACTATCTCTTCCGCGACGAGCTGGACAGCCGGCTGCTGAGCCGCGCGGTCCGCTACGCGGTGGAGCGCAAACGGTCCGACCGGGCCGAGCGACGGCTGACCGAGTCCAAGCTGCGCGCGCAGGAGAACGCGCGCCTCGAACGCGGTCTGCTGCCCACACCGCTCCTGGAGGGCTCCTCGCTGCGGTTCGCCGCGCGCTACCGGCCCGGCCGTTCGCGCGCGCTGCTCGGCGGCGACTTCTACGACACGGTCCGCACTCCCGACGGCACCGTCCACGCCATGATCGGCGATGTCTGCGGTCACGGCCCCGACGAGGCCGCGCTCGGGGTGGAGCTGCGGATCGCCTGGCGCGCGCTGACCCTGGCGGGCCTGTGCGGCGACCGGCTGCTGTCGACGCTCCAGCAGGTCCTGGAGCACGAGCGCGACAGCGACGAGATCTTCGCGACGCTCTGCACGGTGGACATCGCGCCGGACGGCCGCCGCGCGGGTCTGTGCCTGGCGGGCCATCCCGCTCCGCTGATCTCGCGTCCGGCCCGTTCCCCTGCCCTGGTGGGCGGCGACGGGGCCGACGCCGCCGGAGTGCCGCCCGTCGCCGAGCTGCTGCCGTACGAGAACGGCGGGCCCGCGCTCGGTCTGCTGCCGAACGCGCGGTGGCCGCGCCAGCAGGTGGAGCTGGGCGGCGAGTGGAGTCTGATGCTCTACACGGACGGACTGATCGAGGGCCGCACCGGTGAGGGCAGGGAGCGGCTCGGCCAGGACGGGATGGTGGACATGGTCCGCCGCCAGCTCGCCGAGGGACTGCGGGGCGAGGAACTGCTGCGGGCCGCGGTGAACGAGGTGCGGGACCTCAACGGCGGGGAACTGACGGACGACGTTGCGGTGCTGTTGCTGGACCGCGTGGCGTAAGCCCGCGGTTGCGCTGCAGCTACCTGCGCCCTGTGCGGGTCCGGTGGGGGCTGGTCGCGCAGTTCCCCGCGCCCCCAAAGACAAAAAGCCGGGGCGCAGCCCCGCTTTTCAGGGGCGCGGGGAACTGCGCGAGCAACCCCCACGGCGCCGCACGCTCAGTACACGCCGCTCCAGGCAACGGCTCAGCGGCCGCCGTTGTACGGCCCGTACGGACCGTCGCTGCTGCTGCCACCACCTCGGCGACCGCCCCGGCCGCCGCCAGAGACCTGCTGGAGAGCCGGCCGGACGTCCACGAAGAAGACGATCGTGGCGACGAGGAACGCGATCTGCAGGAAGAGCATCGGCACCAGCAGGTTCACGGCCACGGCGAGACCGAGAAGGATCAGCCAGAACATCTTGGTCTGCTTGTTCGCGGCGCGGTAGGCGTCGTCGCGGGCCAGCCCGGCCATGACCAGCGCCACCACCGCGAGTACCAGCATGGCGGTGTAGATCAGCCACATGAGGCCGCCGAATGCCGTCAGGAGCACGTTGCCCACCACCCGTGTCGAGTCGTCGTTTCTACGCGGTCACCGTACCCGCAGAACGGGTCGGGAACTCCGATAGTGCCCGGAGTGCCCGACCCGTTCTCTTTGCGTACACGCTCGCTGCGTACGCGTTCTTCGCCCGTGGGCTCTTCGCGTACGCGGCAGCCGTCCTACTTCGCGGGCGGCGTCGGCTTCTTGGCCGTGGCGGTGGTCTTGCGGGCGGCCGGGGCCTTCTTCGCCGGGGCCTTCTTGGCGGGGGCGGGCCCGGTCTTGGCCTCGGCGGGCGTCGCGATCGTGCCCTCGGCCGGCTCGGGGTTCGGCTCGACGGCGATCGCCAGCTCCTCGATCTCCTCGGCCGCCTCGCCGCGCCAGGTCTTCACGGTCTGCTCGCCGTGCTCGGCGACCTTCTCGTACGTCTCGCGCGCCTTCACGGCGTACTCGGCGGCGACGCCGACACCGCGCAGGGCGAAGTCCTGAGCCGTCTCACCGATCTTCTTCAGGTCGGTGTCCAGGGTGCTGATGAAGCCGTTCACCCGGGTCTGAAGGGTCTCCTGCGCCTCCTTGGCGCGGGCGGTGGCCTTCTCCTGGACGGCGTTCGGGTCGATGCCCCGTACGGCGTCGATACGGGCCGGCGCCTCGGCGCGCAGCTGCTCGACGAGGCCCGGCACCTTCTTGGCCTGCTGGAGGGCCAGGTCGGCCGTACCGGCGGCGAAGTAGAGGGGGGTGGGGTCGCTGAGGGTCTTGCGGAGGTCGTCGGTGATGGCCATGGTGATGGTCCTCCCGGAATCACTGTCGCGTGGGGCGTGAGGGTATGGGTGTGCGTGTTCGTGCGGTCTGTCTGTCGCTGCTCCGTGGCCGACCGGTCGACCGGCGGGCCGGCCGGTCCGTACGGGACCGTGCCGGGACACGCCGTGCCCGGTCGTGACGCCGGACGAGGTCAGCTCGCGGAGGACTGCTGGTCGTGCGGGTGCTGCGAGTCGTGCGGGTCCTGCGGGTCCTGCGGGTCCTTCTGTGCGGCATCGCTGCCGTCGGCCGCGCGGGCCCTGTCAACGACGGTGTCCCCGCCATCCGTTACGCGCGTGACGGCTGATACGTCCGACACACTCGCCATGTCCGACGCGTCCGGCACGCCTTCCGCGTCCAGCAGGTCCTCGACCGCCTTGATCTCGAACCCGTTCTCCTTGCGGAAGGACTCGTAGATCTGGAGCAGCACCTGCTTCTGCCGCTCGGTGAGCGTCGGGTCGGCGAGGATGACCGCACGCGTCTCCACCTCGTCCCGGTCGCGCTCGGCGTCGAGGATCCCGGCGCGGACGTACAACGTCTCGGCGGAGATCCGCAGGGCCTTGGCGACCTGCTGCAACACCTCCGCGCTCGGCTTGCGCAGCCCGCGCTCGATCTGGCTCAGATACGGATTGGACACCCCGGCGGCCTCGGCGAGCTGCCGCAGACTCAGCTGCGCGTTGCGCCGCTGGTCCCGCAGATACTCACCGAGATTGCCGACGTTGAGTGATGCCATGCGTCTACCCTGCACCACCCTTGCTAACTATTGCAAGCACATGCTTGCAAAAGTGCGCTACGCCACTGCGCCCCGCATCCCGCACCCTGATCCGACCGATCCGACCCGCGCCCTCATCCGGCCCTCACCCCAAGGACTGCCCCCGTATGCGACCGGACGACTGGCACCTCACCGAGGATGTCGACGAATTTCTCGGCCTGGCCGGCGGCTTCCTGCGGTCGCGGCCCGGCCTGCACGTCATGCCGCTGACGTGGACCGCGCGGCTGCGGGCCCGTGGGGCCGCGGCTTTCGGCGTCGAGCCGCCCCTCTTCGGGCTGCTGGAGCAGGCGGGCGTGGTCCGCGCCGCCTTCTACCGGCTCCCCTCCCGCGCGCTGGTCCCCACCCCGCTCACCCCCGAGCAGGCCGACGGCCTCGCCGCCCGCCTGGCCGTCCTCGGGCACTCCCTCCCCGCCGTCAGCGCGGACGACGGCACCGCCGCCCTGTTCGCCGAGGCGTGGGAGCGGCACACGGGGGCCACACCGGCCCTCCGTTCCACGCGGCTGGGCCTGTACCGCCTCGGCACGCTCACCCCGCCCGATCCGCACCCGGCGGGCCGGAGCCGGCTGCTGGGCGAGCAGGACCTCGACGACGTCATGTACTGGTGCGGCGAGTTCGCCAGGGCCACCGGGGAGGACGTGTCCATCGACGCCGGTTCCTGGGCCGGCACCCGCTACGCCGACAAGACCTACACGCTCTGGGAGACCCCCGACGGCACCCCCGTCTCCGTCGCGGGCATGAACCCCGTGATCGGCAGCCAGGTGCAGGTGGATGTCGTCTACACCCCGTCCCACCTGCGTGGTCACGGGTACGCGGGCGCCGTCACCGCGGAGGTGAGCCGGGCCGCGCTGGCCGCGGGCGCGCGGGAGGTCGTCCTGTTCACGGACTTGGCGAACCCCACCAGCAACGCCCTCTACCAACGCCTCGGCTACCGCCGGCTGACCAACTGGTCGGGCTACGACTTCGCGGGAGGAAGTGGCAAGAGAGAGTGACCTCGTGACCGAGTAACCGAGTAACCGAGTAACCGAATGACCGTGGGTGTTGCGGCGGGGCGGGGCGGTGGACATCCGCCCCGACCCGCCGGAACACCCACGCCACCCTCCCCTCCTCCGCTCCCCGTTCCCCCTACCTGGCGAGTTCCGCCGGCTCGTCCAGCCGTGTCAGCTTGTGCGGGTTCCTCACCACGTAGATCCGAGTGACCCGCCCGTCCTCCACGACGAGGCTCACCGCTGCCGACTCGCCGCCGATCTCGATGCGTACCGCGGGTGCGCCGTTGAGCCACACGGCCGTGGTCCCGGTCGTCGTCCCGGCCACCGCCGTCACCTGGCTCACGCGCGCGAGCAGCACCGACACCGGTTCGGCCCCGTGGACCGGAGCCGTCGCGGCGGGCACCAGCCCACCTCCGTCGGCGACCAGCACCACGTCCGGCGCCATGATCTCCATCAGGTCCCGCAGTCGTCCGGTCCGCAGTGCGAGCAGGAACCGTCCCACGACGGCCTGTTGCTCCGACGGGCTCACCCGCACCCGCGGTCGCCGGGCGGCCACGTGCTCGCGGGCCCGCCGTGCGACCTGCCGCACCGTGGCCGCCGACTTCCCGATGGCCTCGCCGATCTCGCCGTACGGCATCTCGAAGACCTCGCGGAGCACGAACACCGCCCGTTCCGTGGGCCCGAGCGTCTCCAGGACGGTCAGCATCGCGATCGACACGCTCTCCGCGAGTTCGACGTCCTCGGCGACATCGGGGCTGGTCAGCAGCGGTTCCGGGAGCCACTCACCCACGTACTCCTCCCGGCTGCGCGACAACGTCCGCAGCCGGTTGAGTCCCTGCCGCGTGACGACCCGGACGAGGTACGCCCTCGGGTCGCGTATCTGCGACCGGTCGACGTCGGCCCACCGCAGCCAGGACTCCTGGAGTACGTCCTCGGCGTCGGCCGCCGACCCGAGCATCTCGTAGGCCACCGTGAACAGCAGGGCGCGATGGACGACGAACGGATCGGCGTCACCGGTCATGCCGTCGACACCACGCCGGACTCGGCGGGACGCGCGTCCGGCCGTGCATCCGACCGCGTGTCCGTCTTCGCGTCCGGCCGTGCATCCAGCCGCGCATCCGACCGCTCATCCGGTCGCGCGGACAGCGGGATTCCGCACGCGTCGGAGAAGCCCTGCGAGCTGATCCCGTGCGCCGAGTTGTTCCTGGTCGCCAGGTTGGCGAAGGCGACGGACGCGGTGAGTTCGACCATGGCCGCCTCGCCGAGCCGGCCGAGCAGGCTCGCGTACTGCGCGTCGGTGACGGTCGGCGGGGTGTGCGTCATGGCCTCGGCGTACCCCAGCACGTCCCGCTCCAGCGGGGTGAACACCTCCGACTCCCGCCAGCGCGGCACCTGGCTCGCCTTGGTCAGGTCCAGGTCCTTGTTCAGCGCCTGGAAGTAGTTGATGTCGAGGCACCAACCGCAGCCGACCAGTGCCGCGACCGCCATGTGCGCGAACGTCTTGAGACCCTCGTCGGCCAGGTCCCACTCGTTGACCTTGCCGCCCATCTCCGAGGAGTCCTGGGCGACCTTGGGGTTGTGCGCGGTCACCGCGAAGGGCTCGGGGACCGTGCCGAACTGCTTGATCAGCTCTTCCTCGACCTCGGCGGGGAGTTCCGCCTTCGTGATGCGTAGTGCCATGGTGTCTTGTCCTCCTCGGACGTCTGCCGTTTCGGCTCGGCGTGAAGCGTGAAGCGTGAACGGCATGAAGACACCGGCGGGTTCGCGAACGTGACATCGACATCGACATCGCCACGGCTGCGGCCGTCGCCTACCAGATGATGATCCCGCCCCCGATGTCCGCCGCCCGCCGGGCCGCGGCCACGATGTTGTCCAGGCTGCGGCGCACGTCGGCGGCGAAACCCACGTCATCGGCGCGGCTCAGGTCACCGGCGCGGCTCACTTCGTCGGTGTGGCTCACGTCGTCGGTGTGTCCGGTGATCCGCCCCAGATGCGTGCGGAGGAGATCGCACTCGGCGAGGAAGGCGGGGATCTCGTCCGGTGCCACGGTGAGGTCCTCGGCGGCGAGCCGCGGAAGGAACCGCGCGCCCAGCGAGCGGACCGGTTCCGACCCCCACACCTCGGTGCGCCAGTCCTCCCGGCCCGCCGCGTCGGAGCACCCGGGCGGAATGTCCAGCACCTCGATGCCGCCCTCCGCGCGGGGCACGTACACATCGACCGACAGACTCATGGCAAGGAGTCGACCACGGAGGGGTGCCGGCGGTCCACCGTGCACCGGTCACGGCTCGACAAAAGAGCCTTTGCGGCACCTGATTTCCTGAACGCCATTGCCTGGACGCGCGAATTCCCCTAGCATTTTCGCCGTGACTGCCGGGTCGGCCATTGGCCAAGAAACAGTAGGGTTCCCGGCCTCCGAGTGAGGCCCGGGCGGGCCAGAGGGCCGCCCCCACCCACACGCGTACTCGCACCTGGTGCCGCACCACGTTGCCGCCAAGTGTGCCTTCGCGCACGTATCCGCACGTCTCGTGCCTGCATGTCTCGTGCCTGCATGTCTCGTGCCTGCATGTCTCGTCGCGCGCCCTCACCTTCCTCACTGCATGCGCATGCGCATCCGCGCTCCGTTGCGCTGCGTTCCGTTGCGCTGCGTTCCGTTGCGCTGCGTTCCGTTGCGCTGCCCTGCGCTCAATTCACCGCGGGTTCCACCGTGCACGGTGTGCAATTCGCCCCGCGGCGATTCCCCATGCCCTTTTCCGGAATGAATCCAGCAGAGAGAAAAGAATGCCCAACGCCTTCAACCAGCAGATCATCGAAGAATTCCGCGCCAACGCCGGGGAGGTCGGCGGCCCCTTCGAGGGCGCCCGGCTGATCCTTCTGACCACCACGGGAGCCCGTTCCGGGGAACGGCACACCACTCCGGTCGCGTACTACGCCGACGGGGACGGAGACGTGCTGGTCATCGCCTCTGCGGCCGGCGCTCCGAAGCATCCGGACTGGTTCCACAACCTGGTGGCGCATCCGCAGGTCACCGTCGAGAGCGGGGTGTTCACGTACGAGGCCACGGCCGAGGTCCTGGAGGGCACCGCGCGTGACGACGCGTTCGCCCGCGCGGTCGAGGCCGACCCCGGCTGGGCCGACTACCAGGCCGGGACCAGCCGGATCATCCCGGTGGTCGTCCTCCACCAGAACCCGAGCGACGGTCCGCCGAACGTCGGCGCCTCCTCGATGGGCCAGTACATGCAGCTGATCCACGACGCCTTCCGGCGCGAACTCGCCCTGATCCGCAAGGAGATCGGCAACGCGGGCCCCACGCTCGGCGCCCAGCTCCGTATCAACTGCCTGACGTTCTGCCAGGGGCTGCACAACCACCACACCGGCGAGGACATCGCCATGTTCCCGTTCCTGGCCGACAGCCACCCGGACCTCGACCCGGTCCTCGACCGCCTGCGCGAGGAACACGAGCGGATCGCCGAACTGACGGCGGAGTTGAAACGGGTCATCGGCGCGGACCCGGCAGGCGCAGCAGGCCCGGCAGGCCCGGGAGGCGGGACAGTCCCGGTGGACCCCGAGCACGTACGCAAGGAGGTCGAGCGCCTCACCCTGGCACTGGAGGCGCATCTGACGTACGAGGAGGAGCAGTTGATCCCCGTACTCGACGCGCCGACCACGGCAAGCGCGCAGACCGGGTCGACGCACTAGCCCACCCCGGGCCACCCCTCACCCATATGACCCGGATCATTCGAACGGCAGTGGCCGCGCGTGCACGACGTCCAGCCTGGACACGGCCCGCGTCAGCACGACGTACAGCCGGCGCAGTCCCCGCCCGTCACCCACCCCTGCCCCCGCCCCGTGGTCCTCCGCGATCGCGGCCGGTTCGACGGCCACGACGTGGTCGTATTCGAGCCCTTTCGCGACACCGGCCCCCAACACCGTTACTCGGGCGCCCAGTTGGTCCACCTCGGCGGCCTCGATCCCGGCGGCCCCGAGCGCCTCCCGCACCCGTACGACGTCCGGGTCGGCGGCGACGACCCCGATGGACCCCTCGTACGTGAGCGCGCGGCGGACGCACTCGGCCGTCTCCCGCAGTACGTCCGAGGGGTCCGTCGGGCGGATTCGCAACTCGCCGTCCCTGCGCAGGGAGCGCCCCGGAGGCACGCCCACGTCCAGCCGGGCCAGCACGCGGTTCGCCAGTTCGACCACCGCCTCGGGCACCCGGAAACCGGTGGTCAACGGCACGACCGACGCCTCGGGCTTCCCCAGGTGGTCGAGCAGTTCGCCCCACTCCCGCGCGGCCCACGGCGTGGTCCCCTGGGCGAGGTCGCCGAGGACCGTGACCGACCCGAAGGCGGCTCTCCGGCCGATCGCCCGGCACTCCATCGGCGACAGGTCCTGGGCCTCGTCGATGACCAAGTGGCTGTAGCCGTCCGGGTGTTCGACCAGGCCCGCGACCTCGTCGAGCAGGACCAGATCGGCCGCGGACCAGCGGGCGGACTTCCACGAACGGGGCGGCCGGGCCCACAGGATCGCCTTCTGCTCGTCCGCGTCCAGCACCCCGTCCGCCGCGGCGGCCAGCGCGTCCGGATCGCCGAGCAGTTCCGCGACGACCTCCTCCGGCCTCGCCCTGGGCCACACCGCGTCGACGTACGCGCCGATGGGCCGCGCCCGCGAGATCTTCTGCAGCCAGGCATTGGACTGGGGCCCGGCCCGCCGTTCGGCCTGCGCCTGTACGTTCCGCACGACCCGGGTCCGTACGCGCTCACGTCCGACGGCGTACGGCGGCTCCTCGGCCCGTACGCCCGCCACGATCCGCGCGAGCGTGCCGGGGGACACGCGCCAGCGGTACGAACCGTCGGGCACGGCGAGGTCGCCAAGACCCTCGCCCCCCGCCGGGTTCACCCGCGCGTACAGGGCGCGCCGCAGCACCTGCGCCATGCGGGCGTCGTGCTTGACGACGGCGGTGCTCTCCTCGTCCTCGCCCGCGACCGGATGCCGGCCGATCTCGCCGCCGATCGTCGACTGCCGCACCCCGGTCTCGCCGAGCGCGGGCAGCACCTCCGCGATGTAGGAGAGGAAGGTGGGGTTCGGCCCGAGGATCAGCAGTCCGCCGCGCCGGATGCGCTGCGGATGGGTGTACAGCAGGTACGCGGCCCGGTGCAGCCCGACCGCCGTCTTGCCGGTGCCGGGGGCGCCCTGCACGCAGACGGACACGGCGAGGTCGGCCCGTACGAGGTCGTCCTGGTCCGGCTGGATGGTCGCCGCGATGTCCCGCATGGGGCCGACCCGGGGGCGCTCGATCTCGCTCGCGAGGATGCGACTCTCCGGCCGGGGGCTTTCCGCCCGGGGGGTCTGCGGCCAGGGGGTCTGCGGTCCCGGGTCCCCGAGGTGCTCGTCCTCAAGTCCCGTGAGGTCGGCCGACTCCCCCCGGCTGCCCGGCGCCCAGCCGAACCGCCGCCGTACGCCCACACCCTGTGGACGGCGGGCACTCGCCTGGTAGAAGGCGCGGGAGACGGGTGCGCGCCAGTCGACGACGAGCGGCGGGGCCGCGGGGTGCTCGCTGATCCGGCGGCGCCCGATGTGATAGCTCTGCCCGGCGTGATCACCGGCCGAGGGCCCCGTCCGGAAGTCCAACCGGCCGAAGAACAAGGGCCCTTGGGGCAGTTCCCGCATCTCCTTCGCGCGGCTCCGGAGTGCGTACCCGAGCACTTCGGCGTCGGCGCCGGACGCGGACACGTCCTCTCCGGTGACGACGTGTTCCTGGGCGCCGTCGACCATGGCGGCGAGGGCGGCGCGGCAGAGGTCGTGGTAGCCGCTCTCACGGCGGAGGGAGGCGGCGAGGGCGCGATCGGGGTCGGCTGACGTCATTCGGGCAAGAGTACCGGAATAACGTAACCTAGTTACATTCTTTACTCCATCTCGTGCGCTGGGAGGCCTGCCGCCAGCCTCGCGAAGGCGGACTCGGCGGCGGCGACGGCGTCCTGGCGCACCTTCGCGATGCCCTCGCCCTGGGCGATCCGCCGCCAGTTGTCCATCGCGAGAATCCGCTGGACGGCAACGATCTGCCCGGCGGCGAGCCGCGCCTCCAGGTCTCCGCCGAGGGCTGCGGACAGCGCGGCCTCGGAACGCTCCAGATACTCGTACAGCCGGGCCACGAGCGACGGGGTCCCGTACAGCAGCCGGTGGAAAGCAAGGACCTGGGGATCGTCGTTGACCCCGGTCACGGGGTCGCTCCGCTCGACGCCGGCCAGGAAGTGCAGCCGCAGGGCGTCGATCGCGGACTGCCCGGGCGCCCGGGCCCCGACCACCCGCGCGGCCTCGGCCTGATGATCGGCGAACCGATGCAGGACGAGGTCCTCCTTGGAGGAGAAGTACCGGAAGAGGGTCGGCTTGGAGATCTCGGCCGCGGCGGCGACCTCCGCGACGGAGACCCGCTCGAACCCCTTCTCCAGGAAGAGCGAGATGGCGATGTCGGAGACGTCCTGGTACATCCGCAGCTTCTTGCGCTCACGCAACCCCATGGCGCCCACGGCACCCACCGCGCCCCTCACCCCGAGCGCACCGCCCGCATCAGCCGCGCCCCACGCACCCGTCTCGCCCATACCCCGAGCCTACGCATTTTCCGGACGCCCGCCGTCCCCTTGAGCAGAACCGGCCTTGAGGCCGGGAACCGCACCGGCCCCGCGACCGACCGCTTCCCGCTGCGTTCTCCCCGCGTGGCCCGCCTGCCCCAGCTGACCCGCCTGTCCCAGCTGCTGGAGCAAGGGACCGTACGAGCCGATCACGACCGTCGCCCCGGCGGCGCGCAGGCGCTCTCGTTTCTCACTGTTGCGCCCGTACCCGATGAAACCCACACCCGCTCGTCCGGCCGCCTCGACGTCCGTACCGGTGTCGCCGATCATCACCGCGTCCCCGGGGCGGAGCTTCATCCCCCGCAGGGCGCGGAACACGACATCGGGGTCGGGCTTCATACGGCCGGGGTCGGCGGTACGGCCTTCGATGACGGCGAAGTGGTGGAGCAGACGCTCCTGGCCTAGGTAGGTCTCAGCGGCCAGGGGCGAGTTGTTGGTGACCACGGCCATGCGCGTGCGCCGCCGCGACAGGAGGTCGAGCAGGGTGTCGGCGTCCGGTGTGGGCCATGCCGTCCGTGCGGCCTCCACCTCACCTGCCACCACCAGCTCTTCGAGCGCCTCCAACAGGCCCGGCAGGGACCGATTCCGCCCCGCCCGATGCACCGCCCTCAGCACGGCATGCGGATCCTTGTCGACGCGCTCGTCCGGCGTCAGTACGCCTCCGGCGCCGAACTCAGCGGTTTGATCCCGGAGTTGGTCGGCGACCGGCCTGGACCGGTCCTTGGGGAACAGCCGGCAGATCGGGCCGTCGAAATCGAAGAGCACACACCGCGCGCCGACGACCAGTCCCCAGGCGGCCCTGGCCTCCCTTTCCTCGACGAGACCTTCGGTGCCCGCAGCCATACCGCTTTCCTCACTTCACCACTTCACCGTCGTGCTGATCACGCGTCGCCCCGTCCATGGCGTGCCATTCCCGGAGCGCCTCGCCCAGGTCCCGTAGGCCCGGCACCTTCTCCGTGAGGCCGAGCGGTTCCCGGGCCCTGCGCAGGGCCCGGGCCACTCGCTCGGCCGCCGCGGTGAGGTCCTGCTCGCCAGGGTGGCCGGGCAGCGCCAGCGCCGCGCGCATCACATCGGGGAACACCGACTGCGCGTACTCGAACCGGAGATAGACGGGCAGGTCCACGTCCATGCCGTCGGTCATGTCCCCGTGGCCGGCGCGCCGCATGGCGTCCGTCCACATGAGGGTCATCAGGTCCTGTTCCGACTTGTCATAGTTCATGCGCACCAGGTGGGTGGCGAGGTCGTGCAACGGGTCCCCGTACAGGGCCAGTTCCCAGTCGATGACCGACAGATGCCCGCCCGCGGAGTCGGACACGACGACCACATTGGCCCGGTGGACGTCCGTGTGAAGCAGGGAGAACGGACGGCTGGTCAGCTTCGGTACCGACCTCATGAAGCGGTCCATCGCGTCCACCGGAACGCCCACCGCGTCGAAGAGGCCGCCAAAGCGCGACCGATTGGACTGGTGCACCTTCTGTTCGGCGAACCGGGCCAGCCAGGCAAGGAAACCCCGGCTGTCCCCTTCGTCGGGCCAGCCTTCCGGCAGCGGGGGCAACTCGCCCACGGGCACCCCGGCGAGGCGGGCGAAGAACTCCGCGAGCTCCAGCAACCGTGCGCTGCCGAGCTGCCCCCCGGGGTTCTCGTCGGCCAGTGCCCGCCCGTCGAGATAGCCGTGCAGCGACCATGAGTCGAAGTCCGCCAGACAGCGGGGTACTTCACCCACATGCGCGGCGACCGCGCGCAGCACGTCCGACTCGCGCCGCCAGATCCGCGGGACGACCTCCACCGTCGGGAGAGGCGTACGGAACTTGGCGAGGACCTTTCCCGACTCCGCCCCCAAGAGGAATGCCAGCGGCTGTCGCAGGTGGGCGATGCGGTTGGTGTTGTGGTGGCCGGAAACCACCAGCCCGTCGCGACCACTGCGGCGCGCCTCCGCGAACAGGCGCACCAGTGACTGGCGCGCTCCACGGGGCTGAGGGGAGAACATGCGCGCAAAGAATAGTGACTGGAGTGACTGCTTTCACCTCGTGTCACCATTTGGACAGCCTCCGATCACTGTCGGTAAATGGCGCGATACCAACTTTTTCATGGGTGACCCATCCGTCACCTATTCGGGATGCGGAACTTCCTACAAGTGGTCCCAGTTCGAGGTGAACCATTCCGTCATGCTGGTGAAGAAGACGGAGTCGTGCGTTCTCTCGTCCGCCTCCAGGCGGTGGTACGACAGGGTCGCGCCGAGGCCCAGCACGTCCAGCGAGTCGACGGTCTCGTCCTCGTCGGGATGGCCCTCGCGAGGAACTTTGATCGTGCGCGGAAGTACCGAGTACGGCCCGAACAGCATGTGCTCGTCATTGATCACATACAGCTTGAACTGGGGTGTCACCGGAATGCGCCGGATCTCGACCTCGGTCTCCACCCCCAGGCCCGTGAAGCCGGCCTTCAACTCGTCCAGTTGGATGCCGTTCTCGCGGACCATGGTGCGCCAGCGCTCCCAGATCCGGGTGTCCCCGGCTTCCAGGGCGCGAGGATAGGCGAGCCGTTCCGTCGTCCACGGCAGAAGCATGCGGATCCGTAGCTTCTCCGGTGCGCTCGCCTCCTCGAAGGCGATCAGGTCATGCTGGTTCCTGAGATGCCGCAGCAGCGTCTCGGCCGTGAGCGTGGCGACGTCCAAGGACACTTCGGTCTGCTGGAAGGCCTGCTCGATCAGCGGCTTGAGCGATGCGGACCCCGGCCTCTGGGACTGCGGGGACTCGGGCCGGGAGTTCGGGACCCTGATCACCCTGGTGCCGCTGCCGCCCCGGGTCTCGATCAGCCCGTCCTCGGTCAGCCTGGCCAGCACCCGCTGGACGGTGTCCCGGCTGACCCCGAACCCGTCGGCCAGCTGTCGCTGCGAGGGCAGCCGGGCCTTCAGCGGATAGGTCCCGTTCTCCATCTGCTCCCGGAGCACTCTCTCCACGCGCGCCTGCGTGGACTCTCCGCCTCCGCCATCCGCCGATCGTGAAGTATCCACACACCGAACCTACCGCCCGGCCGCCGCCAACACACCACTTCCCACCAATTCAGCACTCCCATTGGACTGGTGATTACCGATCAGCCAGCCCGGGGACAACCAATTCACTTCCATCAGCCCAATTGGTGGGCTGATCGGTTCGGCGGCGGAAGCCGGCGACGGGCGAGGAGGCGGACGGTGGACTTAGGACGTGCTTCGCACAGCCCCACCCCGCACAGCCCTCAAAACCGTCTCCAGCGACCGCACGATGCCCCATCGGGGCACCCCCGCGTCCAGCAGCAGCTGTGCCTTCTCCTCGTTGCGGGCGTAGCCGAGGAAGTGGACGCCCGCGCTCAGGGCCGCCGCGTGGTCCGAGGGGGTGTCGCCGATCATCAGGGTGGTGTCCGGCGCGGCCCCGAGCGCGCTCAGCGCGCGGTTCAGGGTGTACGGGTGGGGCTTGAGGAGGCTCAGGTCCCGGGTGCGGCCGTAGATGTTGGGCGCGAAGTACCCCACCAGGTAACGGCTCTCCAGATAGGCCCGTACGGCGCGGTCCGAGTTGTTGGTCACGATGGCGAGCCGCGCGCCGACGGATCGCCAGGTGCGGATGAGCGGATCGGCGTACGCCGTCGGCATCGCGCGCGCCACCGCCTTCAGCTCCTGCTGGGTGAGCCACTCCTCCAGTTCGACGACCAGATCGCTGCCGCGGTGGCGCCCGGCGACCTCGCTGAGCACCCAGTGCGGGTCACGGCTGCTGCGCTCCCCCTCGGTCAGCACCCCGGCCAGCCCGCGCGCGGCCAGCCATTCCTCCTGGTCGGTGGCGATGGACTTCGCGGAGTGGCCCGCGAACAGCCGGCAGATCGGCCCGTCGAAGTCGAAGAGGACACACGTGGCCCGTCCCACCAGCTCATGGAACTTCTCGGCCTCGCCCGCCACCAGCTCGAACTGTTCGGTTTCGAATGTCACTCAGAGAGTGTCGGCTTCACGACGATCGTTTCCCAGAGGGCGTCCGCCGCTTTCTGGCCCTCGGGGCGCTCACGTCAGGGTGAGATCCGTGGTGATGGTGTCCCAGAGCCCGTCGAACCACTTCTGCGACTCCTCCACGAACGCGCCGTCTCGCTGCCCCGAGCGCGTCAGGAAGGAGAAGAGGAGGGACTCGGAGCCGAGGGCGTCGTACATCTCCAGGGTCTGGCTCTCGTACGGCTCCTCCCGTCGGGTGAGGACGTAGTAGCCGATCAGCGCCTCCTGCCCGTTGAGCAGGTAGAGCTTCACCGGTGGGGTGAACGGCAGCGCGCGGAACGTGACCTTCACGTCGATGCCGTGCGAGGAGCGCAGGGCGCGGAGGTTGTGCCGCAGGACGTGTCCCTGGGCGTTGCGCATGTCCAGCCAGCGCTGGTGGACCGGGTCGTCGTCGGCGTCGCTGTCGACGGAGACGGGGAAGGCGAGGGTGATCTCCCGGGACGGCACCAGGATGCGGACGTCGATCGACTCGGGGCGCAGGGTGCCCTCGTGGATCCGGCGGACCGGATCGCCGATGGCCAGCATCAGGGTCTCCGCCGTGTGGCAGACGACGTCGATCCGCACGTGCTGCGCGGCGAACGCCTCCACCAGCCGCGGCGCGAGCGCGACCATCGTCGGCTGGGGTTCGTCCCGGGTGTGGGTGACCTCGGCGATCCGCGGCGGGCTGCCCTTGCTGACGTTGCTGAGCAGGCCGTCGTCCTGGAGCGCGCGCAGGGCCTGGCGGACCGTGCCGCGTTCCACGCCGAACTCCTCGGCGAGCTCGGCCTGGGTGGGCAGGCGGTCGCCGGCGCGCAGGTCGCCCGCGCGGATGCGGTCCCGCAGGATGTCGGCGATCTCCTGCGGCGAGAGCCTTCTGCTGCCGTTCACTGCCACGTTCTCCTGGGTCACGACCAAACGCTACAACTTTGGCCCATCTATGGGGAGTTGTTTGAAAGTTGTTTTGAGATAGGTACCAACTGGGGATAAGTTAAGCATAGTTGGTTGCCAACTTAGTGAAGATGGCGGAAGTTCTCCTTCCTCTCGCACATAGTTGGCAGATGGGAAGGTTCCGCGCCTCTGCGGCACCGGAACACGACTCACGCACCACCGCTCTCCATCGCACCACAGCACCATCGCACTTCTCCCGCCCGCTCCCGCAAGACCCGAAGGAGGATCCACCATGCCCGCCATAGCCCTTCTCTCCGCCCTCCTCGTCGTCGGATTCGAGCAGTTCGTGGAATGGCAGTACGGCCCCAGCGGCGCCGTCGGACTGCTGCTGCTCACCGTGGGCCTGAAAATGAAAAGCCCCACCTGCAGCTCGATCGGGGCCGTCGTCCTGGCGCTGATGTTCGCGGGACCTGCCCTATGACCTGCGGCGACAGCCCGCCCGCACGACGAGCACCAGGCACCGTACAAGTGGGAGATCTCAGCCCGTGAGCACCAGCTCCGAGCTGATGGTCTCCCACAGTGCGTTGAACCACAGATGCGACTGCTCCACGAACGTCGTGGCCCGCAGCCCCTCCCCCTGCTCGAAGGCGAACAGCGTCGACTGGGTCCCCTCGGCGTCGTACGTCTCCAGGTACTCGCTGTCGATCTCCGCGCCCCGCCGCGACAGCGTGTAGTACGCGAAGAGCGCCTCCGCCTCGTTGAGCAGGTACAACTTCACCGGCGGAGTGAACGGCAGGGCCCTGAACGTGATGTGTACGTCGATTCCGTGCGTCGTCCGCAACGCCAGCAGGTTGTGCTTCAGGACCTGCCCCTGGGCATTGCGCTGGGCCAGCCACCGCCGCTGCACCCGCTCCCCGTCCTCCGTCGCGTCCACCGCCGCCGGGAAGGCCAGATCGATGTCGCGGGACGGCAGGAGCACGCGCACGTCGATCCTGGCCGGTTTTAATCGGCCCTCGTGGATGAGGCGCAGCGGTTCGCCCATCGCGAGCGTCAGGGAGACGGCCGTCAGGCACAGGGCGTCGATCTCCACGTGGGGCGCCGAGAAGGCGGCCGTGATCCGTGAGGCCAGCGCCACCATGGTGGTCCGCGGTGGGGCCGCCGGCCCGGTCAGAGCCTTCTCCACGCTGTCGGCGACGGTCGCGGGACTGCCCTTGGACACGTTGGACAGCAGGTTCTCCGACTGCAGGATGCGCAGCGCCTGCCGTACGGTCCCGCGCTCGACTCCGAACTCGTCGGCCAGCCTGGCCTGGGTGGGCATGCGTTCTCCCGCCCGCAGCTCACCCGACACGATCCGGCTGCGCAGCTCGTCGGCCACCTCGCGGTGTGACATCTGTGGCCGTTGTGCCCTCTTCCGCCCATTGACGGCGACGTGTTCCGGGTCCACGGCCAAACACTACAACTTCGCGCCATCTTTGGGCAGTTATCGAGAAGGTGGTTATGAGACGCATCCAAGTGGAGATAACTTCATTGAAGTTGGTCACCAACTTGAGCAACATGGTCAGGCTTCCGGGGGGTTGGCCGCCAGAGTCGCACAGGCGATCAGGTGGATCGGTCCCAGCGGGGGTCCGCCTCCCCGTCCCGAAGGAGGGACCGCATGCCGCTCATCGCCATCCTCGTCGCCGCCCTCGCCATCGGCCTGGAGCAACTGCTCCAGGTGAAGTACGGAGTGATGGGCGTCATCGCCTTCGTCGCCCTCGCCATCGGTGTCAAGGCCAAGAACTCAATGATCGGCGGCATCGGGGCCGTGATCCTCGTGCTGCTGCTCGCCCAGTCCGGCTGACCGGGCCTCACCGCCCGTCAGTCCGGCCGACCGGGTTCCCTTCCGGAGGGGAGCCGGGAGCCCGGTCGGCCCGCACCACCGCACCACCGCACCACCGCACAACAACTGAATCGCTACGGATGACCTGCACCAACAGACCGAGAACGGAAGGAAGCGAAAGCAGAAGCAGAAGCAAGAGGATCAGGAGCAAGAGGATCAGAAGATGTCCGGGCACCACGGTCGCCTGGACGTACGCAGCAGGGCGTCGGCCGCCGGGCCGGCGCCCGCTCGTTCTTCCCGGACCCGGCCCAGCGCCACGAGCCGCACCACGGACTCGCCCCCGAGCCACAGCTCACTCAACTCGGCGATGCCCAGTGTCAGTTCGGCGTCCTCGCTGGTCCGGACACAGCTGACGCCCTCGGGTGAGGCATCCAGCCGGTACCGGCCCCCGGCCGACCCCTGCCCGTCGACCACCTCCAGGACGAGGGCGCCGGCCGCCGCGTACGTACGCGCCTCCAGGGCCGCCACGACGTCCAGGATCCGTACCCACAGCCAGTCGGCCTGCGAGGTGATCGCCGCCGCGCGCGGGTCGGGCAGCAGATGCGGCAGCAGGTCGTCCGGCGCCCGCCACCCCGTCCTGACCCGCGTGACCCAGTCGATCGAGCAGACGTACCGCCACAGGGCGCGTTCCGCGGCCGGCGAGACGGCGATCAGGTCCGTGACCTTCGCGGTCTGCAGCGGCTGCTTCGCGTCCCCCCAGCGGTCGTCCACGGTGTACGAGAGCAGCCCCTCGACCTCACCGCGCGCATCGCGGTACACCGCGTGGAAGGGTTCGGTCCACGAGACCCGGTCCAGCAGCAGCGCACCGGTGGCGATCCGCCACCACCGCTCGCTCCGGTCGACCGCGCCCGGCTGCGCCCGCCGGAAGCGCTCGTACAGCTCCGGCCCGGCCTTCCGTACGTCGTCGCCGTCCACCAGGTCGACACGGCCGCCGTCCTCGGGGCCGGCCAGGCGGGGGTCGAGCCCCGTCCGCGGGACGTCGACCGTCCACTCGGCGGCCGTCGTCGCCGCCCCGAACCCGTACCGCCCGTAGATCGGGTACTCCGCGGCGATCAGCGTCGCCACGACGTCACCGCGCTCCTCGGCGGCGGCCAGTTCCCGGGCCATCATCCGCGTCAGGATGCCCCGCCTGCGGTGGGTGGAGGTCACGGTCACGTTCGTGATCGCGGCGGCCCGCACGGCCGCGCCGCCCACCGCCGTGATCTCCTGCGGGAACGACCGGAAGGTCCCCACGCACCGCTCGCCGTCGAAGGCCCCCAGCGTCCGCTCGGGCACGAGGTAGCCGCCGCGGTCCGCGATCTCGGCCTCCGACACACTCGGCGGCCGGAGAAACCCGGTGTTCAGCGCACGGGTCCACTCCGGGACCCCGTCGTCACGGATGGGGCGTACGTCGATGTCCTGGTGCGGGCTCATGCGCCCACGCTAGGCATACGGTCCGGAGGCTGTCGTGCGGATTACGGCACCGGCGACCAGGGCGTGGAAGTCGGGTGCGGCCGACTCCGTCCCGCACATCCCGCGCATATCCCGCGCACGCCCCACACCCGCCCACCCGCTACATGAGCAGGTCGTCGACCTGGGCCTCGCCCTCGCGGTATCTGCGGGCGATCTCCGCGCTGCAGTCGTCGGCCGTGCGCTGCAACTGCTGCCGCCGCCGAGAGACCTGCTGCTCGTACCCCACGAGCCGCCCCATCGCGGTGCTCAGCTCCAGATCCGTACGCGCCTCCAGGTCGGACAGCTCGACCTCGGAGAGCATCTCGGCGGCCAGCAGCCGGTACTCCTCGCTGTACGGCGTCCCCACGGTCACGTGCCGCGCCGACGAGCGGTGTCGGGCGGGCCCGTCCGTCAGGATCTCCGACAGCCGCGCGACGACCGACGCCTCCCCGACGGCCGGCGCCCCGTGGCCGTCGTCCCGGCCCTCCCGGGGGGATTCCGTACGCCGTCCCACCTCGGCCCGCAGGATGTCGATCCGCCCCTGCAACAGCCGCCGTACGTAACTCAGATCGGCCTCGTCCCGCTGCGCGTCCCTGCGCAGGCCGCGCAGTTCGGGCAGGAGCAGGACGCCCAGTTCGGGTGCGGCGGGCGCGGGCTGCGGCATCGGACTGTCCGTTCGCTGAGTGGGCGGACGCACCGCCTGGATCGACGTCGGCGCCCCCGGCGGCTCCCCCCGGATCAGCGAAACGAACCCGGGTGACTGCCCCGTACTCGGTGTGCTCATGTGCCTCAACCGTCCCCTCGACCGGCGCGTGTGAGCATCGTGCCACCCCAAGTGGCCGCTATGTGACCGAGTGCCCCCGATCGGCCCCAGATGGACTGTTAAGGATCAATAAGAAACACCCCGTACGGAGGTCGTGGCGCTGCCGTCGGGGGCCGTCCGGTGCGCGTGACGGCGTCGGCCGGACGCACGGCATGATGGACCACATGCGTGCGGTGGTGCAGAGGGTGGACGGCGCGAGCGTCGTCGTGAACGGTGAGACGGTCGGGGAGATCGACGGCGAGGGACTGTGCGTCCTTGTCGGGGTGACCCACGAGGACACGAAGGAGAAAGCGGCCCAACTGGCCCGGAAACTCTGGTCCGTACGGATGCTGACCGACGAGAAGTCGTGCTCCGACATCGACGCGCCGCTGCTCGTCATCAGCCAGTTCACCCTCTACGGGGACGCCCGCAAGGGCCGGCGCCCCACCTGGAACGCGGCGGCCCCCGGCGATGTGGCCGAGCCCCTCGTGGACGAGGTCGTGGCCCAACTCCGTTCGCTGGGCGCGACGGTGGCCACGGGCAGGTTCGGCGCGCAGATGCGCGTCTCGCTGACGAACGACGGCCCGTTCACGGTACTGATCGACATGTGACGACCGGCGTGTGACGAGCGGCGTGTGAAACCCGGTCGGCCCGTGGCCGCTGTGGCCGCTCTGGCCGCCGTGGCCCCCGTGTCCTACGGCTCGACCACGACCTCCTGGGCGGCGGCCGTCTCGTCGGCCGTCAGCCGGGCGTCGAGGGGAATGTTCCGCTTGACCAGGGCCAGCGCGATCGGGCCCAGCTCGTGATGGCGTACGGACGTCGTGATGAAACCGATCTTGCGGCCCTCCGCGCCCTCGTCCGCGAGACGCAACTCCGTGCCGTGCGGCGGCAGATGGACCTCGCTGCCGTCCAGGTGCAGGAAGACGAGCCTGCGCGGCGGCTTGCCCAGGTTCTGGACGCGGGCGACGGTCTCCTGGCCGCGGTAGCAGCCCTTCTGCAGATGCACCGCGCTGCCGATCCAGCCCAGCTCGTGCGGGATGGTGCGGTGGTCGGTCTCGAAACCGAGGCGCGGCCGGTGCTGCTCGACACGCAGGGCCTCGTAGGCGAGGAGCCCGACGGCGGGCCCGTGCTTGACGCCGTCCTCGCCCGCGTCCTCGGCGAACGACTCCAGATCCGCGCGCGGCAGGAACAGATCCCGCCCGTACGAGGTCTCGCGTACGACGACCCCCTCGGGGACCTCGGCGATGGAACCGGCGGGCAGATGCACGACCGCGAGATCGCCGGTGCGGTCGGCGACCTCGACCCGGTAGAAGAACTTCATCGACTCCAGGTACGCGATCAGCGCGTCCTGCGTGCCGGGCTCGACGTGCGCCCAGGTCGTCGTCCCGTCGTCGACGAGATACAGCGCGTGCTCGACATGGCCGTTCGCGGAGAGGATCAGCGCCTCGGTGGCCCGGCCGGCCGGGAGGTCGCTGACGTGCTGGGTGAGCAGCAGATGCAGCCAGCTCAGCCGGTCCGAACCGGTGACGGCGACCACCCCGCGGTGCGAGAGGTCCACGAAACCGGTGCCGTCGGCGAGGGCACGCTGCTCGCGGAACAGGTCGCCGTAATGGGCGGCTACGCCTTCGTCCACTCCCTCGGCGGGAACGGCACCGGGCAGGGACAGCAGAGGGCTCTTCATATCCACACAGCCTACGACCGTGTGGTGGCCGATTTTATTTCCCGGCGCCGCCGGACTCCGCCGCCGCGGTGCCGGACCTGGCCGCGGTGCCGGACTTCGCCGCGCACTCCTCGCAGCGGCCGAAGATCGCGAAGTGCTTCATGTCGGTGACGAAGCCGAAGGTCTCGCGCAGCTTGGCCGTGAAGTCGGCGGCGACCTCGATGTCCGCCTCGATGACGTTCGTGCAGTCGCGGCAGACCAGATGGATGTGATGGTGCCGGTCCGCGAGGTGGTACGTGGGCGCGCCGTGCCCCAGGTGCGCGTGCGAGACCAGCTTGAGCTCCTCCAGGAGCTCAAGGGTCCGGTACACCGTGGAGATGTTGACCCCCGAGGCCGTCTTGCGCACTTCCACGAGGATGTCGTCGGGAGTCGCGTGCTCCAGGGTGTCCACCGCTTCGAGCACGAGCTGCCGCTGGGGCGTGAGCCGATAGCCGCGCTGCCGCAGATCGCTCTTCCAGTCGGCGCCCGCACCCGTCGTGTCCGCGCCCGTGCCTTCGGTGCTGCTTCCAGTGCTCACCACACCGGAAGTCTAGGACTACTTGAAGAAAGCGATGCCGTCGTCCGGCATGTCGTCCGGGAGGGCCTTCGCCCAGCGCTCCACGTCGTCGGGGCTGACGACCTTCTTGAGCTGCGCCGACATGTACGGGCGGAGCGGGACCTCGGGGGTCTGCTTCTCGCCGACCCACATGAGGTCGCTCTTCACGTATCCGTACAGGCGCTTGCCGCCGTTGTACGGGCCCGAGGCGGCCGTGCGGGCCACCGCGTCCGTGACCAGGTCGATCTGCGGCTGCTTGGCGGCCAGGTCGCCGTACCAGATCTCCACCACACCGTCGTCGCGGACCATCACGACCTCGACCTTGCGGTCCTTGTCGATGCGCCAGAAGCCCGACTCGGACTCCAGCGGGCGCACCTTGTTGCCCTCGGAGTCGAGGACCCAGGTGTGCGAGTGGTATTCGAGGAAGTCCCGGCCGTCGTGGGTGAAGCTGACCTCCTGGCCGAAGTTGCACTTCTCGGCGCCGGGGAAGTCGTGAACGCCCGCGCCGGTCCACTCACCGAGCAGGAAGACGAGGGGGACGAGGTCCTTGTGCAGGTCGGACGGGATCTCGATCATGAGGTCGGCAGTTCCTTGATGGGGGTCAGCGCTGGCCCTGGTACAGCTTCTTCACGGCGAGCCCGGTGAAGGCGAGAACGCCGACACAGACCAGGATCAGCAGGACTTCGAAGAAGTACTCAAGCACGGGGTGCTCCTCGGGTGGCGCGGTGGTGGGCAGTACAGAGCCGGTCCCCACTCTAGACGGGCGGGAACCGGCTCTCTCTCCGAGGGGCGCCGGTCGGCCCATCGCGCCCCTTACGATTCGGGCATGGCGAAGAAGCTCGTGATCAAGGTGACGGCAGGGGCCGACGCCCCCGAACGCTGCTCGCAGGCCTTCACGGTGGCGGCGGTCGCCGTGGCCAGCGGGGTGGACGTCTCGCTCTGGCTCACCGGGGAGTCCGCGTGGTTCGCGCTGCCCGGCCGTGCCGCCGAGTTCGAGCTCCCGCACGCGGCCCCGCTGCCCGACCTGCTCGACTCGATCGTGGCCGGCGGCCGTCTCACCCTCTGCACGCAGTGCGCGGCCCGCCGGGACATCTCCGAGAAGGACGTCATCGACGGCGTACGGATCGCGGGCGCGCAGGTCTTCGTGCAGGAGGCCCTGGCCGACGACACCCAGGCGCTCGTCTACTGAGCGCCCCGGCCCCTCGGAGTCCCTACCGCCGGCGCTTCTTGCCGTCCAGTTCGTCCCACCACTCGTCGGACTTGTTGTCGCCCGAGGGGTCGTCCCACCAGCGGTCGTCGGGGCCCCGCCGGTTGGCCGTCATCGCGGCGAGCGGCGGGATCACCATCGCCACGACGCACATGCCCACGGCCACGGGGACCGACCAGAGCCGGACGACTCCCCAGGCCAGTACGAACAGCCCGATGCACGTCCCCATCATGGCGAAGTAGACGTGCCGCCTTCGCGCATACATACGTCCAGCGTAGACCGGTTCGGGACAACCGGGACAAGCCGAAGGGCCACACCCCGTACCGGAAAGCGTCCAACCCCCGGGGGTGCGGCCCTTCGGCCGTTCATACGGTGCGAACCGCCGGACGGTTCACGTGGTGGTTCAGACGGCGATGGCCACCTCGGCCAGGCCGCCCGTCTGGGCGACGACCGTACGGTCGGCCGTGCCGCCCGGAACGAGGGCGCGAACGGTCCAGGTTCCCTCGGCCGCGTAGAACCGGAACTGTCCGGTCGCCGAGGTCGGAACCTCGGCGGTGAACTCGCCCGTCGAGTCCAGCAGGCGGACGTAGCCCACCACCGGCTCGCCGTCCTTGGTCACGTGACCCTGGATGGTGGTCTCACCGGGCTTGATCGTCGAGGCGTCGGGGCCGCCGGCCTTCGCTCCACACATGTTTCGTTTCCGTCCTTGAGTCCTTGTGGCCGTGAGGGTTACTTGTTGGCGCCGAGCTCGATCGGCACACCGACGAGGGATCCGTACTCGGTCCACGAGCCGTCGTAGTTCTTGACGTTCTCGACGCCGAGCAGCTCGTGCAGCACGAACCAGGTGAGCGCGGAACGCTCACCGATGCGGCACAGGGCGATGGTGTCCTTCGACAGGTCGACCTGCTCGTCCTCGTAGAGGGCCTTGAGCTCGTCGTCCGACTTGAAGGTGCCGTCGTCGTTGGCGTTCTTCGACCACGGGATGTTGCGCGAGGACGGCACGTGGCCGGGGCGCTGCGACTGCTCCTGCGGCAGGTGCGCGGGGGCGAGCAGCTTGCCGGAGAACTCGTCGGGCGAACGGACGTCGACGATGTTCTGCTGGCCGATCGCGGCGACGACGTCGTCACGGAAGGCGCGGATCGCCTTGTTCTGCGGCTTGGCCCTGTAGTCGGTCGTGGCGCGCTCGGGGACCTGCGAGCCGTCGACGAGGTCGCGGGAGTCGAGCTCCCACTTCTTGCGGCCGCCGTCGAGGAGCTTCACGTTGTCGTGGCCGTAGAGCTTGAAGTACCAGTAGGCGTAGGACGCGAACCAGTTGTTGTTGCCGCCGTAGAGAACGACCAGGGTGTCGTTCGCGATGCCCTTGCCGGAGAGGAGCTTCTCGAAGCCCTCCTGGTCGACGAAGTCACGGCGGACCGGGTCCTGGAGGTCCTTGGTCCAGTCGATCCGGATGGCGTTCCTGATGTGGTTCTTCTCGTACGCGGACGTGTCCTCGTCGACCTCGACGACGGCCACGTTCGGGTCGTCCAGGTGCTCCTGGACCCAGTCGGCGTCTACCAGGACGTCACTGCGGCTCATGCTCGTTCTCCTCCGGGGCAGTTACGGCGGGGCTGTGCGGCGGTGAGAGGTGCGGACGCGGTACGCGCTCGGGGTCTGAACCGCTCGGGCGGGTGTACGCGGCGCGGGGGCGGCCCCGACAGGAAAGGTCGAAGGGCCCGGCTCGCGGAAGGACGAAGGCTTCCGCTCAGAAGGTGCGACAGAGCATGGCGGCGACGCGGCACAGGTCCACTGCCCGCCGCTTCGTGAAGTCCGCCTGTTGCGTCATGCCGTCGATCGTAGGGACGGAAAGCCGGACATGTCACCGGCGTGTCGCATGCTGAGACGCGATCGTCCGCGATGTGGGATGTGAGGGGCGCGCGACCTGCCCCCGCACGCCCTCTGGGCCTTCACGGCCCACGGGGCCCGTGTCCCGCCGTCCGCGGATCTGCTGTGCGGACGGGTCCGTCTCGCCTTTCGGACGGCGGACGGCGGACGGCACTTCCTACGGCCTGGGTACGGCGGCCGTCCTGTACGGCGGCCGTCCTGCGCTCCTCCCCGAACTACCCGACGAGGCTGACGTCCGAACCCTTGACGTCGATGTCGACGCCCTTGGGGGCCGCCTCGACCTTGTCGAGCTTGATGCCGCCCGGCAGACCGTCGATCTTCTGCTGGAAGTCGGTGATCAGCCGGACCTTGTCCTCCGCGAGCTGCACACCCAGGTTGGGGAGGGAGTCCGCGTTCACCACGACCTTGTCGCCCTTGACGCTGACCGAGCTGAGCACGGAGACCGGGCGGGGCAGCTTCGTGCCGAGCACGGTGGCCTCCACCTCGACCTTGATCTTGCCGTTGCCGCCGTCGGAGAGGCCGACCACCTGGGCGGTGACGCCGGTCGCGACGTCCACGGGCTCGGCCTTGGCCGCCTTGAGGAGCTCGGCGTACGAGATCGTGGCCGTGCCGGTGGCGCTGGCCGCCTTCGCGGAGCTGTAGTCGCCGGAGAACGCGACGCCCCGCATCTGGGCGGTGAGGTTGTCGATGTGGATCTTGGCGGGGACGTCGGCGCCCGTGCCGTTCGCCGCGCCGCTCGTGTCGGCCTCGTAGTCCTTGATGCCGACCTGCACCTCGTCCAGTTCGCCGCCGACGACCTGGGTGAGGAAGGGGAAGCCCTTGATCGAGACGTCCGGGGTGCTGGACAGGCCCTCGTTGGTCTTCAGGCGGTCCGCCGCCTCGTCCTCGGCGAAGCCGACGGCTACGCGGTCGGCGATGACGAAGAGGCCGCCCAGGACGATGGTCACGATCAGAAGTATTCGCAGTGCTCGCATTGTCTCCGTGTTCCCCCACCTCGGCGGTCTTCTGTGCGCGAGGGTAACCCCGTGGGGTGGCCTGTCGGCCGGGGGTCGGGTTTGTTGTCGATCACCTGTGACAGGGGGGTGGGTGTGATCAGGCGTTTTTCCCTCGCCCCCGCCGCCCCTACCCGTTCCCGTCCACGTATGGGGCTGCGCCCCTCGCCCCCTTGATCGCGCTCCGCGCTCGTCCTCAAACGCCGGACGGGCTGAAGAGCTTTCAGCCCGTCCGGCGTTTGAGG
>NZ_JBVJLW010000019.1:0-191166 GCF_055584525.1 Streptomyces sp. NPDC102514
ACGCCCGGTTACATTCCGAACCCGGAAGCTAAGCCTTACAGCGCCGATGGTACTGCAGGGGGGACCCTGTGGGAGAGTAGGACGCCGCCGAACTAATTTTAAAAGAGCTGGTCCCTGAACTTAGGTTCAGGGACCAGCTCTTTTTTGTTGTGCGTCACTTGGAGTTCACGTTGCGCGACCAACATCACGGGCATGGGTACTGCTGCAATGCTCAGGGCCGCGGGTGTCGGAGCCGGTGACGAGGTCATCGTGCCGGCCTTCGGGAACGCCGAGGTGGCCGAGGCCGTCGTCCTGGCCGGCGCGCTGCCGGTGTTCGTCGACATCGATCCGAACACGTACTGCCTCGAGACCGCCGAGGTCGAGGCGGCTGTCGGGCCGCGGACGGCCGCCCTGGTCGCCGTTCACCGCTTCGGACGGCTCGCCGACATGCCGAGCCTGTGGGACATCGGCCGGCGGCGTGGGCTGCTGGTGCTCGAACAGGGCGAGTCCGAGGCGCCGTACGCCGAGGTCGAGGAGCGCAGGGCGCGTGCGACCTACCTCGACGGGCGGTTGCGGGGTGTACGGACTCCGGAGCGGGGCGTCGGGCACACCTACCAGCAGTACGTCGTGCGGGTGTTGGGGAACGGGCGGCCGGACCGCGACGCCTTCGCGCGGGCCGTGCGGGCCAAGGGCGTCGAATGCAGGGTGCCCGTGAAGACACCGGTGCACCGGATGCCCGCGTTCAGGCGGGACGTCTGCCTGCCCGAGACCGAACGGGCCGCCGACGAGACGCTGGCTCTGCCGGTCGACGCGTCGCTGACGAAGCGGGAGATGCAGCGGATCGTGTCCGCGTGCAATGCCCTCGGCGGACTGCTGCAGCCTGCCTTCTAGGACTGGCGGACGCAGCACCGAACGGGGTACCGGACGGGGTATCGAACGCAGTTGGGAGCACCCCGGCGTTCGGGGTATGCTTTATTCCGTTGCCACGAGGGAAACCTCGAAAGCAACAGGCCCCTATAGCTCAGTCGGTAGAGCGTCTCCATGGTAAGGAGAAGGTCAACGGTTCGATTCCGTTTGGGGGCTCAGACAGAAAAGGCCTCCGCCCTTGTGGGCGGGGGCCTTTCGCGTTTCCCGGGGCCGTCGCGGCCCCGGGAACAGACCGTCAGTCCTTCTGCGGACCCGGGACGCGCATCGCCAGAATGGCCATGTCGTCGGACGGCGCGTCACTCGCGAACCGCTCGACCGCGCGCATGATGCGGGCGGCCACCGCACCGGCCGTCAGACCCGTGCAGGTGGTGAGGACGTCGGCGAGGCCGTCGTCGCCCAGCATGCGGGTGCCCTCGCGGCGTTCGGTCACGCCGTCCGTCACACACAGCAGGACGTCCCCCGGATCGAGGGTCACCTCCTGCTCGTACAGCTCCAGGTCGTCCATGACGCCCAGGAGCGGCTGGGGTTCGGCGGCCGGTTCCACCGTGCCGTCCGGGCGCAGGCGCAGGGGGAGCGGGTGGCCGGCGCAGACCACCTTCAGGAGCGCCGAGCCGTCCTCCTGGGGCCACAACTCCCCGTACAGGAGGGTCAGGAAGCGGCTGCGGGCGCCCTCGTCGAGGATCGCGGAGTTCAGGCGGTCCAGGACCGCCGGGCCTCCGTAGCCCTCGCGGGCGAGCAGGCGCAGTGCGTGCCGGGCGAGTCCGGTGACCGCGGCCGCCTCCGGTCCCGTACCGCAGACGTCTCCGATGGCGAAGCCGTAGGCGCCGTCGCGGATGGGGAAGAGGTCGTAGAAGTCGCCGCCGACCTCGTTGCCCTCGCCCGCCGCGCGGTAGATGACCTCGACCTCGACGCCCTCGATGTGGGGGAGTTCCGGGGGCAGGAGGCTGCGCTGGAGGGACTGGCTGATGGCCGTGCGCTCCGAGTACAGGCGCGCGTTGTCCAGGGCGAGGGCGGCCCGGCGGCTCAGGTCCTCGGCCAGTTCCAGGATCTCCTGGCGGAAGTGTTCGTCCGTCGGCTTGCCGAGCGTCAGCATGCCGATGACGCGGTTGCGGGCCACCAGGGGCAGGACGACCGTCTCGCCGCCGACCGCGCCGGCCGTCGCCAGTGTCGTACCGATGCCGGCGCTGACCGAGGCGGGTCCGCCCAGGCCGAGGCTCCGCATGGAGGTGCGCAGGGCGGCCGTGTGGGCCGCCTCGGCGGGGGCCGCCCACACGCGGGCGCCCGGTGTGGGGACCGGGTCCGGCGGGGCGATCTTCGACAGGAGGGCCTTGAGGCCGTCGATGCGTTCTTCGTCCTCGTGCAGGACGTACGAAAGGTAGGGGTCGGAGGCCTGGTCGGCAATCGTGTAGACGGCACACCAGGTGGCCAGGGTCGGGACCGTCATCTGGGCCATCAGGGCCAGTGTCTGGTCGCGGTCCAGCGTGCCTGCGAGCAGGTCCGAGGCCTCGACGAGGAAGGACAGCGAGCCGCGGCGCAGCCGCTCCAGCTCGCCGAGGCGGGCCGACTCCACGGCGAGCGCGATGCGGTCGGCGGCGAACTGGAGGCGCAGGGCCTCCTCGTTCGAGTAGCGGGCCGGTGATTCGGCCGCCACGCCGAGCGAGCCGGTGAGTCTGCCCTCGACCTTGAGGGGGACCGTGACGACCGAACGCATACCGGTGCCATTGAGGAGCGGTACGGCCCCTGGGACGGCCGTGAGGTCCTCGTGGACGGCCGGCATGCGGGCCGAGCCGTAACGGCCGGTACCCGCCTCCACAGGGACGCGGGCGAAGCGCTGGCGGGCGGAGGGGAGCCCGGTGGAGGCGCGTACCTCCAGTTCCGTTTCGTCGTCGGTCGCCAGGAGGAGGAAGGCGGAGTCGCCGTCGAGCATGTCGCGGGCGCGCTCCACCGTGCGCTGGAGGAGGCCGTCCAGGTCGTCCGGGGCCGGTGAGCCGATGAAGACCTCGAAGGGGTCCGAGGCATGGCCCTCGGAGCTGGTGGTCGTGTCCGTGGCCGAGACGCGCAACGGGGTCTGCAGGACCGCTCGTTCGTGGTCGCGGACCAGCAGGCAGACCGTGGAGGGCTCGCCGCCGGTGTCGCGGACGCGCAGGTGCGAGGCGTATACGGGGGTGACGCGGCCGTTGGCGCCACGCAGGCCGTAACTGCCCTCCCAGCGGGACAGCTTGAGGGCCTCGACGATGCCGGTGCTGGTGCCGGGGGTGTGCGGCCAGGCCGCGAGGTCGGTCAGCGGCTTGCCGACGACCTGCTCCGCCGGGTAGCCGAAGAGTTCCTCCGCGTCCTCGTTCCAGGCGTTGATCGCGCCGGCGCGGTCGATCTGGACGACCGCCACGCGGACGCGGCCGTCGGCGAGGGGGAGCAGGTGGGAGGGCAGGGACGGGCCCGCGGTGCGGGTGCCCACCGCGCGCTCGGGGATGTCCAGCTGGAACCAGACCTGCTTGCGGGTGGGCGTGTACTCGACACCCCAGCGGCCGGCCAGGGCGGCACAGAGCTGGAGGCCGCGCCCGCCCTCACGGTCGGGGTTACCCATGTTGATGGCGCTGCCCTGGAGTGGAATCTCACGTTCCGGGTAGTGGTCCGCCACCTCGATCCGTACGCCGTCGTCGCTGCGCAGGCACAGGACGTCCGCGGACGTGCCGGCGTGCACCACGGCGTTGGTGACCAGCTCGCTCGTGAGGACCACGGCGTCGTCGACGATGTCGGCGAAGCCCCAGCCCTGGAGGGTGTCACGGACGAAGGAACGAGCGGTCGCGACGGACCGCCCGACAGGGTCGAAGCTGGCGGCCGCGCGCGCGGTGATCACAGAACTCCTTGTCCGGTCGTCGGCGGGCAGGGCTCCGTGGCCGACCCGCCCCTGCCGGGGCAGGAGCTGGTTCTCGGTCGGCCGGGGATCCTGGGGTGGTCCCCCAGGATGCAGTCCGGTGGTCATGGTGCGGTGCCCTCCGATGCCTGCCTGCCCGCTCGTGCTCGTGCCACCGCCCAGGCCGGAAGGACCGGCGTGGCTGGACAGCCGCATGCAAGGTTACTTACCTTCGCGGTCCATGCGGATGCCGGTCGCCAGTGTTTACGTCCGGAGCGTGTGCGGACCGTGTGCGAAGCTGCCGAACTGTTATGGCCTGGTTCAGCCATGGTGAAACACTGGGCAGGCTCCAAGGGAAGGTCCGGGCAGGTTGAGAGCCTTCCGGCACGCGGGGCAAGAAGTACCTGAGTACGCCGAGCGGTAAATGGTCGACCCTTGCGGGAGGGACACAGTGGAGTCTGGCGCAGCGACGCGGGGCACTAAGACGCGCGCGAAAGGCGGACAGTCCCTGAGTAATCAGCGTAAACCGCGCAATGGCACCACCGAGGTGGACACGGCGGCCCTCAACAGGCTGCTGGCGGCCCTGGTGTCGATGCGGGACGGCAACTTCCGTAAGAGGCTCACGGTCTCCGGCGACGGCGTGATGTCCGAGATCGCGGCCGTCTTCAACGAGGTCGGCGACCGGAATCTGCAGCTGACGGGTGAGCTCTCGCGGGTGCGGCGCATGGTCGGCCGTGAGGGGAAGCTCACGGAGCGGCTGGAGACGGGTGCCTGCGAGGGCTCCTGGGCCGCGGCGATCGACGCCTCCAACGCGCTCGTCGACGATCTCGTACGGCCCGTCTCCGAGGTCGGCCGGGTGCTGTCCGCGGTGGCGGAGGGTGATCTGTCGCCGCGTATGGAGCTGCGGGCGCAGGCCGCGGACGGCAACGGGCATCCGCTGCGCGGCGAGTTCCTGAAGGTCGGGCGCACGGTCAACAACCTGGTCGACCAGTTGTCCACGTTCACCGACGAGGTCACGCGGGTGGCCAGTGAGGTCGGTACCGAGGGCAAGTTGGGCGGACAGGCCCGGGTGCGCGGTATGTCCGGTTCGTGGAAGGACCTCACGGACTCGGTTAACACGATGGCGTACCGGCTGACGGCCCAGGTGCGGGACATCGCACTGGTGACGACGGCGGTCGCCAAGGGTGACTTGTCCCGGAAGGTCACGGTTCACGTGGCCGGCGAGATGCTCGAACTGAAGAACACCGTCAACACGATGGTGGACCAGCTGTCCTCGTTCTCCTCCGAGGTGACGCGGGTAGCGCGCGAGGTGGGCACCGAGGGTGAGCTGGGCGGGCAGGCGCAGGTGCCCGGTGTGGCCGGGGTGTGGAAGGACCTCACCGATTCGGTGAACCTCATGGCCGGCAACCTGACCGCGCAGGTGCGCGGGATCGCGCAGGTCACGACGGCGGTCGCCAACGGTGACCTGTCGCAGAAGGTGACGGTGTCCGCGCGCGGCGAGGTCGCGCAGCTCGCCGAGACGATCAACCAGATGACCGAGACGCTGCGGACGTTCGCGGACGAGGTCACGCGTGTCGCCAACGAGGTCGGTGGCGAGGGGCGGCTCGGTGGGCAGGCGAACGTGCCGGGCGCGGCGGGCACGTGGAAGGACCTCACCGATTCGGTGAACACGGTCTTCAGGAACCTCACCACCCAGGTGCGGGACATCGCCGCAGTAACTACTGCGGTGGCCAACGGCGATCTGTCGCAGAAGGTCAGCGTCGAGGTCGCCGGCGAGATGCTGGAGCTGAAGAACACCGTCAACACGATGGTCGACCAGCTCTCCAGCTTCGGCGCGGAGGTCACCCGCGTGGCGCGGGAGATCGGCGTCGAGGGCGAGCTGGGCGGTCAGGCCCAGGTGCCCGGCGCGGCCGGTACGTGGAAGGACCTCACCGACTCCGTCAACACGGCGTTCCGCAACCTCACCGGACAGGTGAGGAACATCGCCCAGGTGACGACGGCGGTGGCCAACGGCGACCTGTCGCAGAAGGTCACCGTGGACGTCTCCGGCGAGATGCTCGCGCTGAAGAACACCGTGAACACGATGGTCGACCAGCTGTCGTCCTTCGCCGACCAGGTGACGCGGATGGCGCGTGACGTGGGCACGGAGGGCCGCCTGGGCGGCCAGGCGCGAGTGGACGGCGTGTCCGGCACGTGGAAGGACCTCACCGACTCCGTCAACTTCATGGCGGGCAACCTCACGTCCCAGGTGCGGCAGATCGCCCAGGTGACGACGGCGGTGGCGCGCGGTGACCTCTCGCAGAAGATCGAGGTCGACGCGCGCGGCGAGATCCTCGAACTGAAGAACACGATCAACACCATGGTCGACCAGCTCAGCGCCTTCGCCGAGCAGGTGACCCGGGTGGCCCGCGAGGTGGGCACCGACGGCCGTCTCGGCGGTCAGGCGCAGGTGCCGGGGGTGGCTGGTGTGTGGCGCGACCTCACCGACTCGGTGAACGGCATGGCCGGCAACCTCACCGCGCAGGTGCGCAACATCGCGCAGGTCGCGACCGCGGTGGCCCGCGGCGACCTCTCGCAGAAGATCGACGTGGACGCGCGCGGCGAGATCCTGGAGCTGAAGAACACCCTCAACACGATGGTGGACCAGCTCTCGAACTTCGCCGAGCAGGTCACCAGGGTGGCCCGTGAGGTGGGCACGGAGGGCATCCTCGGCGGGCAGGCCGAGGTCCAGGGTGTCTCCGGCACCTGGAAGGACCTCACGCAGTCCGTGAACTTCATGGCGAACAACCTGACGATCCAGGTGCGCAACATCGCCGAGGTCACGACCGCCGTCGCCAAGGGTGATCTGTCGAAGAAGATCACCGTCGACGCGAAGGGCGAGATCCTCGAACTCGTCACCACCGTCAACACGATGGTCGACCAGCTGTCGTCGTTCGCCGAGCAGGTGACCCGGGTCGCCCGCGAGGTCGGCACCGAGGGCCAGCTGGGCGGCCAGGCGCGCGTGCCTGGCGTCACGGGCATCTGGAAGGACCTCAGCGACAACGTCAACCTGATGGCCAACAACCTGACCGTGCAGGTGCGGAACATCTCCCAGGTCGCGGCGGCCGTCGCCAACGGCGACCTGACGCGGACGGTGACGATCGAGGCGCGCGGCGAGGTCGCGCAGCTCGCCGACACCTTCAACACCATGGTGAAGACGCTGAGTTCGTTCGCCGACCAGGTCACCAAGGTGGCCCGCGAGGTGGGTACGGACGGCATCCTCGGCGGCCAGGCGCGTGTACCGGGCGTGTCGGGTACGTGGAAGGACCTCACGGAGTCCGTGAACGGCATGGCGTCGAACCTGACCGGACAGGTGCGCAACATCGCGATGGTCACCACGGCCATCGCCAAGGGCGACCTGACCAAGAAGATCGACATCGACGCGCGCGGCGAGATCCTGGAGCTGAAGACCACCATCAACACGATGGTCGACCAGCTGTCGTCGTTCGCCGAGGAGGTCACCCGGGTGGCCCGCGAGGTGGGTACCGAGGGGCAGTTGGGCGGCCAGGCGCGCGTACGCGACGTCGACGGCACCTGGCGCGACCTCACCGAGTCGGTGAACGAGATGGCCGGGAACCTGACCCGGCAGGTGCGTGCCATCGCGCGCGTGGCGACCGCCGTGACCCGCGGCGACCTCAACCTGAAGATCGACGTGGACGCCTCCGGGGAGATCCAGGAACTTCAGGACTACATCAACAAGATGATCGCGAACCTCCGCGACACCACGATCGCCAACAAGGAGCAGGACTGGCTGAAGGGCAACCTCGCCCGGATCTCCGGTCTGATGCAGGGCCGCCGCGATCTCGCCGACGTGGCCTCGCTCATCATGGGCGAGCTGACTCCGGTGGTCTCGGCGCAGCACGGCGCGTTCTTCATGGCGATGCCTCTGGACGACGGCAAGCACGTGGGCGCCTCGAACGACGACTCGTACGAACTTCGCATGCTCGGGTCGTACGGCTACTCGATGGGCTCCATGCCGACGTCGTTCCGGCCCGGGGAGACGCTGATCGGGACGGCCGCCAAGGAGAAGCGCACGATTCTCGTGGAGAACGTGCCGCCGGGGTATCTGAAGATCGCCTCCGGCCTCGGGGAGGCACCTCCGGCGCATGTCATCGTGCTGCCGGTGCTCTTCGAAGGGACCGTCCTCGGGGTGATCGAGCTGGCGTCGTTCCACTCGTTCACGCACATCCAGAAGGACTTCCTCAGCCAGATCGCCGAGATGATCGCGACGAGCGTCAACACCATCGCGGTCAACACCAAGACCGAGGTGCTGCTCAAGCAGTCGCAGGAGCTGACCGAGCAGCTCAGGGAGCGGTCGGCGGAGCTGGAGAACCGGCAGAAGGCCCTCCAGGCGTCCAACGCCGAGCTGGAGGAGAAGGCCGAGCTGCTGGCCCAGCAGAACCGCGACATCGAGGTCAAGAACACCGAGATCGAGGAGGCGCGGCAGGTCCTGGAGGAGCGCGCCGAGCAACTCGCGGTCTCCATGCGCTACAAGAGCGAGTTCCTGGCCAACATGTCCCACGAGCTGCGTACGCCGCTCAACTCGCTGCTGATCCTCGCCAAGCTGCTCGCCGACAACGCGGACACCAACCTCACGCCCAAGCAGGTCGAGTTCGCCGAGACGATCCACGGGGCGGGTTCCGACCTGCTCCAGCTGATCAACGACATCCTCGACCTGTCGAAGGTCGAGGCGGGCAAGATGGACGTGTCGCCGACGCGTATCGCGCTGGTCCAGCTCGTCGACTACGTAGAGGCCACTTTCCGTCCGCTGACGGCGGAGAAGGGCCTCGATTTCTCCGTACGGGTCTCGCCGGAGCTGCCGGCCACGCTGCACACGGACGAGCAGCGGCTCCTCCAGGTGCTGCGCAACCTGCTCTCCAACGCGGTGAAGTTCACCGACTCCGGAGCGGTCGAACTGGTCATCCGGCCCGCGGGCGCGGAGGTGCCGGTCGCCATCCGGGAGCAGTTGCTGGAGGCGGGCTCGCTGCGGGACGCGGACGCCGATCTGATCGCGTTCTCCGTGACCGACACGGGCATCGGGATCGCGGCCAGCAAGATGCGGGTGATCTTCGAGGCGTTCAAGCAGGCGGACGGCACGACGAGCCGGAAGTACGGCGGTACGGGCCTGGGTCTGTCGATCTCGCGGGAGATCGCGCGGCTGCTCGGCGGTGAGATCCACGCGCAGAGCGAGCCGGGACGCGGCTCGACGTTCACGCTGTATCTGCCGCTGCACCCGAGCGAACTCCCGCCGCAGGGTTACCCGCAGCTGTCGCCGCCCATGGAGAACGGCGCGCTGCCGGCGGGCGCGGACGACGAGGCCGAGGCCCGCGTGGAGACACCGGCGGAGGTCAGGTCGTACCAGGAGACCCAGAACGGGCCCGCCGCGCTCTTCAGGCGGCGTCGCAGGGCGGTGTCCGCGGCCGAGCAGCGGCCCGCGCTGCCGGGGGCCCAGGCGCAGGCCCCGGAGGCCTGGGGCTCGGGCGGCGAGGAGGTGGCCACGCGCACGCGTGCCGTCTTCCGTTTCGAGGGCGAGAAGGTGCTGATCGTCGACGACGACATCCGCAACGTGTTCGCGCTCACCAGCGTCCTGGAGCAGCACGGTCTTTCGGTGCTGTACGCCGAGAACGGCCGTGAGGGCATCGAGGTCCTGGAGCAGCACGACGACGTGACGGTCGTCCTGATGGACATCATGATGCCGGAGATGGACGGATACGCGACCACGACGGCGATCCGCAGGATGCCCCAGTTCGCCGGGCTGCCGATCATCGCGCTCACCGCGAAGGCGATGAAGGGCGACCGGGAGAAGGCCATCGAGTCGGGTGCCTCCGACTACGTGACGAAGCCGGTCGATCCCGATCATCTGCTCTCGGTGATGCAGCAGTGGATGCGGGGGCAGTGATCCAGGGGCGGGTTTCGTCGGACCGCCGAGGATGATTGAGTGGTGGGGAAATGACCGCGTCCACGGGCCGGTCGGACGGTGGCGCGGTATGCCGGGTTGCTGACTGACTGTGCCCGGAGCCGTGTAGAAAGCCGGGATTCGGGGAACCTTCTGGTCTCCCGCTGCGTTTCTGCTACGTGCACAGTGACATCGCGGTGACAGGGTGTGGCGACAGGCGGGGTGCGGCTACCATGACCGGCACAAGGACGGGCGGCGCTCAGAAGCCGTCCCCTGGGGCGGCGCCCGGTGCACTGCCGGGACGAGGAGGGCGGGCCATGGTGCAGAAGGCCAAGATCCTCCTGGTCGATGACCGGCCGGAGAATCTGCTGGCGCTGGAGGCCATCCTCTCTGCGCTCGATCAGACACTGGTACGGGCATCTTCCGGGGAGGAAGCGCTCAAAGCGCTGCTCACGGACGACTTCGCGGTCATTCTGCTGGATGTCCAGATGCCGGGCATGGACGGTTTCGAGACCGCCGCGCACATCAAGAGGCGGGAACGGACCCGGGACATCCCGATCATCTTCCTCACCGCGATCAACCACGGGCCGCACCACACGTTCCGCGGGTACGCGGCGGGTGCGGTGGACTACATCTCCAAGCCGTTCGATCCGTGGGTGCTGCGCGCGAAGGTCTCGGTGTTCGTCGAGCTCTACATGAAGAACTGCCAACTCCGGGAGCAGGCGGCGCTGCTGCGTCTGCAGCTGGAGGGCAGCGGCGGCAAGTCGGTGCTCGGTGACACCAAGGAGCCGGCCGGACTGCTCGCCGAACTCTCCGCGCGGCTCGCGGCCGTCGAGGAGCAGGCCGAAGCGCTCTCCAAACAGCTGGACGACGATTCGGCGGACGCGGCGGCGGTGGCCACCGCCGCCCATCTCGAACGGAAACTGACGGGGCTGCGTCGCGCGCTGGACGCGCTGGAGCCCGGCACGGGGAGCGGTGCGGCTTCGCTGCCGTCCCAGAACTGAGGACTTCCCGGAACCGAGGCGTTCTCCGAGCTGGGTTCCGGCGGACTCGGCCGCCGAAGGTGAGTCTTCGCCGGTCGTGAGGCGTCCGCAGATTCGGTGGTGGCGGCTCAGACCCCTTGTGCGGCCCTGGGGTTGCCGTGTCTCGGTGGACCTGCCCTGATCGGCCCTCTCGTGCCGCACGGCCGCCGGTGGGCCGAACGGCGTTCCGCGCGGCCGGGGTTGCCGCCGAGGCGGCGTCAGCCCGGCGCCGGGAACGGGCGACACGAACGGGTGAAGCAGTAGGCACACGTGTCCGCAGTGGTCTCCACCGGTAACCTCACACCCATGGCCTCACGTCAGCCCGCAGCCAAGAAGTCGCCCGCGAAGAAGGCGGCCGCTCCGACGAAGGCTGTGGCGAAGAGGGCCCCCGCGAAGAAAGCTCCCGCGAAAAAGGCGCCCCCGAAGAAGGCCGCAGTCCGCAAAGCCGCGCCCCCGAAGCCGGCGCCCAGCCCGACAGGGGGCGTGTACAGGCTCGTACGCGCTCTCTGGCTCGGTGTCGCGCACGCCGTCGGCGCCGTGTTCCGCGGAATAGGGCGTGGAGCCAAGGGGCTCGACCCGGCGCACCGCAAGGACGGTCTCGCGCTCCTGCTGCTCGGTCTCACCCTGATCACCGCGGCGGGGACCTGGTCCAACCTCCGCGGCCCGGTGGGCGACCTCGTCGAGATGCTCGTGACCGGCGCCTTCGGCCGCCTCGACCTGCTCGTGCCGATACTGCTGGCGGTCGTCGCCGCCCGGCTCATCCGGCACCCCGAGAAGCCCGAGGCCAACGGACGCATCGTCATCGGTCTCTCCGCGCTCGCCATCGGCGTGCTCGGCCAGGTCCACATCGCCTGCGGGGCGCCCGCCCGCAGCGACGGCATGCAGGCGATAAGGGACGCGGGCGGGCTCATCGGCTGGGGCGCGTCGACTCCGCTGACGTACACCATGGGTGACGTGCTGGCGGTGCCGCTTCTGGTGCTGCTCACGGTCTTCGGGCTGCTGGTGGTCACCGCGACCCCGGTCAACGCGATTCCGCACCGGCTGCGGCTGCTGGGAGTCCGGCTGGGCGTCCTGCAGCCCCGGGCGAGCGACGACGTGTTCGCCGAGGACGACGACGAGCGCTACGACGAGCAGTGGCGTGAGGTGCTGCCTGAGAGCCCCCGGAGGCGCCGTACGGCGCCCGAGGCGTACGACCCGGACGATGCCGAGCAGGAGGCGCTTTCGGAGCGCCGGAGCCGCCGCAGGCGGCCTGCCGTGCAGCAGCCCGCGCTGGACCGGCCCATGGACGCCGTGGACGTGGCCGCTGCCGCCGCCGCGGCGCTCGACGGCGCGGTGCTGCACGGGATGCCGCCCTCGCCCCTGGTGGCCGACCTCACGCAGGGCGTCGGCGCCGACCGGGGCGAGTACGAGGACTCGGGCACCGGCGAGGAGGCCGGCCGGCGCGAGGAGCCCACTCCGGTGCCTGCCGCGCGCGCCAGGACCGCCAGGCCCAAGCAGGAGATGCTGAAGGCCGAGGTCGCCGACCTCACCAAACCCGCCCCCGACACGTCCCGGGACCTCCCGGCACGGGCCGAGCAGCTCCAGCTCCGCGGCGACATCACGTACTCCCTCCCGTCGCTCGACCTCCTGGAGCGCGGCGGCCCCGGCAAGACCCGCAGCGCCGCCAACGACGCGGTCGTCGCCTCCCTCCAGAACGTCTTCAAGGAATTCAAGGTCGACGCCTCCGTCACCGGCTTCACCCGCGGTCCGACGGTCACCCGGTACGAGGTCGAGCTCGGCCCGGCCGTGAAGGTCGAGCGGATCACGGCGCTCGCCAAGAACATCGCGTACGCCGTCGCCAGCCCCGACGTGCGGATCATCAGCCCGATCCCCGGCAAGTCGGCGGTCGGCATCGAGATCCCGAACTCCGACCGCGAGATGGTCAACCTGGGCGACGTACTGCGGCTCGCGGACGCCGCCGAGGACGACCACCCGATGCTCGTCGCGCTCGGCAAGAACGTCGAGGGCGGCTACGAGATGGCCAACCTCGCGAAGATGCCGCACGTCCTGGTGGCCGGAGCGACCGGTTCCGGAAAGTCCTCGTGCATCAACTGCCTGATCACCTCGGTCATGGTGCGGGCGACCCCCGAGGACGTCCGCATGGTCCTGGTCGACCCCAAGCGCGTCGAGCTGACCGCGTACGAGGGAATCCCGCACCTGATCACTCCCATCATCACCAACCCGAAGCGGGCCGCCGAGGCGCTGCAGTGGGTCGTACGGGAGATGGATCTGCGGTACGACGACCTGGCCGCCTTCGGGTACCGGCACATCGACGACTTCAACGCCGCCATAAGGAAGGGCAAGGTCAAGCTGCCCGAGGGCAGTGAGCGGGAGCTGTCCCCGTACCCGTACCTGCTGGTGATCGTCGACGAGCTCGCGGATCTGATGATGGTCGCGCCGCGCGATGTCGAGGACTCCATCGTGCGCATCACGCAGCTCGCGCGCGCGGCCGGCATCCACCTCGTGCTCGCCACCCAGCGGCCGTCCGTGGACGTCGTCACGGGTCTGATCAAGGCGAACGTGCCGTCCCGGCTCGCCTTCGCCACCTCCTCGCTCGCGGACAGCCGCGTCATCCTCGACCAGCCCGGCGCCGAGAAGCTGATCGGCAAGGGCGACGGGCTCTTCCTGCCGATGGGGGCGAACAAGCCCACCCGTATGCAGGGCGCCTTCGTCACCGAGGACGAGGTCGCCGCCGTCGTGCAGCACTGCAAGGACCAGATGGCACCCGTCTTCAGGGACGACGTCACCGTGGGCACCAAGCAGAAGAAGGAGATCGACGAGGACATCGGCGACGACCTCGACCTGCTGTGCCAGGCCGCCGAACTGGTCGTCTCCACGCAGTTCGGGTCGACCTCGATGCTCCAGCGCAAGCTGCGCGTCGGCTTCGCCAAGGCCGGTCGGCTGATGGACCTCATGGAGTCCCGCAACATCGTCGGACCCAGCGAGGGATCCAAGGCTCGTGACGTTCTTGTGAAGGCTGACGAGCTGGACGGAGTGCTCGCGGTGATTCGGGGGCAGGCGGAGTCCTAGGGAGACAGGACGGGTCGCTTGTCCGGACCGGGGCGGACCGTCCTTCCGGGAGAGCGGGGCGTTTCCCTCCACGCGAGTGGACCGCTTCCTTTCGTGCGGTGGGTCGGGCCGCCCGGGTGACCCCGTTCGGGGCCGCCGGGGTGATCCGAACGTGACTCACCCGTAAGGAAACGGTGAGCAACCGTTTCCCTTCGTCGCACGTCAAGTTGAGGGAAGGGACAGAGACATGTCCCAGCATCAGGATGACCGGCCATTCTGATGGCGTACAAAGTCCTACCGCCCGGTTGCCCCACCCTTTCGCACCCCCCCTAGACTGAACCCCCAGCACAGGTGGCTTTACGCTCGAAAGGCGCCCCCGTGTCCATCGGCAACTCCCCTGACGACCACTCCTCTGACGACAACTCCCCTCAGGACGAGCGCCCCTCCGTAGAGGACGATCAGCCTTCGGTCGGCCATACCCTGCGGCAGGCGCGCATCGCGGCGGGGCTGACCGTCGACGACGTCAGTAACGCCACCCGGGTCCGTATCGCCATCGTGCACGCGATCGAGCAGGATGACTTCGGCCCCTGTGGCGGCGACGTCTACGCGCGCGGGCACATCAAGACGCTCGCCCGCGCCGTCGAGCTCGACCCGGCCGCACTGCTCAAGCGCTACGACGCCGACCACGGCGGGCGGCCCGCGCCGACTCCGGCCGCACCCATGTTCGAGGCGGAGCGGATCCGTCCCGAGCGCCGGGGCCCCAACTGGACCGCGGCCATGGTGGCCGCGATCGTCGCCGTGATCGGCTTCGTCGGATTCACGATGTTCAGCGGCGACGACGGCGACGGCAAGACGACGCAGGTCGCGGAGGGCTCGACGCCCACCGCGAGCAAGCCCGCCAAGACCAAGCCGACGCCGACCAAGCCGGACACCCCGAAGTCCGACCCGTCCGACGCCATCGCGGCCGCGCCGCAGGACAAGGTCACCGTCCAGGTCAGCGCCCCCGACGGCCGCAGCTGGATCTCGGCCAAGGACCACAACGGACGGCTGCTCTTCGACGGCCTCCTGGAGCAGGGCGACTCGAAGACCTTCCAGGACAAGGAGAAGGTCGACCTCGTCCTCGGCGACGCGGGCGCCATCCAGCTGTACGTGAACGGCAAGAAGATCGACGACGAGTTCCAGCCCGGCCAGGTGGAGCGCCTGACGTACACGAAGGGCGACCCCGAGGTCGGCTGAGCAGGAACGCAGCGAGAGGCGCTTGTTCGCACATCCGCCCGGCCTCTCGGGCAGGCGGGAACGGGGTTGGCCAAGATCGGCCAACCCCGTCGACGTGGGCTGTCAGTGGGACGAAGTAGTCTTGAGCCCATGCCTGAACGCCGTACCGTCGCACTCGTCACCCTTGGCTGCGCCCGTAACGAGGTGGACTCGGAGGAGCTCGCAGGCCGCTTGGAGGCGGACGGCTGGCACCTCGTGGAGGACGCCGAGAACGCGGACGTCGCCGTCGTCAACACCTGTGGCTTCGTCGAAGCCGCCAAGAAGGACTCCGTCGACGCCCTCCTGGAAGCCAATGACCTCAAGGGTCATGGCAGAACCCAGGCGGTCGTCGCCGTCGGCTGCATGGCCGAGCGGTACGGCAAGGAACTGGCCGAGGCCCTTCCCGAGGCCGACGGCGTACTCGGCTTCGACGACTACGCCGACATCTCCGACCGGCTCCAGACCATCCTGAACGGCGGGATCCACGCCGCCCACACCCCACGCGACCGGCGCAAGCTGCTGCCGATCAGCCCCGCCGAGCGTCAGGACGCCGGAGCCGAGGTCGCCCTTCCGGGCCACGGCCCCGCCGACCTCCCCGAAGGACTCGCCCCCGAGTCGGGCCCCCGTGCGCCCCTGCGCCGGCGGCTCGACGGCTCCCCGGTGGCCTCCGTGAAGCTCGCCTCCGGCTGCGACCGGCGCTGCTCCTTCTGCGCCATCCCGTCCTTCCGCGGCTCCTTCATCTCGCGCCGCCCCAGTGACGTCCTGGGGGAGACGCGCTGGCTCGCCGAGCAGGGTGTGAAGGAGGTCATGCTGGTCTCCGAGAACAACACGTCGTACGGCAAGGACCTCGGCGACATCCGCCTCCTGGAGACGCTGCTGCCCGAGCTCGCCGAGGTCGAGGGCATCGAGCGGGTGCGGGTCAGCTACCTGCAGCCGGCCGAGATGCGCCCCGGACTCATCGACGTACTGACCTCCACGCCGAACATCGCCCCCTACTTCGACCTGTCCTTCCAGCACTCCGCCCCCGGGGTGCTGCGCGCGATGCGGCGCTTCGGGAACACCGAGCAGTTCCTGGGACTCCTCGACACGATCCGCTCCAAGGCCCCGCAGGCCGGCGTGCGGTCGAACTTCATCGTGGGCTTCCCCGGCGAGACCGCGGACGACCTGGCGGAGCTGGAGCGCTTCCTGACCGCCGCGCGCCTGGACGCCATCGGTGTCTTCGGGTACTCGGACGAGGACGGCACCGAAGCGGCCACGTACGAGAACAAGCTGGACGAGGACGTCGTCGCCGAGCGCCTCGCGCGCGTGTCCCGGCTCGCCGAGGAACTGGTCTCCCAGCGGGCGGAGGAGCGCGTCGGCGAGACCCTCCAGGTACTGGTCGAGTCCCTCGGCTCGGCCACGGAGGGCGAGCCCGCGTACGGCCGCGCCGCGCACCAGGCGCCCGAGACCGACGGACAGGTGGTGTTCACGAGCGGCGAAGGACTGACCGTCGGCCGTATGGTCGAGGCGAAGGTGGTCGGTACGGAAGGTGTCGACCTGGTGGCCGAGCCGCTCCCGGGCTCGCTCGTGTGTACTGAGGAGGCGGCCAGATGACCGGAGTCCCGGCACCTGCGGCGGGCGGCTCCGGTGCGCCCGGTACACGCGGTGCCGCCGGTGCTCCCGGCGCCCCTGGCGCGGGAACCTCCGGTACGGGAACCACCGGTCCGGGAGTCTCCGGTACGAACGCTTCGGGTACGGGCGTATCCGGCACGGGTGTCTCCGGTACGGGCGTACCGGGTGCCCAGGGTCCGAAGCCGCCGCGCGGCGGCAAGCTGATCGACGCGGCCGTCAACCAGGCCAGCGTGTGGAACGTCGCCAATCTGCTCACCATGCTCCGGCTCGTACTCGTACCGGGCTTCGTGGCGCTGATGCTCGCCGACGGCGGATACGACCCCGTATGGCGGGCCTGGGCCTGGGCGGCCTTCGCCGTCGCCATGATCACGGACGTCTTCGACGGACATCTCGCCCGCACGTACAACCTCGTCACCGACTTCGGGAAGATCGCCGACCCGATCGCCGACAAAGCGATCATGGGAGCGGCGCTGATCTGTCTCTCCTACCTCGGCGACCTGCCGTGGTGGGTGACGGCCGTGATCCTCGGACGGGAGCTCGGGATCACCCTGCTGCGCTTCTGGGTGATCCGCTACGGCGTGATCCCGGCCAGCCGCGGCGGCAAGCTGAAGACACTGACACAGGGCATCGCCGTCGGCATGTACGTCCTGGCGCTGACGGGGCCGCTGGCGACCCTGAGGTTCTGGGTGATGGCCGGGGCGGTCGCCCTGACCGTCGTCACCGGAGCCGACTATGTGAGACAGGCCATTGTGCTGCGGCGCGAGGGAATGGCCGAGCGGAAGGCCGCCGCCGAGGAGGCGGAAGCGTGACGTCCACGGCCGCCGAAGTGCTGCGACTACTCACGGTGAGGGGCGAGACCCTTGCTGTCGCGGAGTCGCTGACCGGCGGCCTGGTGGCCGCGGAACTCGCGTCGGTGCCCGGGGCCTCCAAGGCCTTCCGCGGCTCGGTGACCGCGTACGCCACCGACCTCAAGCGTGACGTACTGGGCGTCGACGCCACTCTGCTGGATCAGCGCGGAGCGGTGGATCCGCAGGTAGCGGCCCAGATGGCGGCCGGCGCACGCAAGGTGCTCGGCGCGGACTGGGGAATATCGACCACCGGAGTCGCCGGCCCGGAGCCCCAGGACGGGCAGCCGGTCGGCACGGTTTTCATCGCCGTGGACGGCCCGTCCGAAGCGACGCATGAACGCGCTCTTGGCGGGAAAGTGTCCGCGCTGCGGTTGAACGGCTCCCGGACGGAAATCCGTATGGAGAGTGTACGGAGCGTGCTCGCCCTGCTTCTGGAGCGGCTTGTGAGCGAACACCCTGGGAATGATCGGGCACAGGATACGGAACAGAACGGGGGGTTTTGATGTTTGCAGCCCTGAGTGAACACGACATCGCTCCCCGCACGGCCGCGGCGCAAGGCGGTACGGTGGGGCGAGAAGGATGCGGCTATGCGGACCGAGGAGGGAGCCACCGATGATTCTGCTCCGTCGCCTGCTTGGTGACGTGCTGCGTCGGCAGCGCCAGCGCCAGGGCCGTACTCTGCGCGAAGTCTCCTCGTCCGCCCGAGTTTCACTCGGCTATCTCTCCGAGGTGGAGCGGGGGCAGAAAGAGGCTTCCTCGGAACTGCTCTCCGCGATCTGCGACGCGCTGGACGTACGGATGTCCGAGCTCATGCGGGAAGTGAGCGACGAACTCGCTCTGGCCGAGCTGGCCCAGTCGGCAGCGGCCACCGAGCCTGTACCCACACCGGTACGCCCGAGGCTCAACTCCGTCTCGGTGAGCAGTGTGCCGCCGGAACGGGTGACCATCAAGGCGCCTGCGGAGGCGGTCGACGTCGTCGCCGCGTGACGCCCATCGGCTCACGCCTGTGAGCTGGGAACGCGCCGTGCACAGCGCGGATCGGCAGCACTGAGAAGAACTGTGTGAGAGCCCCGGCCGGGGCTTCTCCGGAGAGATCCGGGGGAGTGCGGTCGGGGCTTTTGCGTTGAGCCAGGGGCGCGGCTTCCAAGGGGAGTGAGGTTTGTCGCGTTTGCCGGTATCGGCCGGGGCGGCGATGGTGGAGGGCGGGGGCAAGGCCCGGGGGTGCTGCTGACCGGAGGATGTCGATGTACGTCGTGAAGAGCCCGCTGTCCGATGCCGACCTGAAGACCGTGTCCGAGGCGCTGCAGGGCGCTCTGGTCGACCTGGTGGATCTGTCGCTCGTGGCGAAGCAGATCCACTGGAACGTGGTCGGCCCGCGCTTCCGGTCCGTTCACCTCCAGCTCGACGAGGTCGTCGACACCGCCCGGCTGCACTCCGACACCGTGGCGGAACGCGCCTCCACGCTCGGCGTCTCCCCGGACGGACGCGCCGCGACCGTCGCGCACAGCAGCGGGATCGGGCCCGTGAAGGACGGATGGGTGAAGGACGCCGACGCGGTGGGAACCCTCGTCGACGCCCTCGGAGCCGTCATCGGGCGGATGCGGCAGCGGGTGGGGGCCACGGGGGAGGCGGACCCGGTGAGCCAGGACATCTTCATCCAGATCACCGCGGACCTTGAGAAGCACCACTGGATGTTCCAGGCGGAGAACGGGTAGCGGCGGGGTTGTTTCTGTCCGGGGCGTGCCGCGGTGGGGCGGGAGCTGTTGGTGCGCCCGGTGCGCTCCCGTAATGCTGGTGCGCCCTGTCGAGAGGGAAACGCGGCGGTCTAGCGTCGCGCTGGAGGCGGTGCCATGACTGGGCGGATGAAACGGACGGGGCGGGTCGGGCGAATAGCCAGGTGGGGGCTTGCCCTGGGTGCCGGAGGGCTGTGGTGGTGGGCGGTGATACGGCTGGCCTTCGCCGCGGACGCCGGTGTGCTGGAGGGGGCGGTCGCGGCCGGCGGGTGGGGGCTGAGCCTGCTTCCGGTGCACTGCGTGCCCAAGGGGCGGGCCGTGGGGGCGGCCGGGTCCGATCAGTGGATGCGGCGGGCTTCCGGGGTTTGGCGGAGGTGGCGTGGGCCGTTGGTGGAGCGGGGTGAGCCTCTTTGAGGTGCTTGATGGGTTTGCAGCGTCCGCTGGGTTTGTGGTGCCTGCTGGGCTTGTAGTGCTTGTGGGGCAGTGGTGTCTGAGGGAGCAGTGGTGTCTGCGGGGGGGGGGGGGGGCGGGTTGTTGTTTGTTTTCACCAAGGCATCGCCACGCCACCGTTCGGGCGGAGGATCTGGCCCGTCGTGAAGGCCGAGGCGTCGGACGCGAGGTGCAGGACCGCGTGGGCGATGTCCTCGGGCTCGCCGACCCGGCCCAGTGGCGACATCCGTGACATGAACGCCTCCGTCCGCGTCTGAGCCTCGCCGTCGTGGCGGTCGGTCATGGGCGTACGGATCCAGCCCGGGGCGACCGCGTTGACCCGGATGCCGTGCGGACCCATCTCCGTCGCCAGGGTCTTCGTCAGCTGCACGACCGCCGCCTTCGCGGCTCCGTAGCAGAGCAGTCCCGGCCCGCCGGTGTCCACGGCCCCCGACGCCATCGTGATGATGCTGCCGGGCGTCCTGGAGGCCAGCATCGAACGGGCCGCCGCCTGGCAGGCGTACAGGACGCCCTTGAAGTTGACCGCCAGGACCCGGTCGAGGTCCTCGTCGCGGGTCTCCAGGACCGGGCTGCTGTGCATGATCCCCGCGACGGCGGCCATGACGTCCAGGCGCGCGCAGGTCGCGACCGCCTCGTCGAGCCTGGCGCGGTCGGTGACGTCGAGGGGGTGGGTACGGGCCGTACCGCCCGCGTCCTTGATCAGGGCCGCCGTCTCGTCCAGGCCCTGGGCGTCCAGGTCCGCGCAGTGGACGGCCGCACCCGCCTCCGCGAGCAGCACGGCGCAGGCGCGGCCGATGCCGCTCGCCGCGCCGGTGACGAAAGCGGTGCGTCCGGTGAGGTCGTACGCCGTGACGGGCATGCAGGGACCGTACGAGCGATCTGACGGGTCGTCAATTGGTCTTGCGGGGTGGTTTGTGAGGGGCCGGTCTCACCTGGCGAGGCGAGGCGGAGCGGGGCAGGGTGGGGCGGGCCTGGCGGGGCGTTGGGAACTGTGTACGACCTCACCGTTGGCCGGGCTGCGGGTGCGGGCCCGGCTGGCACGACGGGCACCAGTACGTGGGTCGATCGCGGGAGCCGTCGCCCTGGTTCGCCACGCGGATCCGGGTGCCGCAGCGCAGACAGGGGCGGCCCACGCGGCCGTAGACGAACAGGGTCTGGTCGCTGCGGCCGGTGGTGACGCGGGTGGGGCGCTCGCGGTTGTACTCCAGGAGCTTCTTGGCGACCGTCGGCAGGTGGGCGGCGTACTCGGTGGGGAGCGCGCCGACGGGGAGCCAGGGGGTGACGCGGAGCAGGAAGCAGATCTCGCTCTTGAAGACGTTGCCGACGCCCGCGAGATTGCGCTGGTCCAGGAGGGCTTCGCCGAGGGCGCGGTCGGGGTCGCCGAGGAGGTTCGCCAAGGCCTTGTCGGGATCCCAGTCGGGGCCCAGGAGGTCGGGGCCGAGATGGCCGACCGCGCGGTCCTCGTCGGCGGTGTGGAGCAGTTCCAGGACGGGGAGCCGGTAGCCGACGGCCGTGCGTTCCTCGGTGCCGAGAATCGCGCGGATCTGGTGAGCGGGGCCGCCGCGCCAGCGCTCGCCGGGGGCGTAGATCTTCCAGGAACCGTCCATGCGCAGGTGCGAGTGGAGGGTGAGGCCGCCTTCGACGCGGGTGAGCAGGTGCTTCCCGCGCGGGACGACGCTCAGGACCGTGCGTCCGGTGAGGTCGGTCAGGGCGTACTTGGGGACCCGGAGATCGGAAACGGTCAGCACGTGGCCCGCGAGGGCGTTGTGCAGGCGCCGGGTGGCCTGCCAGACGGTGTCTCCTTCGGGCATGGGATCCAGGGTGGCATGGGGTGGGTGGGGGTGTCGGGTGCGTGGTGCTTGGTACGTGCTGCGTGGCGGGCGGCCGTCTGGGGGTGGGTTGGCCGTCCCGATGGGGACGGGCCGGGGATGGGCTGGGCGGGTGGGGTGTCCGGGTGGTGGGTGGTTCTAAGCGCGTAGGCGCAGGCCTCGTGGGGTCGCGTGGAAACCTGCTCCCTCCAGGAGGGTGCCGAACTCCGACGTCAGCGCGGAGGCGCCGTTGACCCGCTCCACGGTGACCGTGCCGAGGGAACCCGCGCCGGCGGACGCGGCGAGTGCTTCGGCGGCCGTGCGCAGACGGGCGTCGTGCAGGGTCGCCTCGTCCGGGGCTGCGGGCCAGGCCAGAAGTGTCTTGCCGCCTCGCTCCATGTAGAGAGTCAGCTCGCCGTCCACCAGGACGACCAGGGAGCCTGCTTTGCGGCCTGGCTTGTGGCCGGCGCCGGTCGGGGGCTCGGGCCATGGGAGGGCCGCGCCGTAGGCGTTGGCGGGGTCGGCGGCGGCCAGCACGATGGCGCGGTTCGTGCTGCTCGCACGGGTGCGGGAGGAGGGGCCTCCGGGGAACGCCTGCGGGGCCGAACGGGGGGAGTCGGCGTAGGGAGACGCGTAGCCTCGCCCGGCGCCGGGTGCTGACGCACCGGGTGGAGTGGACCTGGGTGCCGAGGAGCCTGGGCGGGAGCCTGAGGGGCGTTCGGAGCCGCCGTTCAAGGAGTACGGGTCGTTGGCCGCGGACACGTCGGTGGACAGGAAGTCCAGGTTGCCGTCGAAGGGGTCCGGGTGCCCGGCGGAGCCGTCGAAGGGGTTCGGGGTGGGCGCGCCGGAGTGGTTCAGCGCCGGAGCACCCGGGAAAGCGGGCTCCGGCAGTGACTCGCCCCGCTCGCGTGCCGTGGCCGCCGCACGCAGCCGGTCCACCGCGCCGTCCATGGCGAACTGCGCCGCCCCCAGCCCCTCCACCACATAGCCCCGGCGCGCTTGGCCGCTCTCCTCGAAGACCGACAGGACGCGGTAGACGGCGGAGAAGCCGCCTTCCACTCCCTCCGCGGCGACCGCGCCCCGGGTGACCACACCGTGCCGGTCCAGCAGGGTGCGGGCCAGCGCGTGGGCGCGCACGGTGGCATCGGGCTCCAGGTCGGGCAGCAGCGACCAGCGGCCCGCCACGGTCGGCGGACCCGTACGAGAAGTGGGACGTGCGGCGGCCGTCAGGCTTCCGTACCTCCCTCGGGGCATCGTGCGCTTCGCGCGGTGCGCGGTGGAGCCCGCGGTGCGGCCCGAACCCAGCAGGGAGCGCATCGGGCCGAGCGTGTCGTTCGTCAGGCGGCCCGACCACGCCAGGTCCCAGACCGCGTCCGCCAGCTGGGGATCGGTGGCCCCCGGGTGCGTGGTGGCCCGGACCTGGTCGGTGATCTGGCGGAAGAAGAGGCCGTAACCGCCGGAGAGGGCGTTCAGGACCGACTCGTGGAGTGCTGTCAGCTCCAGGGGATGCGGGGCGGGGAGGAGGAGCGGTGCCGCGTCCGACAGATACAGGGAGACCCAGCCGTCCTTGCCCGCCAGTGCGCCGGCGCCGGCCCAGACCACCTCCCCCGCGGCCGTCAGCTCGTCGAGCATCGCGGGGGCGTAGTGCGAGACGCGGGACGGCAGGACCAGCTTCTCCAGCGCGGACGCCGGTACCGAGGCGCCTTGCAACTGCTCCACCGCACGTACGAGTCCGTCGAGGCCGCGCAGGCCGTGCCCGCTGCCCAGGTGCTGCCACTGCGGCAGGAACTGCGCCAGTGCGGCGGGCGGCACCGGCTCCAGCTCGTGGCGCAGCGCGGCGAGCGAACGGCGCCGCAGTCTGCGCAGCACCGCCGCGTCACACCACTCCTGGCCGATCCCCGCCGGATGGAACTCGCCCTGTACGACCCGGCCGCTCCCCGCTAGCCGCTGCAGGACCCCCTCGGTGACCGCGACACCGAGACCGAAGCGTGCCGCTGCCGCCGTCGAGGTGAAGGGGCCGTGCGTGCGCGCGTACCGGGCGAGGAGATCGCCGAGTGGGTCCTTGACGGGCTCGGTGAAGGCCTCGGGGACTCCGACGGGCAGCGCGGTGCCGAGCGCGTCGCGCAGCCGGCCCGCGTCCTCGATCGTCGCCCAGTGGTCCGCCCCGGCGATCCTCACCTGGATGACGCGGCGGGCCGCGGCCAGGTCACGGGCCCACTGCGGATCCGCTCCGCGCTCGGACAGCTCGGTCCCGGTCATCGGGCCGAGCATCCGCAGCCGGTCCGCGACGCCCTCGGCGTCCTTGATCCGGCGGTCCTCGGTCAGCCACTGCAGCTCGCGCTCCAGCTCCGTCAGGACGTCCGCGTCCAGGAGCTCGCGCAGCTCCGCCTGGCCGAGCAGCTCGGCGAGCAGACGTGAGTCCAGCGACAGGGCCGCCGCGCGCCGCTCGGCCAGGGGCGAGTCGCCCTCGTACAGGAACTGGGCGACGTAACCGAACAGCAGGGAGCGGGCGAACGGGGACGGCTCCGGGGTCGTGACCTCGACGAGCCTGACCTTGCGGGACTCCAGGTCGCCCATCAGCTCGACGAGGCCCGGAACGTCGAAGACGTCCTGGAGGCATTCGCGGACTGCTTCCAGGACGATCGGGAAGGACCCGAACTCGCTGGCCACCTGGAGCAGTTGGGCGGCGCGCTGGCGCTGCTGCCACAGGGGGGTGCGCTTGCCCGGGCTGCGGCGCGGCAGCAGCAGGGCGCGGGCCGCGCACTCACGGAAGCGGGAGGCGAACAGGGCCGAGCCGCCGACCTGGTCCGTGACGATCTGGTTGACCTCGCCCTTGTCGAACGCGATGTCCGCCGCGCCCACGGGGGCCTGCTCGGCGTCGTACTCCGAGCCCAGCTTCACGGGCTCCTGGTCCAGTAGGTCCAGGCTCATCAGGTCGGCGTCCGGGAGGCGCAGCACGATGCCGTCGTCGGCGTGCATGACCTGGGCGTCCATGCCGTACCGCTCGGAGAGACGGGCGCCGAGCGCGAGCGCCCAGGGTGCGTGTACCTGTGCGCCGAAGGGGGAGTGCACGACGACCCGCCAGTCGCCCAGCTCGTCGCGGAACCGCTCGACGACGATGGTGCGGTCGTCCGGGATGTGGCCGCAGGCCTCCCGCTGTTCGGCCAGGTAGGAGAGGACGTTGTCCGCGGCCCAGGCGTCCAGGCCCGCGGTGAGGAGCCGCAGCCGGGCGTCGTCCTTGGGCATCGAGCCGACCTCGCGGAGAAACGCGCCCAGCGCGCGGCCCAGTTCGAGCGGGCGTCCGAGCTGGTCGCCCTTCCAGAACGGGAGCCTGCCCGGTACACCTGGCGCGGGGGAGACCAGGACGCGGTCGCGGGTGATGTCCTCGATGCGCCAGGAACTGGTGCCCAGGGTGAAGACATCGCCGACCCGGGACTCGTAGACCATCTCCTCGTCCAGTTCGCCCACCCGGCCGCCGCCCTTCTTCGGGTCGGAGCCGGCGAGGAACACTCCGAAGAGGCCGCGGTCCGGGATCGTGCCTCCGGAGGTGACGGCCAGGCGCTGGGCGCCGGGGCGGCCTGTGACCGTGCCGGCTACTCGGTCCCACACGACGCGGGGGCGCAGTTCCGCGAAGGCGTCCGACGGGTAGCGGCCCGCGAGCATGTCCAGGACCGCCGTGAATGCCGACTCGGGGAGCGAGGCGAACGGTGCCGCCCTGCGGACCGTGGCGAGGATGTCGTCGTACTGCCAGGTGTCGAGCGCCGTCATCGCGACGATCTGCTGGGCCAGTACGTCGAGGGGGTTCGCCGGCACGCGGAGGGACTCGATGGAGCCGGTGCGCATGCGTTCGGTGACCACTGCGGCCTGTACGAGGTCGCCCCGGTATTTGGGGAAGACCACGCCTGTGGAGACCGCGCCTACCTGGTGGCCTGCGCGGCCCACGCGCTGGAGGCCCGATGCCACTGAGGGCGGGGACTCCACTTGGATGACCAGGTCCACCGCTCCCATGTCGATGCCCAGCTCAAGGCTGGAGGTGGCCACCACCGCGGGGAGGCGGCCCGCCTTGAGGTCCTCCTCGACCAGGGCGCGCTGTTCCTTGGAGACCGAGCCGTGGTGGGCGCGGGCGATGACCTGCGGGGCGCCTTGGGAGGCGCCTGAGCCGCCCATGAGTTCGGCGGGGGAGTGGTGCTCCTCCAGGGGTTCGCCCGTCGCCCTCTCGTACGCGATCTCGTTCAGCCGGTTGCAGAGGCGCTCCGCGAGGCGGCGGGAGTTCGCGAAGACGATCGTCGAGCGGTGGGACTGGACCAGGTCGGCGATCTTTTCCTCTACGTGCGGCCAGATGGAGGGTTTCTCGGCGCCTTCGTTGGAGTCGGCCACGGGGGAGCCGCCCAGCTCGCCCAGGTCCTCTACGGGCACGACCACGGAGAGGTCGAATTCCTTGCCTGAAGGGGGTTGGACGATCTCCACCTTGCGGTGCGGGGAGAGGTAGCGGGCGACCTCGTCCACCGGGCGGACCGTGGCGGACAGGCCGATCCGGCGGGCCGGCTTCGGCAGTAGTTCGTCCAGCCGCTCCAGGGTCAGGGCCAGGTGGGCGCCGCGCTTGGTGCCCGCGACTGCGTGCACCTCGTCCAGGATCACTGTCTCGATGCCTGTCAGCGCCTCGCGCGTGGCCGATGTGAGCATCAAAAACAGTGACTCGGGAGTCGTGATCAGGATGTCCGGGGGGCGGGTGGCCAGTGTGCGTCGCTCGGCGGGTGGGGTGTCGCCGGAGCGGATGCCGACCTTCACCTCGGGCTCCGGCTGGCCCAGGCGGACGGCTTCTTGGCGGATGCCGGTCAGGGGGCTGCGGAGGTTGCGTTCTACGTCCACCGCCAGGGCTTTGAGTGGAGAGACGTAGAGGACTCGGCAGCGCTTCTTGGGGTCGGCGGGGGGTGGGGTCGAGGCCAGCTGGTCCAGGGCCGCGAGGAATGCGGCCAGGGTCTTGCCTGAGCCGGTCGGGGCCACCACCAGCACGTCCGAGCCCTCACCGATGGCCTTCCACGCGCCGGCCTGGGCGTCGGTGGGCGCGGAGAAGGCCCCCGTGAACCAGGCGCGGGTCGCGGGGGAGAAGCCGTCCAGGGCTCGGTGTGCGTGGCTGACCATGCGTCCATCCTGCACCCGGGCACTGACAATGGGGCTGACCTGCGGCGGAGGGGTGTGCTTGCTGTGGGTCGTGGGTGCGTTTGCCTGTTCGGTGGGGCGGGGCCGGTCCGGGGGTATCCGTCCTCGGTCTGGCGCGAGGTTGGGCGTTTTAGAAGTGCTGCGGTTGTGCGCCAGCCGCTGCGGGCGGATACCCCCGGACCGGCCCCGCCGGCCGTCGGGCGTCTGCGGGCAGACAGCCGGGCGGCAGAGGCAGGGGCTGGCGGGGGTGGTGGGGGCTGTGCGGCTTGGTGGGGTGTTGGGGGAGGATGGGGGTATGGCGGGTGTGGGGCGGGAGCTGGCTCGGCACTGGCAGTACGCGGAGTTGCCCGGTGTCGATCTGCTGCGTGCTCGGTATGTTCGGAAGACCTTTGTGCGGCATACGCATGAGAACTTCGTCATCGCCGCCATCTCGGACGGGGTGGAGGTCTTCCATCACGGTGGGGCCGATCAGTACGCCGGGGCCGGGGCTCTCGCGCTGGTCAATCCCGATACCCCGCACACGGGGCGTGCCGGTGTTCCCGAGGGGTGGCGGTACGGGGCTGTCTATCCGTCGCCCGAGCTGGTGGCGGAGATCGCCGCCGAGACCACCGTTCTTCGTGGTGCGCCCGGTTTCATGAATCCGGTCGTCGATGATCCGTACACCGTGGGGCTGGTGCATCAGGTGTTGCGTGCCGCCGACGAGGGTAATGCGCTGGCCGCCGACACGTTGTTGCGGGTGGCCGTGACTCGGCTGTTGCGGGTCAACGGGGGAACGCTGCCGCAGCGGGTGCCGCGGACCGCGGGGGCCCGGGTGGCCGCACGCGCGCGTGCGGTTCTCGAAGAGCGGATCGTGCGGCCACCCACGCTGGAACGGCTCGCCGGGGATCTGGGGACCAGTTCCTTCGCGTTGCTGCGCGCCTTTCGTGACGCCTACGGCATGCCGCCCCATGCGTGGCTCACCGATGTTCGCGTGCGGCGCGCGCGTCGGCTTCTGGACGCGGGGATCGTGCCTGCCGAGGTGGCGCTGACCGTGGGTTTCACCGATCAGTCGCACCTCAGTCGGCATTTCACCCGGATCGTGGGCGTGCCGCCGGGGGCCTATCAGCGCGAGCGCAAGAACGTACAAGATTCGTGGGAGGGGGCCCGTCTACCGTCCCAGGCGTGGCAGAAGAAACAGCAGTTTCCGCGGACGTAGCAGTCGGAAGAGATGGGAGAGGCACGAGGGCGGATGTGCCTGGTGGCGGCGGTGGGAAGGCTGATGCCGCCGTCGTGCGGGATGCGCTCGGGGTCGGGGTGGCCGTCGGGCTTTCCGGGTTCGCCTTCGGGGTGACCTCGGCGGGCAGTGGGCTCACCGTCCTGCAGACCTGTGCTCTCAGTCTTCTGGTGTTCACCGGTGCCTCGCAGTTCGCCCTCGTGGGGGCGCTGGCCGGCGGGGGCAATCCGTTCGCTGCCGCGGCGGGCGCGTTCTTCCTCGGGGTACGCAACGCCTTCTACGGACTGCGGCTGTCGCAGTTGCTGGCCCTCCCGCGCGCGGTGCGGCCGTTCGCCGCCCAGTGGGTCATCGACGAGACCACGGCCGTGGCCCTCGCCCAGCCCACGCGGCGCAGCGTGCGGATCGGGTTCACCGTCACCGGGCTGTCCCTCTACGTGCTGTGGAACCTCACCACACTGCTGGGCGCGCTGGGCGCCGAAGCCATTGGCGATACTGATGCCTGGGGTCTCGACGCGGCGGGGCCGGCCGTTTTTCTGGCGCTGCTCGCGCCTATGGTCAGGACGGCTTTGGAGCGTGTTGTCGCGGGCTGTGCGGTCGTTCTGGGGCTTGGGCTGCTGCCCGTACTGCCTGCCGGAGTTCCCGTGCTGGTGGCTGCGCTGGCCGCCCCGGTGGCCCTTTGGGTCCATGGGCGCCGTGGGGCGCGTACGGACTCCCCTGGTGGGCGTGAACGGGCGGGGGAGAAGCGTTGAGCGTCTGGATCGCCATCTGTGCGACCGCTGTCGGTTGTTATGCGGCGAAGCTCATCGGGCTCATGATTCCCGCGGGGGCTCTGGAGCGGCCGCTCGTCCAGCGGCTGGCCGCGCTGTTGCCCGTCGCCCTGCTGGCCGCCCTGACCGCACAGCAGACCTTCGCCGATGGCCGTCTCCTTGTGCTGGACGCGAGGGCCGCGGGGCTTGCCGCGGCCGCCGTGGCGCTGTTGCTGCGTGCTCCCTTCCTGGTGGTCGTCGCTGCGGCTGTGCTGGTCACGGCAGGGGTGCGGGCCATGACTGGTTGAGGGGGCGATGTGGGCGGGCTGGAGGGAGCGTCAGCTGATGGGGAGGCCGTATGCCCTCAGGGTGCGCAGTGCCTCGATCGTGACCATGGGGCGGGCCTCCAGGGCCGTGCCCGGAGCCCATTGGCGCCAGCGGATCGGCCAGCCGCCGTCCTCCTGTTGCTGCGTTCTCAGGAAGCCCAGGGAACGGGTCATCTCCTCGTCGGTGAACCACGCGCGCGCGAGGGAGCCCGGCGTCTTCGCGTAGTCGTGCGGCAGGTGGTGTTCCCCGGGCGCATAACCGGGGGCTACTGGGAACGCGTCGGGGTGCTCCGGGGCCAGCACCGCGAGTCGTTGTTCGCGCACCAGACGGCCGAGCCGGTCGGCAGCCGCCTCCGCGCGCGGACGGTCGGGGGCGTGGTCCAGGAAGGCCACGGCGGCCTCGACCTCGTACGGATGTGTCTTCTCCAGGGACTCCACCGCCTGCCAGCAGAAGTCGGTGGCCCGGAACAGCCAGGCGTGCCACACCTCGTTGCGGTGCAGCAGGCCCACCACGGGGCCGGTGGCGAGCAGTTCGCTGGGTGGGTCGTCCACGATCGGGACGAAGGGGGCCGCCGGATAGCCCCGCTGGCTGGGGCGGATCGCCGGAAGTGCGCCGTCCTGCGTCGACACGGAGGTCAGATAACGGCACACGCGTTCCACCCGCTGTCCGCCGCAGCGCCCGATCGAGTCCAGGACGCGCAGCGCGTGCCCGACGTGCAGGGGCTGGCTGACCGGGCCGCGCAGATCGGGTTCCAGCGCGTGGCCGTACCCGTCGTCCTCGTTGCGGTAGGCGGACAGCGCGGTCTCGACCGCGTCCGCGCCGCCGCCCAGGAAGTGGTACGCGAAACGCCGCTGCTCCAGCACGCGCGCGGTGAGCCAGACGAAATGCTCGGCGCGCGCGACGGGAGTGTGCGCCGGGGGCGTCGGGGGGAGTGGGGATGCTCCTGTTTCGGCCATGGGTCAGACCGTAGGACGGAAAGCGTTCTCGGCAAGCGGTCCCGGCTCGGGCCCACCCTCAGGGGCGGGATAATGGATTCATGCGGTTGACGGTCTTCTGGGAGCGGATGTCGGATCACTTCGGTACGGAGTACGCCGACACCTTCGCGCGCGATCATGTGATGTCGGAACTCGGCGGGCGTACGGTGCAGCAGGCGCTGGACGCGGGCTGGGAGGCGAAGGACGTGTGGCGCGCGGTGTGTACTGCGGTGAACGTTCCCCACGAATCGCGCTGAGCGATCACGAAGATCCGGGGGAGTGGGGTCGATTGCCTGTGGCGTGGGCGAGACTTGGCCCGTGGCATCGACAGATGAGACCGCGCAGGTCGGACAGCACGCATCACCGCTCGGCACGACACCTCCCAGGCCCCCGGCCGGAGGCGCGGCCGAGGGGGGCGGTCGCATGCCGCGCTGGTTGCCGCGGGCCATGGTGCTCGCCCTTGCCCTCATCGCCTGTTTCCAGCTGGGCAGTTGGGCTTTTCACCAGCTGACCGGGCTGCTGATCAACATCCTGATCGCGTTCTTCCTGGCCCTCGCCATAGAGCCCGCGGTGAGCTGGATGTCCTCGTTCGGCATGCGCAGAGGGCTGGCCACCGGCCTCGTGTTCCTCGTCACGATGATCGTGAGCGCGGGCTTCATCACGCTGCTCGGCTCGATGCTCGCCGGGCAGATCATCGACATCGTCGAGGACTTCCCGAAGTACGTCGACTCGGTGATCAGCTGGATCAACACCACCTTCCACACCGAGCTCAGCCGCGTCGACATCCAGGACAGCCTGCTCCGCTCCGCCTGGCTCCAGAAGTACGTGCAGAACAGCGCCACCGGCGTCCTGGACGTGTCCGCACAGGTGCTGGGCGGCCTCTTCCAGCTGCTGACGATCACCCTGTTCGCGTTCTACTTCGCCGCCGACGGCCCGCGGCTGCGGCGCGCGCTGTGCTCGGTACTGCCTCCGTCCCGGCAGGCGGAGGTCCTGCGCGCGTGGGAGATCGCCGTCAACAAGACCGGCGGGTACCTCTACTCGCGCGGCCTGATGGCGCTCATCTCCGGGCTGGCGCACTACGTCCTGCTGGAGTTCCTCGGCGTGGACTACGCGCCGGTGCTCGCCGTGTGGGTGGGACTGGTCTCGCAGTTCATCCCCACGATCGGTACGTATCTCGCGGGCGCCCTGCCGATGCTGATCGCCTTCACGGTCAACCCCTGGTACGCGCTGTGGGTGCTGGTCTTCGTCGTGGTCTACCAGCAGTTCGAGAACTACGTGCTGCAGCCCAAGCTCACCGCGAAGACCGTGGACATCCACCCTGCCGTCGCCTTCGGATCCGTCATCGCGGGCACCGCCCTGCTCGGAGCCGTCGGCGCACTGATCGCCATCCCCGCCGTCGCCACCCTGCAGGCCTTCCTCGGGGCGTACGTGAAGCGGTACGCCGTCACGGACGACCCGCGGGTGCACGGGCGCCGCGAACGGGGCTCGGGAACCCTCCTGAAGCGCGTACGGCAGCTGCTGCGCGGAGGCTCCCGGGGGAGCGGAGGCTCCGAGGGGTCGCCGCAGAGTGATGGCGACGGGCCCCGCGCCTCTTCCTGAGGTCGTTCCGGGCCGCCCGCACGGTCCCGGAACGGTCCGGCGGCACGGCCGCGACACACCCCCGCCCCGGTGCTGGATGCGCTTGACATCAAAATCGAACATCCATTCTTATGGAAGCTCTGGCGAAGCCCGGAACGGGATGCGGGCGGGGATTTCATGCGGAAGTGCCCAAGTTATCCACAGGCTGGACGGGCGTCGGGGCGGATTGTCAGTGGCAGGCGTTAGCGTCTTTGACGTGAAGCGATCGACACAAGCAAATCGGGTGGAACCCATGGCAGGAACCGACCGCGAGAAGGCGCTCGACGCCGCGCTCGCACAAATTGAACGGCAATTCGGCAAGGGCGCGGTGATGCGCCTCGGCGAGCGGCCGAACGAGCCCATCGAGGTCATCCCCACCGGCTCGACGGCCCTCGACGTCGCACTCGGCGTCGGCGGCCTGCCGCGTGGCCGAGTGGTGGAGGTGTACGGCCCGGAGTCCTCCGGAAAGACGACCCTGACCCTGCACGCCGTGGCGAACGCGCAGAAGGCCGGCGGCCAGGTGGCCTTCGTGGACGCGGAGCACGCCCTCGACCCCGAGTACGCGAAAAAGCTCGGCGTCGACATCGAGAACCTGATCCTGTCGCAGCCGGACAACGGCGAGCAGGCTCTGGAGATCGTGGACATGCTGATCCGCTCCGGCGCGCTCGACCTCATCGTCATCGACTCCGTCGCGGCCCTCGTGCCGCGCGCGGAGATCGAGGGCGAGATGGGCGACTCGCACGTGGGTCTGCAGGCCCGTCTGATGAGCCAGGCCCTGCGGAAGATCACCAGCGCGCTCAACCAGTCGAAGACCACCGCGATCTTCATCAACCAGCTCCGCGAGAAGATCGGCGTGATGTTCGGCTCGCCGGAGACCACGACCGGTGGCCGGGCGCTGAAGTTCTACGCCTCGGTGCGCCTCGACATCCGTCGTATCGAGACCCTGAAGGACGGCACCGACGCGGTCGGCAACCGCACCCGCGTCAAGGTCGTCAAGAACAAGGTCGCACCGCCCTTCAAGCAGGCCGAGTTCGACATCCTCTACGGGCAGGGCATCAGCCGCGAGGGCGGCCTGATCGACATGGGCGTGGAGAACGGCTTCGTCCGCAAGGCCGGCGCCTGGTACACGTACGAGGGCGACCAGCTCGGCCAGGGCAAGGAGAACGCGCGCAACTTCCTGAAGGACAACCCCGACCTCGCCAACGAGATCGAGAAGAAGATCCTGGAGAAGCTGGGCGTCGGTGTGAAGGCGGAGAAGGACAAGCCCGCTGCCGAGCCGGGCGCGGACGCGGCGGCGCCGGTCGCGGCAGGTGAGGGCGCGAAGACCGTTCCCGCTCCCGCGGCCAAGACCGTCAAGCCCAAGGCCGCGGCGGCCAAGAGCTAGTCCGTGACACGACGAACGGACTGGGCCGAGTACGTCTACCCCGTCGCCCCTCAAGGGCAGGGCCACGGGGGAGACTTCGGGTCTGCCGACAGGGGTGGCGCGGACGAGGGCGGCAGCGTGCACGAGGACGGTGGACCGTACGGCGGGGACGAGCCGTTCGGTCCCGGTGCCTCGGGATCGGGCATGAACGGGGGATACGGCGAGCGCGGGGGAGGCCGCCGGTCCGCAGGCGGTTGGCGAGGCGGCGGTGGTCCGTCGCGCGGTGACGGTTCACGGGAAGGCGGCGGTCCGTCGGGTGCCGGCTCGGACCGCGGCACCGGTGGCCGGCCGTACGAGGACAAGGGTGGGGACGGAGGAGAACGGGACGAGGGCGCTCCCGGGCGTGGAGGCCGTGCTCGGCGGGGGCGCGGCCGGCGCAGCGGCTTCGGGGAGTCGTCCGGCGACGCACAGGACGGAGGCGCCCCTTCCTCGTCGAGGGCCGAGAAGGCGGAGCAGCCGAAGGACCCGGCTGAGCAGGCGCGGGCGATCTGTCTGCGTCTGCTCACCGGGACCGCGCGCACGCGGAAGCAGCTGGCGGACGCGTTGCGCAAGCGCGAGATCCCGGACGACGTGGCGGACGAGGTGCTGTCACGCTTCGAAGAGGTCGGGCTGATCAACGACGGCGCCTTCGCGGATGCCTGGGTGGAGTCCCGCCATCACGGCCGGGGTCTTGCCCGGCGGGCACTCGCCCAGGAGCTGCGGACCAAGGGCGTGGACCCCACGCTGATCGACGAGGCGGTCGGACAGCTCGACTCCGACCAGGAGGAGACGACCGCACGCGCACTCGTGGAGCGCAAGCTGCGTTCCACGCGCGGTCTCGACCGCGACAAGCGCATACGGCGCCTCGCGGGCATGCTCGCCCGCAAGGGCTACTCCCAGGGCACCGCCCTGCGTGTGGTCCGCCAGGCGCTTGAGGAAGAGGGCGAGGACACGGAGTTCCTCGGCGACGAGGAGTTCTGAGGGAGCCGAAAGGCTTCAACGGGGGATTAACGGGGGGGATTTAGGTCCCTGAGATTCCGGAGCAGGGTCCGGGCACGGTGGACGCGCGGGGGCGCCCATCGCGCTCGGGCCCGGGTTCGCAGCGGTGGGGCGGGCTACGGGTGGCGGCCGCAGGCCGAGGCCGGCGGCTCTCAAGCCGTGGCCGTGGCCCCAGCTGTCTCCACCGGCAGTCCCGCCGTTCGCCAAGCCTGGAAGCCTCCCACCAGGTCCGTGGCCCGGTGCAGTCCCAGCTGACGCAGGGAGACGGCCGCGAGGCTCGACGCGTAGCCCTCGTTGCAGACGATCACGACGCGCAGATCGTGGCTCGTGGCCTCGGGGGCGCGATGGCTGCCCTGCGGGTCGAGCCGCCACTCCAGTTCGTTGCGCTCGACGACGAGCGCGCCGGGGATCAGCCCGTCGCGCTCACGCAGTGCCGCGTACCGGATGTCGACGAGCAGGGCGTCCCCCGCCTGTGCTGCGTCGTGGGCGGCCTCCGCCTCGACCCGGTCCAGGTCCGTACGGACCCGTTCCAGCAACTCGTCGATCCCCACGGGGTGTTCGGCCGACACGGAAGGTGTGGATGCCACGGGGCGTTCGTTCGTCACTGCCAGTCCTCGGGGCGCTCGACCTGCTCCAGGCGCAGGACCTGGCCGACACGGCTGTAGCGGCTGATGCGGGGGAGCGGCGGGTAGTACGCGTGCACGGAGACGGCGTGCTCCTCGGTGGACTCGTTGAGCACCTCGTGCACATGGTGCTGGCCGAACGAGCGGCCCTTGCCGGCCGTCAGCCGGCGCTCACGGTCGATTCCCTCGTTGAGTTCGAGGGTCTTCCAGCCGTCGGTGGGCAGCCGTGCGACGAGCGAGTTCTCCTTGAGTTCGCCGGACGCGGTGAGGAAAGCGCCCACCGACTCGGCGTGGTCGTGCCAGCCGGTGCCCGTACCGGGCGGCCAGCCGATGAGCCAGGCCTCGCTGCCGCCGGGACCTTCGAGGCGTACCCACGTACGGCCCTCGGGATCGAGCGGCAGGGAGGCGATCAGTTCGGCGTCGGCGGCCGTGCGCCGTACGAAGTCCAGGAGCTCGGCCTGGGTGGGAGTACGGGCCTCGGTGGAGGCGGTGGAACCGGCGGAAGCGGGAACAGAGGGTGACACAGACACGGGTACCGTCCTGACGAGCGTTCGCGTGGGTGCGCGCGGCAGCCGATGGGCCTCACGCGCGAGATTGCAGAGGATGCGAATTCAGCAGGACGGGCGACACACGCAGCCCGCATAGCGGACGAGGTCCATATGGACCCTCCGCCACAGGCGCACACAGGTGTCGGTCACGATCCGGAGTACACCATGACGGTGCGGGCCGGTCAACTCAGTGTCATTGGTTGGACAGCGGCCCTCTTCACAGGGGCAACAAGCCCCTCTCAGGACTTGCCCGCGGGCGCCTCCGCCGTGTTCCGGGGGCCACCCAGTGCCGCCTCCGCGGCCTCGTACAGATCGGCGGGGCGCACCCCGCCGAACGCCGTGACCAGGTGTCCGTCCGGGCGGATCAGCAGCACGGTGTGCGCCGCCGCGCCCGGGTAGCTCTCGGCGACCAGCAGCTCGGCCCGGTGCGGCAGCGCGGTCACGGCGGCGGCGAGCCGCGGCATGATCCCGGCCGTCACCCAGTGCTTGCGGTCCCACACCACGGTCCCCGGCGCGATCAGCAGCACGAGCAGCGCGCCCCGGCCGAGCCGGTCCCGCAGGGCCACGGACGAACCGTCCTCGGCCGTCACCTGCACGTCGGTGATCGAGGCACCTGGCGCCGTGTCGACCTCGACCGCGGACTCGGCGTACGGAGGTGCGAGCGGTGAATCGGCGTACGCCCCCGGCGTGCCCAGTGGACCGCGCCCCAGGTGTCCGTCCGTGAGGAGCGCGTCATGGCCGCGGGCCGCCCCGGGCACCGCGGAACGCAGTCCTCCGCCCCGCAGCAGCGGCAGTGCCTGGTCGGCGGCGCGCAGGCGCGCGGCGACGATCGCGCGCCGCTCCACCTGGTAGCTGTCGAGCAGTGCCTCGTGCGGACCGTGGTGCCAGGCGAGGGCCAGCTTCCACGCGAGGTTGTCGGCGTCCCGCAGCCCCTCGTCGAGGCCCTGGGTGCCGAGTGCGCCGAGCAGATGCGCCGAGTCCCCGGCGAGGAAGACCCGGCCGGCCCGCCAGCGCCGCGCAAGCCGGTGGTGGACCGTGTGGACCCCGGTGTCGAGCAGCTCGTACGGCGGGGTGGTGCCCCCGCACCAGCCCGCGAGGGTCTCCCGGACGCGTGCCACCAGCAGGTCCGGTGTGACCAGGTCCTTGCCCGGCGGCAGCAGCCAGTCCATGCGCCACACGTCGTCGGCGAGGGGGCGCGCGATGACCTCGGATACGGGAGGACCCGAGCTGCGCCACGGTGGCGTGCGGTGCAGCAACGCTTCGCCGGGCCAAGGGAGTTCCGTACGCAGTGCGGCGACGGCGTGGCGTTCCACGGCCGTACGTCCCGGGAAGCGGATGTCCTGAAGCTTGCGTACCGTCGAGCGAGGTCCGTCGCAGCCGACGAGGTAGCTGCCGCGCCACCAGGTCCCCTTGGGGCCCCGGGTGTGCGCGGTGACGCCGGCGGCTTCCTGCTCAAGGGAGTCGAGACGGCTCTCCACGGAGACCCTGACCAGGCGTTCGGTCCCGATCGCCTCGCGCAGGGCGGCGGTCAGCACGTGCTGGGGCAGGTGCAGCAGCGCGGGATCGTCCTCGCCGAACGTGATCTCCCGCATCACCTGCTTGCGCCGCATCGACCGCCATCCGGCCCAACGGAAGCCCGTTTCGGCGACGGGGAAGCCCGTCAGGCGCCCGATCAGCGCGGCCGTGTCCTCGCGCAGGACAGCCGTGCGCGCGAGCCGCTGTTCGTCTTTGCCGGGGCCCTCGTCCAGGACGACCGAGGGGACTTCCTGACGCGCCAGCGCCAGTGCGAGCGTGAGTCCTACGGGCCCCGCTCCGACGATGATCACCGGGTCCACGGCGCGGTGCCCCCTGCCCGGAGCGGCGTACTGAGTGTCCTACCGGGACTTGCAGGTGGAGCGGGGTACACGATCACAGAACGTATGCAACCTATTGCCGGTGCTTGCGTCAAGTGACGGAGGCAGTGGCGACGACGCCACTGCCTCCGGTTGCTCACATCTCGTCAGTTCTACGCCGGACGTGCCCTGTTAGCAGGACTTGCCTACTTCTGGCCGTCCACGTGTTCACCCGGCGTGCTGAGCTCCTCCACCGCGTCCGCGGTGACGACCGCGCCGGTGGACTTCTTCGCCTGGCGCAGCCGGCGTTCCAGCCAGCTCGCGAAGCTCGTGAGTGAGAAGTTGATCGCGATGAAGATCAACGCCACGACCGTGAAGCTGGCCAGGGTGTTGGCGCCGTAGTACGCGCTCATCGGGCTGACAGAGGCCATCAGCTCGGAGAAGGTGAGGACCGCGCCGCCGAGTGCGGTGTCCTTCACGATCACCACGAGCTGGCTGACGATCGCCGGCAGCATCGCCGTGACCGCCTGCGGCAGCAGGATGAACCGCATGGTCTGGTTCTTGCGCAGGCCGATGGCCGACGCGGCCTCAGCCTGTCCCCTGGGCAGCGAGAGGATGCCCGCCCGGACGATCTCGGCGAGGACGGAGGCGTTGTACAGCACCAGACCCGTGACGACCGCGTACAGCGGACGGTCGTCCGTGCTGACGTTCGTGTACTCGGAGAACAGCGCCAGACCGAAGATCATCAGGACCAGCACCGGGATGGAGCGGAAGAACTCCACCACCACACCGGCCGGGACCCGCACCCATACATGGTCGGACAGCCGCGCGATACCGAGGACCGCTCCGAGCGGCAGGGCGATGATCATGGCGAGCGCCGCGGCCTTCAGGGTGTTCTGCAGCCCCGGCCAGAGGTAGGTGCTCCAGGCCTCTCCGTGGAAGAAGGGCTTCCACAGATCCCACGCGAGCTGGCCCTTCTCGTCCAGCACGCCGTACATCCACCACAGCACCGCGGCGAGGACGGCGACGAACACCACCGAGATGACGAGGTTCCGCCGCTTGGCTTTGGGGCCCTGCGCGTCATAGAGGACCGAGCTCATCGTTTCACCGCCACCTTCTTGCTCACCCAGCCGAGGATCAGACCGGTCGGCAGTGTCAGACACACGAATCCGAACGCGAAGACCGCGGAGATCAGGACGAGTTGAGCCTCGTTCTCGATCATCTCCTTCATCAGCAGCGCCGCCTCGGCGACGCCGATCGCGGCGGCCACCGTGGTGTTCTTCGTCAACGCGATCAGGACGTTCGCCAGCGGACCGACGACCGAACGGAACGCCTGCGGCAGCACGATCAGACTGATCACCTGCGTGAAGTTCAGACCGAGGGCACGTGCGGCCTCGGCCTGGCCCACGGGCACCGTGTTGATGCCGGACCGCAGCGCCTCACACACGAACGCCGAGGTGTAGAGGATCAGACCGAGCACCGCGAGCCGGAAGTTGGTGGTGTCGATCTCGTTCGAGCCGAGGGTGGCGCCGAACGTCTGATTAAGACCCAAGGACGCGAACAGGATGATTACCGTAAGCGGAATGTTCCGCACGACATTGACATAGGCGGTACCGAAACCGCGCATCAGAGGCACCGGGCCGACCCGCATGGCGGCCAGCAGAGTTCCCCAGATCAGGGAGCCGACGGCGGACAGAACGGTCAGCTGCACCGTCGTCCAGAAGGCTTCCCACAGGTTGTAACCTTCAAGAAAATCGAACACGATCTCCCGTGCTTCCGCGTGTGGGGAGGGCCCTCCTGACGGGTGCGCCGCCCCACGAGGACGACGCACCGGTCAGGTCGGATCCGCTTTACTTGACGACGTTGCCGATCTTCGGGGCGGGCTCGTTCTTGTAGCCGGCCGGGCCGAAGTTGGCCTCGACGGCCTTGTCCCACGACTTGTCGGAGACCATCTTCTCCAGGGCGCTGTCGATCTTCGCCTTGAGGTCACTGCCCTTCTTCACGCCGATGCCGTAGTTCTCGTTGGTCATCTTGAAGCCGCCGAGCTTGAACTTGCCCTTGAAGTTCGACTGCGAGGCGTAACCCGCGAGGATCGAGTCGTCCGTGGTCAGCGCGTCGATGGCGCCGCTCTGCAGACCGGTCAGACACGCGGAGTACGTCGGGTACTGCTGCAGCTGGGCCTTCGGGGCGAGCTTGTCCTTGACGTTCTGCGCCGAGGTCGAGCCGGTGACCGAACACAGCTTCTTGCTGTTGAGGTCCTCCGGCGACTTGATGTCCTTGTCGTCGGCGCGGACCAGCACGTCCTGGTGGGCGAGGAGGTACGGGCCGGCGAAGTCGACCTTCGCGGCGCGCTCGTCGTTGATCGAGTAGGAGGCGGCGATGAAGTCGACGTCACCACGCTGGAGCATGGTCTCGCGGTCGGCGCTCTTCGCTTCCTTCCACTGGATCTGGTCCTCGCTGTAGCCGAGCTGCTTGGCCACGTACGTCGCGACATCCACGTCGAAGCCCGTGTAGCCGTCCGGCGTCTTCTGGCCGATGCCGGGCTGGTCGAACTTGATGCCGACGGTGATCTTCTTGTTGCCACCCCCGGAGGAGGAGCTGCTGCTGTCGTCCTTGTCGTCGGAACCGCACGCGGTGGCGGCGACAGCGAGTGCGAGGACGGCGGCCGAGGCGGCGGTGACCCTGCGGAGCTTCATGGTGAACATCCTTTGAGTGGTGAAGAAGTGCGATCCGGCGTGCGGGTGCCGTAGGTCGTCAGTGGTGCAGGATCTTCGACAGAAAGTCCTTCGCCCGGTCGCTGCGCGGGTTGCTGAAGAACTGGTCCGGCACAGCCTCTTCGACGATGCGTCCGTCCGCCATGAAGACGACGCGGTTGGCCGCCGAACGGGCGAATCCCATCTCGTGGGTGACTACGACCATCGTCATTCCGTCACGCGCGAGCTGCTGCATGACTTCCAGGACCTCGTTGATCATCTCTGGGTCGAGAGCCGACGTCGGCTCGTCGAAGAGCATGACCTTGGGGCCCATCGCCAGCGCCCGGGCGATCGCGACACGCTGCTGCTGCCCGCCGGAGAGCTGCGCTGGGTACTTGTCCGCCTGGGCGGACACACCCACCCGGTCGAGCAGACCGCGGGCCTTCTCCTCGGCGTCCTTCTTGTCCGCCTTACGAACCTTGATCTGGCCCAGCATCACGTTTTCGAGCACTGTCTTGTGCGCGAACAGATTGAACGACTGGAAGACCATGCCGACGTCTGCACGCAGGCGGGCGAGTGCCTTGCCCTCCTCGGGCAGGGGCTTTCCGTCGATCGTGATCGATCCCGACTCGATCGACTCCAGGCGATTGATCGCGCGACACAGGGTGGACTTTCCGGACCCGGAGGGTCCGATGACCACGACAACCTCACCGCGGGCGATGGTCAGATCGATGTCCTGAAGTACGTGCAACGCACCGAAATGCTTGTTCACGTTCTTCAGTACGACCAGATCATCGGTCGCGGGCAGGGCGTCCTTGGTCACCGATACTTCGGTCATCGGCCTCTAGCTCCGTCCTCCTCGGTTGCGGAGGACAGTAGTAACGCCGCACGATCAGCGTCATTACATCTGAGGGGAAATTGAGCATAACGATCCGGCGGCGAACGGACACTCTTCGTGAAGGCCGCTTCGGGCGCGTACCGGCTGCGTAACGGATGCGGGCCGCGCCCCGAACATGCTTGACGCCGTCCGCGTCCATCGGCCTGACTGCCAGGGGACACGCGCGCGTGGCCGTCACCGACCACCGAGAACGCATGTCTATCCACAGTGAACGTACGAACGATGAACTGAAGGGGGCCGTAATGAGACTGCTCCTCGTCGAGGACGACAACCACGTAGCAGCCGCTCTGTCCGCGGTCCTCGCCCGCCACGGCTTCGCCGTCACCCACGCCCGCAGCGGCGAGGAGGCCCTCCAGGCCCTCGTCCCGGAGGGCAACGGCTTCGGAGTGGTGCTCCTCGACCTCGGCCTGCCCGACCAGGACGGATACGAGGTCTGCGGCAAGATCCGCAAGCGGACCAGCACGCCCGTCATCATGGTCACCGCGCGCGCGGACGTACGCTCCCGGATCCACGGGCTCAACCTCGGTGCCGACGACTACGTGGTGAAGCCCTACGACACCGGGGAACTCCTCGCCCGTATCCACGCCGTCGCCCGGCGCACCGTCCCCGACGACGCGGCGACCCCCGGCGACGACGCGCTGCACCTCGGACCCGTACGCATCGAGCTGCCCACCCGGCAGGTCAGCGTCGACGGTTCGGTCGTCCAACTGACCCGCAAGGAGTTCGACCTGCTGGCACTTCTCGCCCAGCGGCCCGGAGTGGTGTTCCGGAGGGAGCAGATCATCAGCGAGGTCTGGCGCACCAGCTGGGAGGGGACCGGCCGCACCCTGGAGGTGCATGTCGCGTCACTGCGTTCCAAGCTGCGCATGCCGGCCCTGATCGAGACCGTGCGCGGCGTCGGCTACCGGCTCGTCGCGCCCGCCGCGTAGCGGGTCCCGGTGCGCACACGCCTTCTTCCGCTGCTCATCGTCCTGATGGCGGCCATCCTGCTCGCCCTGGGCATACCCCTCGCCGCGAGCCTGGCGGCCGCCCAGCAGCAGAAGGTGGTCGTCGACCGCATCGACGACACGGCACGCTTCGCGTCCCTGGCACAGTTCGTGGCCGACCGCCCGGAGGGCTCACGGGTCAGCGCCACCGAACAGCGCGGCGAGACGCTCCGGCAGGAACTCGGCACGTACCAGCGGCTGTACGGGATCAACGCGGGCGTCTTCTACCGCGACGACGACATCATGGCCAACGCGCCCGAGGACTGGACCATCCCCAGGAAGGGCGAGATCCGCGCGGCCTTCGACGAAGCGCTCCAGAGCCGCCGCAGCCACGACCCGGAGCAGGTCTGGCCGTGGCAGCGGGACCGTCTCGTCGTGGCATCCCCCGTCATCAGGGACGGTGACGTCGTCGCGGTCGTGGTCACAGACTCTCCCACCGGACAGATGCGGTCCAGGATCCTGCACGGCTGGCTCGTCATCGGCGCCGGCGAGATCGGCGCGATGCTCCTCGCCCTCGGCGCCGCGCTGCGGCTGACCGGCTGGGTGCTGCGGCCCGTGCGCGTCCTCGACGCCACCACGCACGACATCGCGACGGGCCGCCTGAAGTCCCGGGTCGCCGCCGCCGGCGGACCGCCGGAGCTTCGACGGCTGGCCCGGTCCTTCAACGAGATGGCCGACAACGTCCAGGAGGTACTGGAGCAGCAGCGCGCCTTCGTCGCCGACGCCTCGCACCAGCTGCGCAACCCTCTGTCCGCCCTGCTGCTGCGCATCGAACTGCTCGCGCTGGAACTGCCCGAGGGCAACGAGGAGATCGCTGCCGTCCGTACGGAGGGCAAGCGCCTGGCCCACGTCCTGGACGACCTCCTGGACCTCGCTCTCGCCGAGCACGCCGACGCTGACCTGCGGCTCACCGACATCGGCGAGCTCACCGCCGAACGTGTGGCGTCCTGGTCGCCGGTCGCCGACGACAAGGGCGTGACGCTCGTCGGTACGTGCCCGGCAACGACCGCCTGGGTCGATGCCGTCGCCCTGTCCAGCGCCCTGGACGCGGTCATCGACAACGCACTGAAGTTCACGCCCGAGGGGGAGTCCGTCGAGGTCGCGGTGGCCTCGAACGGTGAGGTCTCGACGATCGTCGTCACCGACCACGGACCCGGTCTGAGCGACGAGGACCTGGCCCGCGTCGGCGACCGCTTCTGGCGCAGCGCGGGCCACCAGAACATCAAGGGCTCAGGACTCGGCCTGTCGATCTCCCGGGCGCTGCTCTCAGCGGGCGGCGGCTCCATCGCATACGCCCACCACGAGCCGCACGGCCTGAAGGTGACCGTGACGGTCCCCCGGACGATGCTCGGGGCCTGAGCGGGCGTACAGGGGCCTCAGAGGGCCTATAGAGGGCCGGCTCCAGCGGGCCGAAGGCGGTGCGCCCAGGAGTCGTCTCCGGTCGAGCGGCTACGGCTTGTTCGAGCGGTAGTAGCGCTGTGCGCCCTCGTGCAGGTCCAGAGGGTCGGTGTAGATGGCGGTCCTGAGGTCCACGCGCTGCGCGGCGTGTACCCGTTTGCCGATGCGGTCGCGGCTGTTGATCACTGTCCTGGTCATTCCCTCGGTGAGCGTCGCGTCCGTCCCGGCGCGCGTCACCAGCAGGTTCGCCACGGCCACCGTCGGTACCGCGACATCGTTGCGGTCCCCGTGATAGGTGTCCGCCGGCATGAGGGCCGACCGGTAGTAGCTGGACCCCGCGCCCGGCTTGTGCAGTTTCGCGACCAGGTCGGCCGGGATCGGGACCAGCTTGATGTCGAACCGCTTGGAGAGCTCGCTCACGGCGCCGGTCGGGAGCCCGCCGGACCAGAAGAACGCGTCGATCTGCTTCGTCTCCAGCATCTCCGGCATCTCCGAGATACCGGCGTACACCGGCTTGACGTCCTTCGGCACGAGGTCGGCCGCCGCCAGCACGTGCTCCGCGATCAGGAGCACCCCGGAGCCCGCCTGCCCCATCGCCACCCTCTTGCCCTTCAGGTCCGCGATGGAGTCCACCGGAGAGTCCTGGGGAACGACCACGTGCACGTAGTCGTCGTACAGCCGCGCGCAGCCGCGCAGCTGGTCCGCGCCGGGTTTGCCGCTGTTCCTGTACTTCTCGACCGCGTCGGCCGCCGCGATGGTGAAGTCGGCCTCTCCGGTCGCCACCCGTTCCACGTTCTCCTGGGAGCCCTCGCTCTGTTCCAGGTCGACCTCCAGGCGCGGCATGTCCTTGGCGAGCGCGTCCTGCAGCAGGTTTCCGTACAGCTGGTACACGCCGGTCCGTGTCCCCGTGCTGAAGACGACCTTTCCGCCCGGCGAGCTCTCGCCCAGCGGCAGCAGCCACCACAGGAGCAGCCCGAAGGCCACGAAGGCGGCGACCGAACCCTGCAGGGCCCGGCGTCGGCCGAGGGGGGAGAGCGCCTGGAACATGCCGCGATCCTGCCAGCTCACCGGCCCGGATGACCAGGGCGGTGCCTACGGAGCGCACGCGGGGCTCCCTGAGGTGGGGCGCACGCGGGACCCATGGGGCGGGGTGCACTCCGGGCACCACCTACCCTTGTCACATGAGCAGCAGTGACCGGAGCCGGGCAGTGGACCTGACCAGAACGTATGAAGTGCGCACTTACGGATGTCAGATGAACGTCCACGACTCCGAGCGGCTGTCCGGGCTGCTGGAGGGCGCCGGTTACGTACGCGCTCCCGAAGGCTCCGACGGTGACGCCGACGTCGTCGTCTTCAACACCTGCGCGGTGCGGGAGAACGCCGACAACCGTCTCTACGGGAACCTCGGCAGGCTCGCGCCGATGAAGACGAAGCGGCCCGGCATGCAGATCGCCGTCGGCGGCTGTCTCGCCCAGAAGGACCGCGACACCATCGTGAAGAGGGCGCCCTGGGTGGACGTCGTCTTCGGGACGCACAACATCGGCAAACTCCCCGTCCTCCTGGAGCGCGCCCGCGTCCAGGAAGAGGCGCAGGTGGAGATCGCCGAGTCGCTGGAGGCGTTCCCGTCGACGCTGCCGACCCGCCGCGAGAGCGCGTACGCGGCCTGGGTGTCCATCTCCGTCGGCTGCAACAACACGTGCACGTTCTGCATCGTCCCGGCGCTGCGAGGCAAGGAGAAGGACCGCAGGACCGGCGACATCCTCGCCGAGATCGAGGCCCTCGTCGGCGAAGGCGTCTCCGAGATCACCCTGCTCGGGCAGAACGTGAACGCCTACGGCTCCGACATCGGCGACCGGCAGGCCTTCAGCAAGCTCCTGCGGGCCTGCGGGAAGATCGACGACCTGGAGCGGGTGCGCTTCACCTCGCCGCACCCGCGCGACTTCACGGACGACGTGATCGCCGCGATGGCCGAGACCCCGAACGTCATGCCGCAGCTCCACATGCCGATGCAGTCCGGTTCGGACACCGTCCTGAAGGCGATGCGCCGCTCGTACCGGCAGGACCGGTTCCTCGGGATCATCGACAAGGTCCGTGCCTCGATCCCGCACGCCGCGATCACCACCGACATCATCGTGGGCTTCCCCGGCGAGACCGAGGAGGACTTCGAGCAGACCCTCCACGCGGTCCGCGAGGCCCGCTTCGCGCAGGCGTTCACGTTCCAGTACTCCAAGCGCCCCGGAACCCCGGCGGCCACCATGGAGGGGCAGATCCCCAAGGAGGTCGTGCAGGAGCGCTACATGCGCCTGTCGGCCCTCCAGGAGGAGATCTCCTGGGACGAGAACAAGAAGCAGGTCGGCCGCACGCTGGAGCTGATGGTCGCGGAGGGCGAGGGCCGCAAGGACGGCGCCACGCACCGCCTCTCCGGCCGCGCCCCCGACAACCGCCTGGTGCACTTCACCAAGCCCGACACCGAGGTCCGCCCCGGGGACGTCGTCACCGTGGAGATCACGTACGCGGCCCCGCACCACCTCCTCGCCGAGGGAGCCACGCTGGACGTGCGCCGCACGCGCGCGGGGGACGCCTGGGAGAAGCGCAACACCGCCGAGGCCGCGAAGCCGGTCGGCGTCATGCTGGGCCTGCCGCAGATCGGCGTCCCGGAGCCGCTGCCGGTGGCCACGGGCAGTGGTTGCGGCCTGGACTGACGGCCTGGCACATTACGGGTGGGAAGGAGCATCACGTGTTGCCCTACAGAGTTGCGTTCACCGAAGAGGCCGCCCAGGTACGTGACAGCCTGCCCGCCGACCGGCGCGACGTGCTGGAGCGCGGCCTGGCCATACTGGTGACCGAGCCGCGGCACAAGCTCTCCCATTCCGTCCGAGGTGACGAGGCCACGCGGGAGATCGCGTTGTCGCGCAACCTGTTCGTCGAGTACGTGATCAGCGACGGCAAACTGGTCGTCCTCGTGCTCACCCTCATCGACCTGACCGACGTGCTGATCGAGGACTGACACCCGGCCGCCGCGCGGGGTTACGCTGCCGATCATGCTTGTCGCCGCCGCCGTGTGCCCCTGTCCGCCCCTGCTCGTGCCCGACGTGGCCGCGGGGGCCGCGCCCGAACTCGACGCCGCACGTGCCGCCTGCACGGACGCCCTGGGGGTACTGGCCGCCGCCCGCCCGGACCGGCTGGTGGTCGTCGGACCCGCCGAGGAGAGCGGGCGCGGGCCGCATCCGGAGGGCTCGCACGGTTCGTTCCGCGGCTTCGGCGTCGACCTCGACGTGCGGCTCGGCGGAAACGGACGCCGGAGCGGAACCGGGGCGCCCGAGAGCCCGGCCGAGCCCTCCTCCACGGCCGTCGGACGAGTGCTGCCGGCCTCCCTGGCGGTCGCCGCCTGGCTGCTCGGCCGTACGGACTGGTCCGGTGCTCCCGTCGAGGGCATCGGCGTGGGGGAACCACTCGCCGCCGAGCGGTGTATCCAGGTCGGGCAGCAGATCGCTGCCGGCCCCGGGAGAGTGGCACTGCTGGTGATGGGCGACTCCAGCGCGTGCCGCACGCTCAAGGCGCCCGGCTATCTGGACGAGCGGGCGGCCGACTTCGACGCGGAGGTCGCACGTGCGCTGGGAACGGCGGACGTGGCCGCCCTGAAGTCCCTGGACGCGGAGCTGGCACACGAACTGAAGGCGTCGGGCCGGGCCCCCTGGCAGGTACTGGCGGGCGCGGCCCAGGACGCGGCCCTGAACGGCACCCTGCTGTACGAGGACGCCCCCTACGGCGTCGGCTACGTGGTCGCGACCTGGTCGTAGCGTCACGGGGTGCGGGGGCGGGTGCGGGTGCGGGGGCGAAGTCAAAAGATTGCGCAGTTCCCCGCGCCCCTGGGGTCCGCCCGCCCATTGAATCTGCAGGCCGGTGGGGGTTGCTCGCGCAGTTCCCCGCGCCCCTAAAAGCGAAAAGACTGCGCGAGGGTTCAGAGGGCAGGGCAGGGCAGGGGACGGGGCTAGGGGCGATCGCGCCGAGCGCCTGCCAGCCCCGCCCCTGCCGGGCCCCTCGGGGGCGCGGGGAACCGTGCGCCCGGCCACGACGGCTCGGCACTGGTAAGAACGACACACGAGCCCCGAGCGCCCACAATGCCGAGCACCTGCCACACCGCGCCCACCCAGCCGCCCCTCAGGGGCGCGGGGAACGGCGCGACCAGCCACAGCGCACCCGCAGTTGAAAGACCCCCCGGCGAGCCCGCACAGTCCGCAGAGCCCCCCGCAGGGGTCAGGCGCCGGTGCGAACACGGCGGACGCCCCGGAGTCACGATCGCTCCGAGGCCGTCCGCCGAAGTGTGGTCGCGCAGAACGCCGAGCGTGACCCCCACGCGCGCGACGAAGGCGTCACGCCGTCACTGACGGGCGTTCTCGCCGACCTCGCTGTCGGCCGCCTTCTCGGCGGACTGCTGCTTGGGGATCTCGACGGCCTCCACCGCGGCCTCGCCGCTCTCGGCGGACTCCGCAGCCGCGCCAGCCGCCACGGACGTGGTCGCGGTCGCGGTCGCGGACACGCTCGAAGAAGCGGCCTCGACCTCGGCGCCCGGCTCGACGAGAGCGGTGTCGGCGTCGGCCTCGACGGCCGCGGCCTCCGCGTCGGCCGAAACCGGCTCAGCCCCCGCTTCCGTCTGCTTCTCCGCCTCGGATCCGGCCTTCAGACCGTCCGTCTGCGCCTCGGTGGCCGACGCCTCCTCAGACCCTTGGGATTCAGACCTCTCTTTGCGAAGAAGCCATGCAAAAACACCCATTTCGTCTCCATACCCTGCTCGTGTGGGCGAAATTCCGCGTCGCCCGGTGCGTCCCATTGCGTCGCCCGGGGTCACCGGTCCTCGAAACCGGCGGCTGGAACCTCGCAACAGGCAACGACCTCGGCCCCGTACCGTCACGTAGCTCGTTCGAGAAGTAGGCCCGAGGTTTGCGAGACTGTGACGGTGAGTAGAGCAGCTCCCGCTCCGCGGGTCATCGCCGTCGTAGGTCCCACCGCGGCCGGTAAGTCCGATCTCGGCGTCCATCTCGCCCGGCGCCTCGGCGGTGAGGTCGTCAACGCAGACTCGATGCAGCTCTACCGGGGGATGGACATCGGCACCGCCAAGCTGACGCCCGAGGAGCGCGGCGGTGTTCCCCACCACCTGTTGGACATCTGGGACGTGACGGTGACGGCGAGCGTCGCCGAGTACCAGCGGCTCGCGCGCATCCGCATTGACGCGCTGCTCGCGGAGGGCCGCTGGCCGATCCTCGTCGGCGGCTCCGGCCTGTACGTCCGGGGTGCCGTCGACAACCTCGAATTCCCCGGTACGGATCCCGAGGTACGGGCCCGTCTGGAGGAGGAGCTCACCCTGCGGGGCTCCGGCGCCCTGCACGCCCGGCTGGCCGTCGCCGACCCCGAGGCCGCCCACGCGATCCTGCCGAGTAACGGCCGCCGTATCGTCCGGGCCCTCGAAGTCATCGAGATCACCGGCAGGCCCTTCACCGCCAACCTCCCGGGCCACGACTCCGTCTACGACACCCTGCAGATCGGTGTCGACGTGGCGCGCCCCGAACTCGACGAGCGCATCGCCCGCCGCGTGGACCGCATGTGGGAGGGCGGCCTCGGCGAGGAAGTGCGCGCACTGGAGGCGCAAGGGTTGCGTGAGGGGCGTACGGCGTCGCGCGCGCTCGGCTACCAGCAGATGCTCACGGCGCTCTCCGGGGAGTGCACCGACGACGAGGCGCGGGCCGAGACCGTACGTGCCACCAAGCGCTTCGCGCGCCGTCAGGATTCCTGGTTCAGACGCGATCCGCGGGTGCATTGGCTCAGTGGGGCCGCGGCGGATCTCACAGAACTTCCGCAGCTTGCGCTGGCGTTGGTCGAACGACCGGTCACAGCCTGATCACGTCCTGGCATCGGGACGCTCCGGCCGTCATCCGGGCCTCTGCGACCGTGCCATCATCGAGCTTCGATCGACCAAGTGGAGTCCGAGTGGGGAGGGCGCGTGGCGATGGAGGCCGGCCCTCGTGACACCGCACCAGGCGCGGAGCAGGACACCGTCACAGGCGGGGTGCACGACACCGCACAGGACCAGCAGGACCCTGACGGGGACAGGCTGAGCCCGGACGGCCCCGACGAGATCATCGGCGGTGTGACCGCGGACGGTCCCGAGCCCGACGAGATGTACCCGGGGCCCGAGGTCGAGGTGGAGCTGCGCCCGCAGCGCCGCATGCGCATCTGGCAGCTCGCTCCCATCGTGAGCCTCGCCGCTCTCGGCTCCCTGATGTTCGCCTTCCCGCTGGCCTTCGACTTCGGCGACAGCGGAGCCATGATCGCCATGCTCGGCCTGCTGCTCTGCTCCTGCGCCGCGGGCTGGGGGATGATGGCCGCCCGCCGCGTGGGTTACACGTGGCCCGGCGTGCCGCAGCGCGGTTCCGGCCGCCGCCCCGACTGGCGCGTCGCGATCGCGTACGCCGTCCTCGTCGCCGCGGTCGTGGTGCTCGCGGTGTGGCGCGTGGCCCGCCTGCGCTGAGGCGCTCAGGGAATCCTCCTGGCCCGTCGTGGCAGGGCATCGCGCCCGCGCTGTCGTCGGCCGGACCGGTCGGCAGGGCTGCCGCGACCGGCAGGCATGCCGGGCTGTCGTACCGACCCCTTACGATCGAGGAATGAGCACGCGGATCGCCTTCCTCAAGGGGCACGGGACCGAGAACGACTTCGTGATCGTCCCGGATCCCGAGAACACCATCGACCTGCCCCCGGCCACCGCCGCGGCCCTGTGCGATCGCCGTGCGGGCATCGGCGGGGACGGCCTGCTGCACGTCGTACGGTCCGCCGCGCACCCGGAGGCGCGCTCGATGGCGGCCGAAGCGGAATGGTTCATGGACTACCGCAACGGCGACGGCTCGATCGCGGAGATGTGCGGCAACGGAGTGCGTGTGTTCGCGCGCTACCTCCAGCGCGCCGGACATGTGGCGGAAGGTGACATCGCGGTCGCCACGCGCGCGGGCGTGAAGACCGTGCACCTCGCCAAGGAGGGCGACATCACCGTCGGCATGGGCAAGGCGGTCCTCCCGGAGGGCGACGTCACCGTGACCGTCGGAGACCGCAGCTGGCCCGCCCGCAACGTGAACATGGGCAACCCCCACGCCGTCGCCTTCGTGGAGGACCTCGACCACGCCGGACATCTGTACGCCCCACCGCCGTTCAGCCCACTGTCCGCGTACCCGGACGGCGTGAACGTCGAGTTCGTCGTCGACCGTGGCCTTCATCACGTTGCTCTGCGTGTCCATGAGCGGGGCTCGGGAGAGACCCGCTCGTGCGGCACGGGCGCGTGCGCCGTGGCCGTCGCCGCCGCACGCAGGGACGGCGTCGACCCCGCGGTGACCGGCACCCCGGCCACATACACCGTCGACGTGCCCGGCGGCCGGCTCGTGATCACCGAGCGGCCCGACGGCGAGATCGAGATGACCGGGCCCGCGGTGATCGTCGCAGAGGGTGAGATCGACACCGAATGGCTCGAAAACACGACCCCCTGAACCTTCGCTCGAATGGGTGATCCGTTTCACGCTCGGCTAGAGGCGGTCAGTCGGGCGTGGTGGGCTCGGTAGCATCAAGGACCGGCCCGGACGGGGGAACGACGCCATCCCCAGAGCCGCGTACGCCATGGGGCGCCCCGTCCGCCGGTCAACGCAGCCGGAGGTGCCCATGAGTGCGGAGGCCACGAACCCCGCGACGCCCGGCCCCATCACGCCCGCGGTACAGCGCAGGCGGGGCCGCCCCCGGATCGACCTGCGGCGCCTGGGACGGGCCGCGCTGCTGGGGCCCGCGGGCCGCGACCGGCTGCCCGACGCGATCGGCCATGTGGTCGAGGCCCACCGGGCCCACCACCCCGACGCCGACCTCGACCCGCTGCGCCGCGCCTATGTCCTCGCCGAGTCCTCCCACCGCGGTCAGATGCGCAAGAGCGGCGAGCCCTACATCACGCACCCGCTCGCCGTGACGCTGATCCTCGCCGAACTGGGCGCGGAGACCACGACGTTGACCGCCTCCCTGCTCCACGACACCGTCGAGGACACGGAAGTGACGCTCGATCAGGTGCGCGCCGAGTTCGGCGAGGAGGTCCGCTATCTCGTCGACGGCGTGACGAAGCTGGAAAAGGTCGACTACGGAGCGGCCGCCGAGCCCGAGACGTTCCGCAAGATGCTCGTCGCCACCGGCAGCGACGTCCGCGTGATGTCGATCAAACTCGCCGACCGGCTGCACAACATGCGCACCCTCGGAGTCATGCGGCCCGAGAAGCAGGAACGCATCGCCAAGGTCACCAGTGACGTCCTCATCCCGCTCGCCGAACGCCTGGGTGTTCAGGCGCTCAAGACCGAGCTTGAGGACCTGGTCTTCGCGATCCTGCGCCCCGAGGAGTACGCCCACACCCGCGAACTCATCGTCGAGAACTCCTCGCGCACCGACGACCCCCTCGCCGAGATCGCCGAAGAGGTGCGCGGAGTACTGCGCGAGGCCGGCCTTCAGGCCGAAGTCCTCATCCGGCCACGGCACTTCGTGTCCGTGCACCGCGTCTCGCGCAAACGCGGTGAGCTGCGCGGCGCCGACTTCGGCCGCCTGCTGGTTCTCGTGAACGAGGACGCCGACTGTTACGGGGTCCTCGGCGAACTGCACACCTGTCTCACCCCGGTGGTCTCGGAGTTCAAGGACTTCATCGCCGTTCCCAAGTTCAACCTGTACCAGTCGCTGCACACGGCCGTGGCCCGCCCCGACGGACAGGTCGCCGAAGTCCTCATCCGTACGCACCAGATGCACAAGGTCGCCGAGGCCGGCGTCATCGCGCTCGGCAATCCCTACGCCTCTCCTGCGGACTCCGTGGATTCCGCGGAGGAGCAGGCCGACGGGGACGGCTCCCGCGCCGCCGACGGTGAGCGTGCCGACCCCACCCGCCCCGGCTGGCTGTCCCGTCTCCTCGACTGGCAGGAGGCCGCGCCGGACCCCGACACGTTCTGGTCCACGCTCCGCGAGGACCTCGCGCAGGACCGGGAGATCACGGTCTTCCGTCCCGACGGAGGCACACTCGGACTGCCCGCGGGCGCCAGCTGTGTGGACGCCGCCTACGCCCAGTACGGGGAGGACGCGCACGCCTGCATCGGCGTACGCGTCAACGGCCGCCTGGCGAGGCTGAGCACGGTTCTGAGCGACGGCGACACCGTTCAGCTGCTCATGGGCCAGGACGCTGCCTCGGAGCCCTCCAGGGAGTGGCTGGAGCACGCGCACACGCCCGTCGCGCGCATCGCCATCACCCGCTGGCTGGCCGCGCACCCGGCGTCCGCCGCACCGTCCGAAGCCCCCGCCGAGACCCGCCGCCCGGCCGCGGACGGGCCCGCCGCACGCCCGGCCGCCGCGGACGTCGTCGCCGACCGGCCCGGCGCGACCGTACGTCTCGCGGGCTGCTGTACGCCCGTACCGCCCGACGGGATCACCGGATTCTCCGTGCGCGGGGGAGTGGTGACCGTGCACCGCGTGGAGTGCGCCGCGGTGGAGCGCATGAAGAGCGTGGGGCGCGCGGAGGTCGAGGTGCGCTGGGGGGACAGCAGCGAATGCCGGGTCACGCTCTTCGCGGAATCCTTCGGGCGGCCCCATCTGCTCGCCGACCTCACCGAAGCGATCGCCCTGGAGGGCGTTGCCATCGTCTCGGCAACCGTCGAACCGCCCAGTCAGCAGCGCGTACGCCATACGTACACGCTTCAGCTTCCTGACGCCGCGCATCTTCCCGCCCTCATGCGGGCGATGCGGAACGTTCCTGGCGTCTTCGATGTCAGCCGGGCGCATCACCAGTCGGCGGCTTCGTAGCTGGCCTTCGCGGCCTTTTACGGCGCCTGCCCTGCGCGGGCGGTCGGGTTGCAGGGTGCGGGTGCGTCGTGGCTGGTCGCGCAGTTCCCCGCGCCCCTAAAGGTGAAAGGCCGCGCTGTCGCCCGCGGCCCTGAAGGTGAACGACTGCGCCTGCCCCCGCGCCCCTGAAGACGAAAGCCCACGCTGTCCTCCGGGGCCCTCCGCGCCTCTGAAGGCAAACCTGGAGGCAAAACGGCATCCCCCGCTCGCCGGTGCCGGGCACCAGAGACTCCCCCAGGGGACGTGAGCGCGGCCGTTCGGGTGGCTTCGGTGCGAGTCGGCATTGCGGGCCACCGGCGCGCTGATAGCCGTGGTCCATGCTGCGCACCCGCACCACCACCCCCCACAGCGCCGGGACGCCGGCCCCCACGGCCCCCCGACAGCGACGGCAGCGGCGGTTCAGTACCGCGCTGCTCGCCTCCGCCGCCTCCGTCTGCCTCATCGCCGCGAGCGCCCCCGCACCGTCACCGCTCGGTATCGGTGACCGTCTCTTCCCCCACCTGGGCAACCCCGGGTACGACGTCACCGCGTACGACCTGGCGTTCACCTACTCCGGAAGCAACACCAAGCCGCTGCCGGCCGTCACCGTCATCGAGGCCCGAACGACGGAATGGCTGGAGCAGTTCAATCTTGACTACTCGCACGGGACAGTGCGATCCGTCGAGGTCGACGGCGAGCCCGCGGAGTTCCGCAGTGCCGGCGAGGACCTGGTCGTCACGCCAGCCGAAACGCTGCCGCCCGGCATCCCGATGCGCGTCACCGTGCACCACGACAGCGACCCGGTCTCCACGAAGGACCAGCAGAGCGGCTGGGTGCAGACGAAGGACGGTCTGGCGATGGCCAACCAGGCCGACGCCGGACACCGCGTCTTCCCCGGCAACGACCATCCTTCGGACAAGGCGATGTTCACCATCCGGGTCACCGTCCCCGACGGCTACACGGCCGTCGCCAACGGACTCCCCGTAGGGGCGACCCGCCGGGCCGCGGGCACCACCTGGACCTACCGCACCGAACACCCCATGGCCACCGAGCTGGCCCAGGTGTCCATCGGCCGCTCCTCCGTAGTGCGCAGAAACGGCCCCGACGGCCTCCCCGTACGCGATGTGGTCCCCACGAAGGACCGCGAGCTCCTGGAGCCGTGGCTCAAGAAGACCCCCGACCAGATCGCCTGGATGCAGGGGAAGGTCGGCGACTACCCCTTCGAGACGTACGGGCTGCTCATCGCCGAGGCGCGTACCGGCTTCGAACTGGAGACGCAGACGCTCTCCCTCTTCGAGCGGGAACTCTTCGCCCGGTCCGAGTACCCGAAGTGGTACGTCGAGTCGATCATGGTGCACGAACTGGCCCACCAGTGGTTCGGCGACAGCGTCTCCCCGCGCACCTGGTCTGACCTGTGGCTCAACGAGGGACACGCCACCTGGTACGAGGCACTCTTCGCCGAGGAGAAGGCCGACCGGCCCATGGAGGCCCGGATGAAGGCCGCCTACCGGTCGTCCGACACCTGGCGCAGGGCAGGCGGCCCGCCCGCCGCCCCGAAGGAGGCCGAGCCCGGCGAGAAGCTCAGCATCTTCCGCCCGAACGTCTACGACGGCAGCGCCCTCGTCCTGTACGCGCTGCGCGAGGAGATCGGCCGCCCGGCCTTCGAGCAGCTGGAGCGCACCTGGGTGAGCACCCACCACGACGGTGTCGCCGACACCGCGGACTTCGAACGTCTGGCCACGGGCATCGCGGACCGCGATCTGAGCGGCTTCTTCAAGGCGTGGCTCTACGCGGAGAAGACGCCGCCCATGCCCGGACACCCGGACTGGAAGAGCGCGGCGCCCGCCGAGAAGGCCGCCAAACGCGCCGGGTGACCCCGGCGCAGCGCGCCCGGCGATTCCCGCACGGCGTGCCCCGTAACCCCCGGGAATTGGAGTGACGAGACGGGGCGTGCCGTGCGAACATCTTCACGTCGGCGACACTTCAGGTCGGCGGCGCGGCCTCGTGGCCCCGGGCGGGAATCTCCCGGCGGCCCCGGGCGTTGAGCTGGTGACGGGCGAGGAGTCCGTCACCCCGGTATCCCCATCGACGTAAGGACCCAATGACCTCCTCTTCTTCCCCTTCCCAGGACACACAGAGCGTTGCGCAGAACCACCCCGACGGTCTTCGGGCCGATGCCCTGATGGAAGAGGACGTCGCCTGGAGCCATGAGATCGACGGAGAGCGGGACGGTGACCAGTTCGACCGCTCCGAGCGTGCGGCCCTGCGCCGCGTCGCGGGCCTCTCCACCGAGCTTGAGGACGTCACCGAGGTCGAGTACCGGCAGCTCCGTCTGGAGCGCGTGGTACTCGTCGGTGTGTGGACCTCGGGGACCGCGACCGACGCGGACAACTCACTGGCCGAGCTGGCCGCCCTCGCGGAGACCGCGGGAGCGCTCGTGCTCGACGGAGTCATCCAGCGCCGGGACAAGCCGGACGCGGCCACGTACATCGGTTCCGGCAAGGCCAACGAGCTGCGGGACATCGTGCTCGAAACCGGCGCGGACACCGTCATCTGCGACGGTGAACTGTCTCCGGGCCAGCTCATCCACCTCGAAGACGTCGTCAAGGTCAAGGTCATCGACCGGACGGCCCTGATCCTCGACATCTTCGCCCAGCACGCCAAGTCCCGTGAGGGCAAGGCGCAGGTGGCTCTCGCGCAGATGCAGTACATGCTGCCGAGGCTCCGCGGCTGGGGTCAGTCGCTGTCCCGTCAGATGGGCGGCGGCTCGGGCGGTGGCCTCGCCACCCGTGGTCCCGGTGAGACCAAGATCGAGACCGACCGGCGTCGTATCCGCGAGAAGATGGCGAAGATGCGCCGGGAGATCGCGGACATGAAGACCGGCCGTGACATCAAGCGCCAGGAGCGCCGCCGGAACAAGGTGCCCTCGGTCGCGATCGCCGGTTACACCAACGCCGGCAAGTCCTCGCTGCTCAACCGCCTCACGGGCGCGGGCGTACTCGTCGAGAACTCACTGTTCGCGACCCTCGACCCGACCGTGCGCCGGGCCGAGACCCCGAGCGGGCGGCTGTACACGCTGGCGGACACCGTCGGCTTCGTACGGCATCTGCCGCACCACCTCGTCGAGGCGTTCCGCTCCACGATGGAGGAGGTCGGCGACTCCGACCTGATCCTGCACGTGGTGGACGGTTCGCACCCGGCGCCGGAGGAGCAGCTGGCCGCCGTGCGTGAGGTCGTCCGTGACGTGGGCGCCACCAAGGTGCCCGAGATCGTGGTGATCAACAAGGCGGACGCGGCCGACCCGCTGGTGCTCCAGCGGCTGATGCGCAACGAGAAGCGCTCCATCGCGGTCTCGGCCCGTACGGGCCAGGGCATCGCGGAGCTGCTCGCGCTCATCGACGTCGAGCTGCCGCACCCCTCGGTCGAGCTGGAGGCCCTCGTGCCCTACACGCTCGGCCGGCTGGTGGCGCGCGCCCACGCCGACGGTGAGGTCCTCTCCGAGGAGCACACCCCGGAGGGCACCCTGCTGAAGGCGCGGGTCCACGAGGAACTGGCGGCGGAGCTCGCTCCGTACGTGCCGGCTCCGGCGGCCTGATCCGCGGAGACACAGCAGAAGGCCCGCCCCACTCGCAGGGGCGGGCCTTCTGGTTCGTCGCCTACTTGGCGCCGTACTCCTTGCTCATGTTGTCGTAGATGGCCTTGGCGCCCTTGCCCAGCTGCGGACCGGCCAGCCAGGTGCTGTCGGACGGGCCGATCGACGTGTTCGAGACGAGCACGGTCTTGCCGTCGACCACGCGGAACCAGCCGCCGCCGGACGAACCACCGGTCATCGTGCACCCGATGCGGTACATGGTCGGCAGCCCCGGGTTGAGCGAGAGCCGCCCCGGCCGGTCGACGCACTTGTGCATGATCAGACCGTCGAAGGGTGCCGCTGCCGGGTAGCCCCAGGCCCCCATCGCGCCCGCGTTCCGTGCGACGGGCGTGGAGAAGTCGACGTTCAGGGCGTTGCCGACGGTCTCCTCAAGCGACTTGGAGCCGGTCTCCGGCTTCACGTGCAGCACCGCGTAGTCGTACGGGGCACCAGATCCGCCCGATTCGGAGCCGCCCTCGATCCACTCGTCGGAGGTCGAGGCCCAGTCCGCCCAGAACTGGCCGTACGGGGCGATCTCCTGCTGCGTGGCGTCGCCCAGCTGGGCCTCGGACTTGCCGAGGTCGTTGTAGGCGGGCACGAAGGCGATATTGCGGTACCAGCCGCCGCCACCGCCGGCGTGCACGCAGTGGCCCGCGGTCCACACGAGGTTGGACTTACCGGGGTTGCGCGGATCCGTGACGACCGTGCCGGAGCAGACCATCGAACCCTCGGGGGAGTCGAAGAAGACCTTCCCGACCGGCGCGGCGTTCTCGTGGTACGGCGTCTTCTCGCGCGTCGCCGTGACCGGGGCGGGCGCCGGGTCGCTGACGCCCTGCTCGGCCGCCGCGTCCTTCGTGGAGATCGTCTTCTCCGGGTCCTCGGCGGATGTCATCCGCTCGGGCTTCCAGAGACCCTCGATCACCGGGTTGACGAAGTCCTGGGCCTCACTGAGCCACTTGTCCTTGTCCCAGTTCTTCCACTCGCCGTCCTTCCAGTCGTCGACATCGATGCCGTGCTCCTTGAGCCTGTCGGCGATGTCGGCCGGAATTTCGATCTTGTCGGAACCGGACGACTCGGAACCCTTGGCGGCCGGCTTGTCGGCGGCCTTGTCGTCCCCCGAGTCGCAGGCGGTGCCGGTGAGGGCCAGGGCCGCGGCGAGTCCGGCGGCGGCGAGGAAGCGGCCCCGCCCGCGACTTTCCGCGAAGGACGGACGTGTGGAACGCATGGTGTTGTTACCCCCGATAGAACGTGTATTTCCGACCTGCGGGTCGAGCACATGCGGATCGGCCACCTGTGACTTCGAGGACGGACGGCGGCCGGGCGGTGCATGTTTCCGTGAGGCCCACCCTGCCGCCGTCCGTCCCCGTGCCGCTACCGCTGTGCCGCGTACTTCTTGCTCACCGCGTCGTAGATCCCCTTGGCCTCTGTGCCCAGGTGCGGACCCGCCAGCCAGCCCGCGGTCACCGGGCCGATCGAGGTGTTGGAGACCAGCGCGGGCTCGCCCTCCGAGCCCGTCGCGACCCAGCCGCCGCCCGAGGAACCGCCGGTCATGGTGCAACCGATGCGGTACATCGTCGGGTTGGACTTGACGAGCGAGAGCCGGCCCGGCTTGTCCGTGCACTGGTACATGGTCTCGCCGTCGAACGGCTTCGCCGCCGGGTAACCGGTCGCGGTGATGTCCCCGACCTCGGACACGGCCGGAGCGTTGAAGTCGACCGGGAGCGCCGAACCGACGGTCTCCTCCAGGGACTTGCCGTCGCCACCCTTCTCCGGCGTCACATGGATGACGGCGAAGTCGTACGAGGCACCCTCGCCGCCCGTCGGGCCGCCCTGCTCGATCCACTGGTCCGAGGTCTGCGCCCAGTTGCCCCACCAGACGCCGTACGGAGCGACCTGCTCCTTGGTGGCGTTCGCGCTCTCGGCCGCCGACATGGCGCTGTCGTTGTAGGAGGGAACAAAGGCGATGTTGCGGTACCAGCCGCCCTTCGCGCCCGCGTGCACGCAGTGGCCGGCCGTCCACACGAGGTTTGACTTGCCCGGGTGGGCCGGGTCCTCGACCACGGTCGCCGAGCAGACCATCGTGCCCTCGGGGGAGTCGAAGAAGACCTTGCCGGCCTCGGGCACGTTCTCGTGGTACGCCGCCGGAACGGCCTGCGCCTCCACCGGCGCCGGCTCGGGGTCGGTCACGCCCTGGTCACCCGAGAGGTCGTTCTCGTCGACACCCTTGCCCTGGTCCGGGTCCTCGGCCTCGCGCATACGGTCCGGGTCCCACAGGTCCGCGATGACCGGGTTGATGTAGTCGCCGGCCTCGCGCAGCCAGTCGTCCTTGTCCCAGTTCTTCCACTCACCGCCCTTCCACTTGTCGATGTCGATGCCGTGCTCTTTGAGCCTGTCCTTGATGTCGTCCGGGATCTGGATCTTGCCGTCACCGGCCGCGGCGGCGGACGTCTCGGCAGCCGCGTCGGCGTCGTTCCCGGCGTCGCAGGCGGTCGTGGTCAGAGCCAGCGCGGTGGCCATGCCAACCGCCGCCAGCACGGGGGAGATTCTGCGGCGCGGGCTCCTCCCTCGAAGGGCGGCGAAGAGCGGGCGTATCGGTCGCATGGTGTGAACTCCCCCTGGAGGTGAACGAACAACTCTGTGCTGCCACATGGGACTTCGTACGGATCCGGAGACCCGTACGTACCCGACGTGGACCGTGGGTGCTGATCAGCGAGGATCGCCGAACGGCACCACAGACTATGCCGTTGCTGTGGGGGACTTCCGACGGACCCGCAACGGTTCCGTCACGGCAAGGATCTTAGGTCCGCCGTTGCCCCGCGCGCTCCTCGTCGTTGGTACGTACGGGGGACGTTCCGGCTGCGTTCATTCCCCTGCCGCCCCACCGGGCGGTCCGGCAACTCGCCTCTGCACAGCGTGGCACGGACGGCGAGAACAGCGGGAGGACGGCAGACGTGGCGGTGACGGAGTCCGCGCCCGAGGCGGCGCCCGCGGCACAGGAAGCGGCGGGGGCGCGCGCGATGCACGAAGGGGCTGGGGCGCCCATTCAGGAGAACGCGACGGCGCGCACGGCGTACGAAACCGCGACCGTACACACGGCGCACGAGAACGCGACGGCGCGCGCGGCGCAAGAAGGCATCCTGCGGCGGCAGTCGGCGCGCGAGTCGGCGGCACGCACCTACGCGCGCGCCCTGCCGATCGTCCCCGTACGGGCGCGCGGGCTGACCATCGAGGGCGCCGATGGGAGCCGCTATCTCGACTGCCTCTCGGGCGCGGGCACACTCGCCCTCGGCCACAACCACCCGGTCGTCCTGGAGGCCATCCGCAAGGTCCTCGACTCGGGCGCCCCGCTGCACGTCCTGGACCTGGCCACACCCGTCAAGGACGCCTTCACCACCGAGCTGTTCCGCACACTGCCGCCCGGTCTCGCCGACCGCGCGCGGGTGCAGTTCTGTGGCCCCGCGGGCACGGACGCCGTCGAGGCGGCGCTGAAACTGGTCCGCACGGCGACCGGACGCCACGGGATCCTCGCCTTCACGGGCGCCTATCACGGGATGACGGAGGGGGCGCTCGCAGCATCCGGAGGCGCCCCGGACGTACGAGTCACCCGCCTGCCCTATCCGCAGGACTACCGCTGCCCGTTCGGCGTCGGAGGCGAGCAAGGGGCCGAACTCGCCGCCCGCTGGACGCAGTCCCTCCTCGACGACACGAAATCCGGGGTGGGGAGCCCCGCTGGCATGATCCTCGAACCGGTGCAGGGCGAAGGCGGAGTGATCCCGGCCCGCGACGACTGGATGCGGCGGATACGGGAGATCACCGCCGCGCGCTCCATTCCACTGATCGCCGACGAGGTGCAGACGGGGGTCGGCCGGACCGGCACCTTCTGGGCGGTCGATCACAGCGGTGTCACCCCCGACGTGATGGTCATGTCCAAGGCCATCGGCGGCAGCCTGCCGCTGGCCGTCGTCGTCTACCACGACGACCTCGACGTATGGGAACCGGGCGCCCACGCCGGCACGTTCCGCGGCAACCAACTCGCCATGGCGGCGGGCGCCGCGACCCTCGCGTACGTCCGCGAGAACGGACTCGCCGAGCGCGCCGCCGCCCTGGGCGACCGCATGATCGGCCAACTCCGCGCTCTGCAGTCCGACTTCGGTTGCGTCGGGGAGGTGCGCGGCAGAGGACTGATGATCGGCGTCGAGTTCGTGGACCCCGAGAAGCCGTCCGCGACCCCCGGAGGGCCTCCTCCTACCGCGCCCGAACTGGCCGCCGCCGTCCAGCGGGAGTGCCTGCGACGCGGACTGATCGTGGAACTGGGCGGTCGAAACGCCGGCGTGGTGCGCCTGCTCCCACCCCTCACGATCACCGACGAACAGGCGACCGCGGTACTGGACCGGCTCGCTGACGCGGTCGCCGAGGTGGCGAAGGCGCCCACCGACCGAGGTGGCACGGGCGCCCGGAAGCTGCCGGCCGCGCGCACCGGACAGGCCGTACAGACCGAGCACGCAGGGTAGGGCGGCGCACCTATGGGGGATCCGGGCCCGGCACCGGGAGGCGAGCGTCTCTCCGCTGACGGCCTTGGCGACAACCGCCAGGGCTACCGGGCGACGCCCTCCATCTCCCCTTCCCGACCAGGAAACGCACAGGTGTCACCCATGCCGGAACAGCCCCGGCTCGTCGCCGTACGAGCCTGAACCACCTCCAAGGAACCCTTTTGAACGCCACGCCCGCATCCGACGGACGCCCCCAGCCCCACGAGCGAGCAGCCTGCCGCCCACAGCAGGTCCCGCTCGGGCCGGGGACCGAATCGGTCCCCCGGCAGAAGGGAGGGGCCAGGACGTCCGAAGGACTGTACGGCGCCACCACCGACCTGCTGGAACACCCCGACCCGCACACCGCCGCCCAGGCCGCGGCCGTGGAGAACCTGCTGCGCTGCTGGGTACGCGAGCACGACCTCCCCGCTCCAACCGACGGCGCCCTGCGCATCCCCCTCCCTGCCAGTGGTACGGCCCTCGTCGTCCCGGTCCAGTACTGGTCCCCCACGGGGTGGCACCGACTGGGCCCTCCTCACCTCGCCAGCGCCCCGGACCAGGCCCCTCCCACCGACGCGGTCACGCTCGCGGCGCTACTGGGCCGCGAAACCCCGACGCACGAGGTTCCGGGGCATGCGGCCCCGACGCACGGGACGACCGCGCACGGGACCGAGGTGCATGGGACCGAGGTGCATGGGGCTCCGGCGCACGAAACCGCGACGCACGGGGTCCCGACAGCGTCCGCCGAGTCCGTCTCAGCCGAGTCCGCCTCAGCGCACACGCACAAGCACGCGTCCGCCGCCGCGACGCCTCCCGCCGCACCGGGTGCGACCGCCGCCGAAGCGAGCGCCTACGTCACTTCCGCGGCAGCCGCCGGGTTCCGGGCCTCGGTCGACGACGAAGACCTGGTCGGCCGGGTCGCGGACTCCCTGCGACGGACCGTCGTGTTCATCACGGACCGCAGGGAGAACCCCGCGGACGGCTCCGACCTCTTCCTCTCCGCCGAGCAGTCGCTCCTGCTCGGCCACCCGCTCCACCCCACCCCGAAGAGTCGCGAAGGCCTTTCCGTCGCCGAGAACCGGCTCTACTCACCGGAGTTGCGGGGCTCCTTCGCCCTGCACTGGATGGCCGTCGCCCCCTCCGTGCTCGCCACCGACTCGGCGTGGACCGAGCGCGGCCGGCCCGTACCCGCGGAACAGCTCACCTCCCGGCTCGCCGGTGCCGGACTGCAACTGCCCGAGGGCTACGCCGTGCTGCCGATGCACCCCTGGCAGCTCCGAGAGGTCCACCGACGCCCGGAGACCGCGAAACTCCTGGCCGCCGGACTGCTTCGGGACCTCGGCCCCCACGGCTCCCCGTGGCACCCCACCTCCTCCGTCCGCACCCTCTACCGCTCCGGCGCCCCCGCGATGCTGAAGCTGTCGCTGGGCCTGCGCATCACCAACTCCCGCCGGGAGAACCTCCGCAAGGAGTTCCACCGCGGGGTCGAGGTCCACCGCCTGCTGCGGGCCGGCCTCGCCGAACAGTGGCAGGCGACCCACCCTGGCTTCGACATCGTGCGCGACCCCGCGTGGCTCGCGGTGAACGAACCCGACGGCAGTCCGGTGACCGGCCTCGACGTGATGATCCGCCACAACCCGTTCACGCCGACCGACGACGTCTCCTGCATCGCCGGGCTCGTCTCGCCCAGGCCCGGCAGCACGTCCACCGGACAGCGACACCCGGAGCAGCCCCGGTCCGCGACCCGGTCACGGCTCACCGAGATCGTCACCCGGCTCGCCGGCCGCACGGGTCGGCCGCGCGGAGCCGTCGCCGCGGAGTGGTTCCTGCGCTACCTCGAACATGTCGTCCGCCCTGTCCTCTGGCTGGACAGCGAAGCCGGCATCGCGCTGGAGGCACACCAGCAGAACACCCTGCTCCTGCTGGACCCGGAAGGCTGGCCCAGGGGTGGCCGCTACCGCGACAACCAGGGCTATTACTTCCGAGAGTCCCGCCGCGCGGAACTGGACAAGCGACTGCCCGGTATCGGCGAGCAGAGCGACACCTTCGTCTCCGACGCGGTCACCGACGAACGGTTCGCCTACTACCTCGCCATCAACAACGTGCTCGGCCTCATCGGCGCCTTCGGCTCACAACGCCTCGCTGACGAACGCCTGTTGCTGGCCGCCTTCCGCCGCTTCCTCACCAGCGTCGCCTCCGGCCCGGCCCGCCTGCTGCGAACAACCCTGCCCTCCCTCCTGCTCGACTCTCCTGTCCTGCGCTGCAAGGCCAACCTGCTGACCCGGCTGCACGGCCTCGACGAACTCGTCGGCCCGGTCGACACCCAGTCCGTCTACGTCACCATCGCCAACCCCCTTCATTCCTGAGGAACATGCCCCACCCCGTCTCCTGAGAGGAGCGTCGCCGTGCCTCCCCCCGATGCGAGCACCGACGCCGACGCCGCTGCCGATACCACCCACCGCGCTGTGGCCCGGAGCGAAACGGGCCCCGCTGCGGGCACCCCGGACGGCGCGGGCAGCCCGAACAGCCCTGGCAACGCGGACACCCTCGACCTGCGCCTGCCCGACGATTTCCTCGCGCTCTTCGTACAAGGCGCCGAAACAGCCCAGGTGGTCGAGACAGCCGGCGGGGAACCGAACAGCGGGGAGCCATCCGGCGGGGGACAGGACCCCGGGGAGCTAGGCGGAGGGAAACAGGACCCCGGGAGACAGGACCCCGCGAAACTGGACCCGGGAGAACAGGGCAGCGGCGAACATCACGGCAGGACGACGCACCCGCAACACGGCAGGACGAAGTACCCGGCACCGTGCGAGACGAGACCTGCCCGTCCCTTCACCCCCGCCGGTGAGGACCTGCTCGACCGCGTCGGTGACTGGGGGCGGACGGCCACCGCCGTGGGCGCCTTCCACCTGGTCCCCGTACACCTCGCCCGTGACCTTCCGCTGATCAGCCGCTGGATGAACGACCCTGCCGTGGCCGCCTTCTGGGAGCTCGCCAGCCCCAGTACGGCGACCGAGGACCACCTGCGCGCCCAGCTCGACGGTGACGGACGCAGCGTCCCCTGTCTCGGCATTCTGGACGGCACACCGATGAGCTACTGGGAGATCTACCGAGCGGATCTCGACCCTTTGGCCCGCCACTACCCGGCCCGCCTGCACGACACCGGAATCCACCTCCTCATCGGCGGCGTCGCCCATCGCGGGCGGGGACTCGGCACGATCCTGCTCCGTGCTGTCTCCGACCTCGTCCTCGACCGTCGTCCCTCCTGCGCACGAGTCGTCGCAGAGCCCGACCTTCGCAACACCCCCTCCGTGTCCGCCTTCCTGAGCGCCGGCTTCCGGTTCTCCGCCGAGGTCGAGCTGCCCGACAAGAAGGCAGCCCTCATGGTCCGAGACCGGGCCCTGCGCGATCTGTTGTAGCGCCGTCACTTTTAGTACACCGCTCGTCCCGATCAGGTTCCCAGTCGAGGAGTCCCTGTGCCGAACCCGTCCGCCGCCCCGGCTCCCGGAGAGCCGTCCCGTCTCTACGACCCGCCGGAACTGAGCCCGGAAAGATGGGAGGAGGCGGGGCGTCGCCTGCTCGCGAAGATGATTGGCGAGTTCGCGCACGAGGAGATCCTGCTGCCGGAACCGGCTGCGTACGGCGCCGGCGGTACGGCGGTGGCAGGTGTTTCTTCCAGCCCCTCCGGCCCCTCCAACATTTCCAATCCCTCCAGCGCCGGGGCTGCCGACGGGTCCCGCGGCCCCAGAGGAGACGATTCGCCACGCGATACCGAAGCGCAGCGACTGCTCACCACGCCACCCGTCCCCGGGCCCCAGGGCTCGGCCACGCCCCCATCCGGGACCTTGCCGACTGACGCCGCCCTCGACGGCGAGCGCTCCTACACACTCCGCCTCGACGCCGGTGGCATCCTCGCCTTCCGCGCCCGCCGTGGTGCGTACGACAGTTGGCGGGTGGACCCGTCGTCACTCACCCTGACCGAAGCGGCCGGAACAACCGCAGCGCTCTCCGCCGAACGCGCCGCCGAGCCCGTGACCGAGCCCCAGCCTGCAGCGGAGCCCGAGGCTGAACGCGCGACCGAAGCCGCACACGCCGCCCAGCTCGTACTCGCTGCCGAAGCCGCACCTCCCGCCGCAACCGAACCAACCACCAAGCCCGCGACCTCCGATCTCACGGCCCCCTCCGAGCCCACACCCCCCGTCGACCCCAAGGCCCCCACCGAGCCCTCAGACCCCACCCCCACAGCACCCAGCGCCCCCGCACCGCCCCCACACCAGCGGCCCTACACCGACCCCCTCGACTTCCTCACCCGCGCCCGTGCCGTGCTCCATCTCGACGGCGCCACCCTCGGTCACGTCATCCGCGAACTGTCGACCACACTCGCCGCGGACGCCCGGCTGGACCACACCGCGCTCCCGGCCGCCCGCCTCGCCGATCTCGGGTACGCGGAACTGGAAGGCCACCAGACAGGTCATCCCTGGATCGTCCTCAACAAGGGCCGGCTCGGCTTCTCCGCGACGGACGCCGCCCAGTGGGCGCCCGAGGGCCGAAGGGCGACCGTCCTGCCGTGGATCGCCGTCCACACCTCGCTCGCCACCTACCGGGGTGTCGAGGGCCTGGACAGCGCCGACCAGCTCTACGCGCGCGAGCTCGACCCCGCCGTCCGCAAGTCGTACGACACCGCGCTGCGCGCGCGGGGGCTCACTCCGGAGTCGTACCTCTATCTGCCCGTGCACCCCTGGCAGTGGAACGACGTCGTGCTGCCGCTCTTCGCGCCCTCCGTCGCAGCGGGAGCCATCGTCCCCCTGCCCCCGGACGGCGATCTCCGTCTGCCCCAGCAGTCGATCCGTACGTTCCTGAACACCTCACGTCCGGACCGGCACACGGTGAAACTGCCGCTGTCCGTCCTCAACACCCTTGTGTGGCGCGGGCTGCCCACGGAACGGACGCTCGCGGCCCCAGCCGTCACCGCCTGGATGCACGGGCTGCGGGACACCGATCCCTTTCTGCACGACACCTGCGGGGTGATCCTGCTGGGCGAAGTCGCGTCCGTGACGGTCGGGCACCCGGTGTACGACGCGCTGCCGGAAGTCCCGTACCAGTACAGAGAACTGCTCGGTGCGATCTGGCGCGAGCCGCTCTCCCGGCATCTCGCGCCCGGCGAACGCGCCCGTACGCTCGCCGCTCTCCTGCACACCGACCCCGACGGCCGTGCCTTCGCGGCGGAGCTGGTCGACCGCTCGGGCCTCGACCCGCGAAGCTGGCTGCGCCGCCTCTTCGCCGCGCTGCTGCCGCCCCTGCTGCACTTCCTCTACCGCTACGGCACTGTGTTCAGCCCACACGGCGAGAACGCGATCGTTGTCTTCGACGACCACGACGTACCGGTGCGGCTCGCGGTGAAGGACTTCGTGGACGACGTGAACGTGAGCGCCGAGCGGCTTCCCGAGCACGCCTCCATGCCCGACGACGTACGGGCCGTGCTGCTCACGGAGCCGGCCGCCTTCCTCACCCAGTTCATCCACTCCGGGCTCTTCGTCGGCGTCTTTCGCTATCTGGCCCCGCTGTGCCAGGAGCAACTGGGCGTCCGCGAGGACGAGTTCTGGTCACTCGTCCGGGCGGAGATCCTCCGCCACCACAGGCGCTTCCCGGAGCTCAAGGAACGCTACGAGACGTTCGACCTGCTCACTCCCCGTATCGAGCGGCTCTGTCTCAACCGCAACCGGCTGCACCTCGACGGCTACCGGGACCGGCCGCAGCGCCCGCACGCCGCCGTGCACGGCACCGTCCCGAACCCCCTCCACCAGTCGTGATCACCCACAGCACCGACGCCCCTGTACGCGTCCTGATCACATCCCCCTCCACCGCCGCGATCACCCGGTTGTCGGTGCCGACCCGTAGGGTGGTCGGGCTATGACAGAGCCCTCACTCCCCGAACTCCTGCACGCCGCCGTCACAGCCGTCGGCGGTACGGAGCGCCCTGGCCAGGTGACCATGGCCGAATCCGTCGCGCAGGCCATCGACGACGGTTCCCATCTGCTGGTCCAGGCGGGCACCGGCACCGGTAAGTCGCTCGGCTACCTGGTTCCCGCGCTGGCGCACGGGGAGCGGGTCGTCGTGGCGACCGCCACCCTGGCGCTCCAGCGGCAGCTCGTCGAGCGGGATCTGCCGCGCACGGTGGATGCCCTGCATCCGCTGCTGCGCCGCCGACCCGAGTTCGCGATGCTCAAGGGCCGGTCGAACTACCTGTGTCTGCACCGTCTCCACGAAGGAGCGCCGCAGGACGAGGAGGAGGGCCTTTTCGACCAGTTCGAGGCGGCCGCGCCCACCAGCAAGCTGGGTCAGGACCTGCTGCGGCTGCGGGAGTGGTCGGACGAGACCGAGACGGGGGACCGCGACAACCTCACCCCCGGCGTCTCGGACCGGGCCTGGTCGCAGATCTCCGTCTCCTCCAGGGAGTGCCTCGGCGCCTCGAAGTGCGCCTACGGAGCGGAGTGTTTCGCCGAGGCGGCCCGTGAGCGCGCCAAGCTCGCCGATGTCGTCGTCACCAACCACGCGCTGCTCGCGATCGACGCCATCGAAGGCGCCCCCGTCCTCCCTCAGCACGAGGTGCTGATCGTCGACGAGGCCCACGAACTGGTCTCCCGGGTGACCGGAGTCGCGACCGGCGAGCTGACCCCCGGCCAGGTCAACCGCGCCGTGCGCCGGGCGGCGAAGCTCGTCAACGAAAAGGCCGCCGATCAGCTCCAGACGGCCGCAGAGGGCTTCGAGCGGCTGATGGAGCTGGCTCTGCCCGGCCGCCTTGAAGAGGTCCCGGAGGATCTCGGATACGCGCTGATGGCTCTGCGTGACGCCGCCCGCACGGTGATCTCGGGGATCGGGGCGACCCGCGACAAGTCCGTCACGGACGAGGACGCCGTCCGCAAGCAGGCGCTCGCCTCCGTGGAGAGCGTCCACGACGTGGCGGAGCGCATCACGAACGGCTCCGAGTGGGACGTCGTCTGGTACGAGCGGCACGACCGCTTCGGGGCGTCTCTGAGGGTCGCGCCGATGTCCGTGGCGGGCCTGCTGCGCGAGAAGCTCTTCACGGACCGCTCCGTCGTCCTGGCCTCGGCCACGCTGAAGCTCGGCGGGGATTTCAACGGTGTGGGCGCCTCCCTCGGCCTGTCTCCGGAAGGCGTCCAGGGGGAGGACATCCCGCTCTGGAAGGGTCTCGACGTCGGCTCGCCCTTCGACTACGGCAAGCAGGGCATCCTGTACGTCGCGAAGCACCTGGCCAGACCCGCCCGGGACAGCGACCGCGGAGACATGCTCGACGAACTCACCGAGCTGATCCAGGCGGCCGGCGGTCGGACGCTCGGCCTGTTCTCCTCGATGCGGGCCGCCCAGCTCGCCGCGGAGGAACTGCGCTCCCGCATCCCGGAGTTCCCCATCCTGCTCCAGGGCGAGGAGACGCTCGGCGAGCTGATCAAGAACTTCGCCGCAGACCCGAAGACCTGTCTGTTCGGCACGCTGTCGCTCTGGCAGGGCGTGGACGTGCCGGGTGCAAGCTGCCAGCTGGTCGTCATGGACAAGATTCCCTTCCCGCGCCCCGACGACCCGCTGATGAGTGCCCGCCAGAAGGCGGTCGAGGACGCCGGGGGCAACGGCTTCATGGCTGTCGCGGCCACGCACGCGGCCCTGCTGATGGCCCAGGGCGCCGGCCGCCTCGTACGGGCGACGGAGGACCGGGGTGTGGTCGCCGTGCTGGACCAGCGGCTCGCCACAGCGCGCTACGGCAACTACCTCAAGGCGTCGCTGCCCGACTTCTGGTACACGACGGACCGCAACCAGGCGCGGCGGTCGCTGGCCGCCATCGACGAGAAGGCGCGGAAGGCCGAGGCGGCCCGGGAGGTCGAGGCGGTCCGGGGGGCTGAGACAGCGCAGGAGGCTGTGGCGGCCGAGGAGGCCTGAACGGACTCAGGGGCTGCTCCACCGGTGAAAGCCGGTGGAGCAGCCCCTGAGAGGTGTGCAGCGGTCCGGCGCAGCCCTCCGCGGGAAATCCATGAGCCTCCGCAAGAAACCCATGGGCGGGGACAGCACAGGGCCCCGGAACCGGCGCAGAGGTCCCGGGGCCCGGTCAGGGGTGGATCCTCAGATCCGCCGGAGCACCGCCACGACCTTCCCCAGGATGGTCGCCTCGTCACCCGGGATGGGCTGGTAGGCGGAGTTGTGCGGCAGCAGCCACACATGGCCGTCCTCGCGCTTGAAGCGCTTGACCGTCGCCTCACCGTCCAGCATGGCCGCCACGATGTCGCCGTTCTCCGCGACCGGCTGGCGCCGGACGGTCACCCAGTCGCCGTCGCAGATCGCGGCTTCGATCATCGAGTCGCCGACGACCTTCAGCACGAACAGCTCACCGTCGCCGACCAGCTGCCGGGGCAGCGGGAAGACGTCCTCGACCGACTCCTCGGCGAGGATCGGACCACCGGCGGCGATCCGTCCGACGAGCGGCACGTACGACGCCGCAGGCTTGCCGGCCGTGTCGGTGGGCTGTGCGGTGGACTGGTCGGATCCGCGGACCTCGTAGGCCCTGGGGCGGTGCGGATCGCGGCGCAAGAAGCCCTTGCGCTCCAGTGCCATCAGCTGATGGGCCACGGAGGAGGTGCTGGAGAGGCCGACGGCCTGCCCGATCTCCCTCATGGACGGTGGGTATCCCCGCCGCTGGACGGAGTCCCTGATGACCTCGATGACGCGGCGTTGCCGGTCGGTGAGCCCGGAGCTGTCCGCCCGGATGCCTGGAGGTCGGCCCGGCAGGGAGCGGGCGGGCTTGGGCCCCTCCTGGTTCGCGGTTTCATTCATGGCTTGCACCGGCTCAAATCGGCCCTGGGAGCGGTCCTGGGCAGTGATGGTGGCACTGTCTGCGGTGGTGGTCACGTCGGCCCCTCTCGTTCGTCTCCCTGCTGGACAACGGTAGTTGCTTTCGAAAGGTTGCGCCAAACACACGTTCGAGTGAAAAAACGCGAATGGCCTTACGTGATCACGCGTCTGGGTGTATGGCTACCGCCGCACGGGCCGGACGAAGGTGCTCGGTGCCACTTTTTCTCGTACTCTTCGCCGCCGATGCCGTGGCCTTGTGGGTCGGAGCGGGGCGAAGGTCAGTCTGCCATCAGGCGTTCCGTGGATCGGGAACCGGCCCCCGTACCGCTGTCGCACACCGTATCCCCGTACGCTCCCCGCCGGAATGGACGCGCGGCACATGCCAATACGGGTGCGACACGCGCGTAGAGCGTGAAATTCGGGTCAGGCCCTACATATAGTGGTCCGAGTTCCACAGCGGCCCAGAAGTTGTGGTCCCCCGGTCTTCCAGGTCCTAGGTCATCGCCTATGCTTGGGGCTGCTTCGAGGGGCTCAAGGGCCTGCCGAGGCTATCGAGTCGTGCTGTGCGAGGAGGGTTGGATTCGATGCACTGCCCCTTCTGCAGGCACCCCGACAGCCGTGTGGTCGACAGTCGTACGACGGACGACGGCACGTCGATCCGCAGGCGCCGCCAGTGTCCCGACTGCTCCCGTCGGTTCACGACCGTGGAGACGTGCTCCCTCATGGTGGTGAAGCGGTCCGGAGTCACCGAACCGTTCAGCCGCACGAAGGTCATCAACGGCGTGCGCAAGGCGTGCCAGGGTCGGCCCGTCACGGAGGATGCACTCGCTCAGCTCGGCCAGCGGGTCGAGGAGGCGGTGCGGGCCACCGGGAGTGCCGAACTGACCACCCACGACGTGGGACTGGCCATACTCGGCCCCTTGCAGGAGCTCGACCTCGTCGCTTACCTGCGGTTCGCGTCCGTGTACCGGGCGTTCGACTCGCTGGAGGACTTCGAGGCCGCCATCACGGAACTCAGGGAAGAGACGCAGGGCCCCGCCACGGTCGACGAAGACGTGTGCGAGGGGTGCCAAGGGAGCGACCGCGGGTCCGGAGAGGCTGTCGAAGTCCCCGTACCCGCACACGCCGCCGACTGACGAGAAGGGCCGGTAGCGGCCCTGCCGATCGGCGGCGACCACATACCTGTTGCCAGCGGACGCGTAGGCGGCGCTAGCAATGCCAGAACACACACCGTGCCCCGGGAAGAACGAGGCACTTCAGGGCGTTTTAGCCTGATACAGGGAGGCGGCATGACAGAGACGGCGAGCGGTCCGGCACGAGGTTCCCGCGCAAAGGGCACCAAGGCCACCAAGGGACTGCGTATCGAGCGCATCCACACCACCCCGGGCGTGCACCCGTACGACGAGGTGTCCTGGGAGCGCCGTGACGTCGTCATGACCAATTGGCGCGACGGCTCGGTCAATTTCGAGCAGCGTGGCGTCGAGTTCCCCGACTTCTGGTCGTTGAACGCGGTCAACATCGTCACCAGCAAGTACTTCCGGGGTGCCGTGGGCACTCCGCAGCGCGAGGTGAGCCTCAAGCAGCTCATCGACCGCATCGTGAAGACGTATCGGAAGGCCGGCGAGGACTACAAGTACTTCGCGTCGCCCGCCGACGCCGAGATCTTCGAGCACGAGCTGGCGTACGCCCTCCTGCACCAGATCTTCAGCTTCAACTCGCCGGTGTGGTTCAACGTCGGCACGCCCCAGCCGCAGCAGGTCTCCGCCTGCTTCATCCTGGCCGTCGACGACTCCATGGAGTCGATCCTCGACTGGTACAAGGAAGAGGGCATGATCTTCAAGGGCGGCTCCGGCGCCGGCCTGAACCTCTCCCGGATCCGCTCCTCCAAGGAGCTGCTCTCCTCGGGCGGCAACGCCTCGGGTCCCGTCTCCTTCATGCGCGGTGCCGACGCCTCCGCAGGAACGATCAAGTCGGGTGGCGCCACGCGCCGCGCGGCCAAGATGGTCATCCTCGACGTCGACCACCCCGACATCGAGGACTTCATCCAGACCAAGGTCAAGGAAGAGGAGAAGATCCGCGCCCTGCGCGACGCGGGCTTCGACATGGACCTGGGCGGCGACGACATCACGTCCGTTCAGTACCAGAACGCCAACAACTCGGTCCGCGTGAACGACACGTTCATGAAGGCCGTCGAGAACGGCGAGAAGTTCGGGCTGACGTCCCGCATGACCGGCGAGGTCATCGAGGAGGTCGACGCCAAGGACCTCTTCCGCAAGATGGCGGAGGCGGCCTGGGCCTGCGCCGACCCGGGCATCCAGTACGACGACACGATCAACCGCTGGCACACGTGCCCGGAGTCCGGCCGTATCAACGGCTCGAACCCGTGCAGCGAGTACATGCACCTGGACAACACGTCCTGCAACCTCGCCTCGCTGAACCTGATGAAGTTCCTGAAGGACGACAGCAAGGGCCGCCAGTCCTTCGACGTCGAGCGCTTCTCGCAGGTCGTCGAGCTCGTCATCACGGCGATGGACATCTCGATCTGCTTCGCGGACTTCCCGACGCAGAAGATCGGCGAGAACACCCGCGCCTTCCGCCAGCTGGGCATCGGCTACGCCAACCTCGGCGCCCTGCTGATGGCCACCGGTCACGCGTACGACTCCGACGGCGGCCGCTCCCTCGCCGGCGCCATCACCTCGCTGATGACCGGCACCTCGTACAAGCGGTCCGCCGAGCTCGCCGCGGTCGTCGGCCCGTACGACGGCTACGCCCGCAACGCGCAGCCGCACCAGCGCGTCATGAAGCAGCACTCCGACGCCAACGCCGTGGCCCCCCGCGTGGACGACCTGGACACGCCGATCTGGGCCGCCGCGACGGAGTCCTGGCAGGACGTGCTGCGTCTCGGCGAGAAGAACGGCTTCCGCAACGCACAGGCCTCGGTCATCGCCCCGACCGGCACCATCGGTCTCGCGATGTCCTGCGACACCACCGGCCTTGAGCCCGACCTCGCGCTGGTCAAGTTCAAGAAGCTGGTCGGCGGCGGCTCGATGCAGATCGTCAACGGCACCGTCCCGCAGGCCCTGCGCCGCCTGGGTTACCAGGAGGAGCAGATCGAGGCGATCGTCGCCCACATCGCCGACCACGGCAATGTGATCGACGCCCCGGGCCTCAAGACCGAGCACTACGAGGTCTTCGACTGCGCCATGGGCGAGCGTTCCATCTCCGCGATGGGCCACGTCCGCATGATGGCCGCGATCCAGCCGTGGATCTCCGGCGCGCTCTCCAAGACGGTCAACCTGCCGGAGACGGCGACCGTCGAGGACGTCGAAGAGGTCTACTTCGAGGCGTGGAAGATGGGCGTCAAGGCGCTCGCGATCTACCGCGACAACTGCAAGGTCGGCCAGCCCCTCTCCGCGAAGACCAAGGAGAAGGAGAAGGTCGCGGTCACGGCCAAGGCCGAGGACACCATCCGTACCGCGGTCGAGAAGGTCGTCGAGTACCGCCCGGTCCGCAAGCGCCTCCCGAAGGGCCGTCCCGGCATCACCACGTCCTTCACGGTCGGCGGCGCCGAGGGCTACATGACCGCCAACTCCTACCCGGACGACGGTCTCGGCGAGGTCTTCCTGAAGATGTCGAAGCAGGGCTCCACCCTCGCGGGCATGATGGACGCCTTCTCGATCGCCGTCTCCGTAGGCCTGCAGTACGGCGTCCCCCTGGAGACGTACGTCTCCAAGTTCACCAACATGCGCTTCGAGCCGGCCGGTATGACGGACGACCCGGACGTGCGGATGGCGCAGTCGATCGTCGACTACATCTTCCGCCGCCTGGCGCTCGACTTCCTGCCCTTCGAGACGCGTTCCGCCCTCGGCATCCACTCGGCCGACGAGCGGCAGCGACACCTGGAGACGGGCTCGTACGAGGCCGGCGAGGACGAGGTCGACGTTGAGGGGCTGGCCCAGTCCGCGCCCCGCGCGCAGGAACTGAAGGCCGTCGTCACCCCGAAGGTCGAGGTCGAAGCGGTCAAGCCCGCTCCGCTGCAGGCCCACACCAGTGCCGAACTGGTGGAGATGCAGCTGGGCATCCAGGCGGACGCCCCCCTGTGCTTCTCCTGCGGTACGAAGATGCAGCGGGCCGGTTCCTGCTACATCTGCGAGGGCTGCGGTTCGACCAGCGGTTGCAGCTGATCTTTAGCGGACCCACACGCCGAAGGGGCGGTACAGCCACAAGCTGTACCGCCCCTTCGGCGCGTCCGCGTACTTTCAGCGCGTGAGCGTGTGCGTGCGCCTGTGAGAGAGCCGCGTGGTCTCAGGACGCGTCGGCGTTGCCCATGATCCTCGCGAAGGTCGCCGGATCCGCGTCGAAGCCCTGGACGGCGGGACGGAAGGTCCACTCTCCGGAGTCGTCACGTACGAACTCGGCGACCGTGGTGGCCGTGGCCCCGAGGACGCCGCCGAAGTCGTTCTCGGACAGGACGGTGTAGCCCTCGCGGATCCGCAGGGCCGGGTTGGTGACGCCGACGAACGTGCGCCGCCCGGTGCGCTGCTGTATGGCGACGCCGACCATCACGCGCGCGTAGCGCTTGTTGAGACGGCTCAGCTCCAGTGTCATCACCTCGTCCCAGCCGAAGCCCTTGCCGTCCTTGCTGTCCCGGTTGAGGTAGATGGTGCCGTCCGGGGAACGGCTGCCGAAGTGCACTACGTAGTCGGGGTTTTCCTGAGCGTCGGTCGCGAGATAGGTGGCGGCGACGATGTCGAGATCGATGGCCGGTTCGCCGGTGGGACTGGGGTCCCACTTCACCGAGACCTCGACCTTGCTGATGCCCTTGTTGAGGCCGTTCACCGCACATCCCTCCTGGTGCCCCTGCGTCGGCCGCCTCAACTGCCGGGCAGGTGAGGCGTGTTGCTTATCGTGCCACGCACACGGGGGCGCTCGCGCGGATGCAGTGCGCCCGACCGTGACCGACGCCACGTTCCTGGGCCTTACGATGGCGCCGTGCTGGTCAAGTGGATTCGCTGCACCGTGGTGGACCGCCGCGGTTTCGAACGGGGACAGCGAAAATGGGCGGGACTTCTGGGGGAGCCGGGATTCCGGGGGCAGGGCGGGGGCTGGAGCCGGGGAAGGCCCGGAGTCGCCCACATCTTTGCCTTCTGGGAGAGCCGTGCCTTCTACGACTCCTTCATGGCGCGCTCCCATGACCGGCTGGCCGCGTCCCAGTCGGGCACCTTCAAGGACCAGTACGCCACACTCTTCGACCATCGCTTCGACGTGAAGACCGGCTTCGAGCCGCGCTTCACGGAGGCCGATCTCGTGCGGGTGGCGCACTGCCGTGTGCACGAGGAGCGTGCCGAGCACTTCGCGCTGATGCAGGAGAAGGTCTGGAACCCTGCGATGGCCGGCTCGCCCGGCATGGTGCGGGGTCTGTTCGGAGAGGCGCCCGGCCCCGAGTTCCTGGTCCTGTCGATGTGGAAGTCGGCCGCCGAGCACGGCAAGTACCGCGCCGAGCGGGTGGAGCGGCTCGCCCTGCGGGCCCAGATAGAGGCGGACGTCGTGGCGCTCACGGGGGACATAGTCCAGCTGGAACCGACCTGGACCGTCTGATGGCGTCTTTGGCGGTGTCCTGACGGCGATCTGACGACGTCCGAGGGCTCTCGAGGGCGTCTCATGAGGCCACGATTTGTGTGACCTGTGACGTATGAAGCCCGTACGAGTGCTCGATCCGGGGTGACCCGATCTAGGGTTCCGGTATGGCACGTCCACGGCGCATCGTTCTTGTCCGGCACGGCGAGTCGGTGGGCAATGCCGATGACTCCGTCTACGAGCGTGAACCCGACCACGCTCTGGCACTCACCGAGAAGGGGTGGCGACAGGCGGAGGAGACGGGCAAGCGGCTCAGAGAGGTATTCGGCCGCGAGCAGGTAAGCGTTTACGTCTCCCCGTACCGCCGCACGCACGAGACCTTCAGGTCCTTCCATCTCGACCCAGGCCAGGTCCGCGTCCGCGAGGAGCCCCGCCTGCGCGAGCAGGACTGGGGCAACTGGCAGGACCGGGACGACGTACGTCTCCAGAAGGCCTATCGCGACGCGTACGGGCACTTCTTCTACCGCTTCGCACAGGGCGAGTCCGGTGCCGATGTGTACGACCGGGTCGGCAACTTCCTGGAAAGCCTCTTCCGGAGCTTCGAGGCGCCCGACCACCCGCCCAACGTGCTCCTGGTGACCCACGGTCTGGCCATGCGGCTGTTCTGCATGCGCTGGTTCCACTGGACGGTCGCCGAGTTCGAGTCGCTGTCGAACCCGGGGAACGCGGAGATGCGGATGCTGGTCCTCGGGGAGGACGGCCGCTACGCGATCGACCGTCCTTTCGAACGCTGGCGGGATCCGGAGTCGTACGGGGCTACTGGGTAGTGGGCTCGTGGGGGCACCTGGATGGTGGGCTCATGGGGCACCTGGGTGGTGCTGGATCCGCCGTCTTGTGTCCTGCATCCTGCGTCCGCCATACGTCGCCCGTCGCCCGTCGTCTGGCGGTGACTGTCTTTCGTCCCGATCTGTCATCTTTTGGCGGTAATCCGTGAGTAACGAACTAGAGTGGCAGGGCGATGACCGCTGACTCCTCTCCCGCCCGGCGCCTCGACCGCGCCCTGGCCAGCCTGCGCGGTCTGGCGGTCGGGGACGCGCTGGGCTCGCAGTTCTTCGTGCCCGCGAACTATCCGCTGCTCCAGGACCGCGCACTGCCGCCCGGCCCCTGGAAATGGACCGACGACACCGAAATGGCCGCCTCCGTAGTGGCCACTCTGGCCGCCCGTCACCGTATCGACCAGGACGAACTGGCCCGCTCCTTCGCCGAGCGCCACGACGCCGACCGGGATTACGGACCCGCGGTGGACCGGCTGCTGCGGCAGATCAAGGAGGGCGGTGACTGGCGCGAACTGTCCTCGGCCCTCTTCAAGGGGCAGGGCTCGTGGGGCAACGGCGCGGCGATGCGGATCGCTCCGCTGGGCGCCTGGTACGCGGACGATCCGGAGCAGGCCACCCACCAGGCCGAGATCTCGGCGTACCCCACGCATCAGCACCGTGAAGCGGTCGTCGGAGCCATGGCCGTGGCGGCCGCCGCCGCGCTGGCCGCGGCACCGGGCGGTCCGCCCAGGCCCGACGCGCTGCTCGACGGCGTCATCGGTCTCGTGCCGCGCAGCGCCGTGGGCGCGGGTCTGCGGCGTGCCCGGGACATGCTCGACTACGGGGACACGACCACGGTGGCGGCTGTCCTCGGTTGCGGCCGACGTACGACCGCGCACGACACGGTGCCGTTCGCACTCTGGTCGGCGGCGCGGGCCCTCGGCGACTACGAAGAGGGCATCTGGGCCACCGCCCAGGTGGGCGGCGACATGGACACGACCTGCGCCATCGTCGGAGGCGTTGTGGCCGCCGGGTCGGCCGGGGCACCGCCCGCGGAGTGGCTGGAGCGGACCGAGGCGCTGCCGGACTGGTTGACACCGGCAGCTGCGCTCTAGACGCTGCATAGTCGGAGGCCGTTCGGCAGAGCATGAGAACGGCTCAGCTCGTGGGCCACGCGCGCGTGCCCTTTTTTCGCCCGCCCCACGTGTCGACCCTTGTCACAGCCCTGCCACAGAGAAGCCGTGGCCCGCTGTCCCGAGAGCCCCGCGGTTACCCTTTCCGCCACGCCGATCGTTGATCATCAAGAGTCGACGCCGACGAAAAACCGGTTCCTGAGCTTCCACCGCAGCCGTGCGCTGCGTGCTGCCCGGACCGGTGGGGGGAGGGGGTCCCGTGTCCGACAAACCGTCCGCGGCCGAGCCGAGAGGGTCGGAGACCGAGGAGCCGGTGGAGTCTGCCGGGTCGAAGGAAACGACGGGCAGGACAGACGCAGAAGGCGCAGCAGAGGCAACAGAGGCAGCAGGTTCGGACACGGGGGCGGGTCCGGGCCGGAAGGACTCCGCCGTGGCGGACCCGGACGAGGGTGAAGCCTGGGACGGTCCCGCCGTCGAGTCCTGGTTCGCGGACGTCCAGGCGGACACCCCCGCGCCCGTGCGTACCGCGACTCTCTGGGCCGCTCTGGCCACCGGTCTGCTCACCATGCTTCTGCTCGGCGAGGGCCTGGCGCTCAATCTCCTGCTGGTGGCGATACCGATCACGCTCGGCGTGTACTTCGCGGCAGGGAGGGCGGGCCGACGGCCGCGTCCCTGGACGCTGGTGTGGGGCGGCGGCGGACTCGCCCTGCTGATCGTTCCGGCGCTCCGTGACGCCGGCTGGCCGTCGTTCCTCGCCATCGTCGCCGCTCTGGCGGTGGGCTCGCTCGCCCTGCACGGCGGTCGTACCTGGACAGGGATGCTGTTCGGCCCGATCGGCCTTTTCACCGCGCTGGTCACCGGTGCCGGCTGGGGCTGGCGCGGGCTGCGCGAGCGGACCGGCGGGGCACGTGGCAACGTGGGCCCGGTACTGCGCGCGATCGTGGTGGCCGCCGTCCTGCTGGTGGTCTTCGGGGCTCTCTTCGCCGGCGCGGACGCGGCTTTCGCCGACCTCCTGGCGGACCTCGTGCCCGACGCGTCGGTCTCCGGCGGCCCCTGGCACGCCGTCCTGTTCGTGATCGGCGTGGTCGGCGCTCTGGCGGCGGCGCACACGGCCGCGGCGCCCGTTCCGTGGGACCGCGTCGTGGTGCCCCCGGGCCGCGCCCGTGGCCGCGTCGAGTGGGCCCTGCCCCTGGTCGTACTCGTCGCGCTCTTCGCTGTCTTCAACGCCGTCCAACTGGTCGTCCTGCTCGGTGGGTACGACGCCGTCCTGGACAAGACCGGCCAGACATACTCCGAGTACGCGCGTCAGGGCTTCTGGCAGTTGCTCCTGGTCACGCTTCTCACCCTGGTCGTCATCGTCCTCGCCCTGCGCTGGGCGCCCCGGGACGACGCGCGCGACCGGACGCTGGTACGCGCCGTCCTCGGCACCCTCTGCGCCCTCGCCCTCGTGGTCGTCGCCTCGGCGGTACGGCGTATGGACATGTACGTGGAGGCGTACGGGCTGACCCGGCTGCGGATCTCCGTCGTGACCGTCGAACTCTGGCTCGGCCTGGTCATCGTGCTCATCATGGCCGCCGGTGTCCTCGGGGCCCGCTGGCTGCCGCGCGTGGTACTGGCCAGCGCCGCCGCGACGGTGCTCGTCTTCGGGCTCGTGTCGCCCGACGGCCTGATCGCCGAACGCAATGTCCAGCGGTACGAGCGCACGGGCACGTTCGACCTCGACTACGCGCGCGGGTTGTCCGCCGATGCCGTGCCGGCTCTGGACAAACTTGATGAGCCGCTGCGGTCCTGTGCCCTGAAAACCATCGACGAGGACCTGGGGGAGAACGCCGCCCCCTGGTACGCCAGGAGTTGGGGCGAGGCACGAGCCCGAAACATCCTCGACGAGCGGAAGCCGTCCCCTCAGGCCGACTGGCGCGAGTGCAGCCGCCTGGAACAGGACCTGACGTACCGCTGAGGCGGGGCGTGGAGGGCGCGTACCGCTCGCGTATCGCTGAAGTCGCCGGGCGCGCCCACCGAGTACGCGTACAGGCCGCTTCGGACGTGCCGTGTTGTGTGCCGCCGCGTCGATCGCGTGGGAACCAAGCAGGCCGGTCCGCCGTTTTCCATACGGTGGGCCGGCCTGCTCATCGCGTCCGTGACGGTGGTCGGTCAGCCCGCCCCGACCCCCGCCGTGCCCGACAGCGCCTCCAGGTCGCTCTTGCGGACCCGGATCACCAGTGTGGCGACGGCAAGAGCCAGCACGGCCATGGCGACGGCCGGGAGGAAGGCCGTCGAGATGCCCTGGGCGAGCACCTCGTGACTCCAGGGAGCGGGCAGTTGGTGCGTTGTGGCGAACTCCGCCTTCTGCTCGGCCGAGGCGTTGGCCATGAAGTCCGCGACCTGCTTCTCCGCTTCCTCCCGGCTCGCCGTACCGAAGACCGTGGTGAGGATGGAGAGGCCGAGCGAACCGCCCACCTGCTGCGTGGCGTTGAGCAGCCCGGACGCTGCGCCCGCTTCGTGGGCGGCCACTCCGGAGACAGCGGTCAGGGTCAGCGTCACGAAGTTCAGCCCCATGCCGAAGCCGAACAGGAGCATCGGACCGAGCACACCGCTGACGTACGAGCTTTCGGGATCGATGAAAGTCAGCCAGCCGAGGCCGATCACCACGAGCGTCGAGCCGACCACCATGAACGGTTTCGGGCCGAGCACCGGCAGGAACCGCTGCGACAGACCCGCGCCGGTGCCGATCGCGACCGTGATGGGCAGGAAGGCCAGGCCGGCCTCGATGGGCGTGTACTGCAGCACGTTCTGCACGAAGAGAACGATGAAGAAGAACATGCCGAACATCGCCGCGGCCAGGCTCAGCATGATCACGTACGTACCCGAGCGGTTGCGGTCGGCGAACATCCGCAGTGGTGTGATCGGTTCCTTGGCCCGGGACTCGACCAGCGCGAAGGCCACCAGAAGGACGACCGCCGTGCCGAAGGACGCGATGGTGAGACTGTCCCGCCAGCCCTCCTCCGCGGCCCGGATGAAGCCGTAGACGAGCGAGGCCATACCGAGTGTCGAGGTCAGCGCGCCCGCGATGTCGAAGCGCCCGGGATGCCGCTCGGACTCGTTGATGTAGAGCGGTGTGACCACGGCGATCAGTACACCGATGGGTACGTTGACGAAGAGCACCCAGCGCCAGTCGAGCCACTCGGTGAGCATGCCGCCGGCGAGCAGCCCGATCGCGCCGCCGCCGGCCGAGACCGCGGCGAAGACCCCGAACGCCCTGTTGCGCTCGGGCCCTTCGGGAAACGTCGTCGTGATCAACGCCAGCGAGGTGGGGGAGGCGATCGCGCCGCCCACTCCTTGGAGGGCGCGTGCCGCCAGCAGTTGCCAGGGCTCCTGGGCGAGTCCGCCGAGCAGCGAGGCGGCCGTGAAGAGCAGGATGCCGGACATGAAGACCCGGCGACGGCCGAGGATGTCGCCGGCCCGGCCGCCGAGCAGCAGCAGACCGCCGAAGGTGAGCGTGTAGGCGCTGACCACCCAGGTGAGATCCGTGGTGGAGAACTTGAGCGCGCCTTGAATGTGCGGGAGCGCGATGTTCACAATCGTCGCGTCGAGTACCACCATGAGTTGGCAGGCCGCGATGACGGTGAGCGCGATGCCGGGATGCCCCTCCCGGCGGGCCGCTCCCGGCTTCTGATCTTTGATCAACGGAGAGGTTGTCACTATTGAGTCCCCCACGAGTGCGTTAGTGAACGCTCGCGTTCACTGTCGCGTCAAAAGGTAGTGAGTCCCCGACAGTGAACGCAAGCGTTCACTGAAGTCGCTGCCGATTGATGTCACTTGACCGCTCACGGACCTCGGTCCGTACGGCGCGTACGTGCATGTGTGCGAACGTCCGCGCCCCTCGCCCGCTCACATGGAGACAGGCTCATGGTTACTTCGAGTTGGACGGCTGCCCCCGCTCAGGCGGCCGTCCCGCGCAGACGCGGCGCCGTACTCGAACGCGCGATCCTCGATGCCGCGCTGGAGCAGCTCAGCACGGTCGGCTGGAACGGCCTCACGATGGAGGGCGTCGCGGCCGGCGCCCAGACGGGGAAGGCCGCGGTCTACCGCCGCTGGCCGTCCAAGGAGGACCTCGTCGCGGACGCGCTCCAGGCCGGACTGCCGTCACTCGTGGACGTACCGGACCTGGGAAGTGTGCGGGACGACCTGCTGGAACTGTGCCGACGGGCGCGCGAGGCGATGTTCTCGCGCCCGGGATTCGCGCTGCGCTCGGTGATTCACGAATGCGACTCGTCTCAGGCCCAGCGTTTCCAGGAAGTGATCCTGTCGGGGGTCGTGGAGCCGACGATCCGCCTGCTCGGAGAGGTCGTCGACCGTGGGATACGGCGGGGAGAGGTTCGGCCGGACGCGGCGAACTCCTATGTCCTCGACGCCATTCCGGCGATGATGATGTACCGCTCCAAGGTGTGCGCGAGCGAATGGAACGAGCGGGACATCGAGGAGATGATCGACCAGCTCATGGTCCCGCTATTGCGACCGGAAGGCGTCTGAGCGGGGTTCCGCGGTCGCTCCGGGCGGGCCTTCGGGTGACGCCGGGTGGACCTCGTGGGGGTGCGGGGCAGGCTTCGGGCCTGCCCCGTACGGGCCTCGTGCCGGCCCGGCCGGAGGTGTGCGGGGCGCTCGGGGGAACCGGGTGTCGTGAGCGGTTCCGGGCGGCGTAGGCTGAGCGTGTCATGCCGTACGAACCACCAACCCACAGCGTCGAGCGCTCCCTGCGCGCCACGACCGGAGCCAAGGTCATTGCCGGGGTCGACGAGGTGGGGCGCGGCGCCTGGGCCGGCCCGGTCACCGTCTGCGCGGCGGTCACGGGCCTGCGTCGCCCGCCCGAAGGCCTCACCGACTCCAAGCTCCTCACCGTCAAGAGGCGCACGGCACTCGCCGAGATACTGGCGCAGTGGGTGACGTCGTACGCCCTGGGGCATGCTTCTCCGGAGGAGATCGACCAGCTGGGGATGACGGCCGCACAGCGGCTGGCCGCCTGCCGCGCCCTCGAAGCGCTGCCGGTGCGTCCCGACGCGGTCATTCTCGACGGGAAACACGACTACCTGGGCGTGCCCTGGAAGGTCCGCACGGTGATCAAGGGCGACCAGTCCTGCGTCTCCGTGGCGGCGGCCTCGGTGATCGCGAAGGTCCAGCGCGACAAAATGATGGCCGAACTGGGTGTCGACCATGCAGACTTCGGTTTTGCGGCCAACGCCGGGTATCCGTCACCGGTTCACAGGGCCGCACTGGAGATGCGGGGCCCCACCCCGTACCACCGGCTGTCGTGGGCGTATCTTGATGCGCTGCCCCAGTGGCGGCACCTCAAGAAGGTCCGCAGTTGGGCGGACGGAAGCGTTCCGGAGATCGAAGGGCAACTCGGCTTCGACTTCTGACGATTCTGTTCGCACTCATGTGCCACCCGCTTGCGCGAGTCGCACCGGCGTTTGATAAAAATCAGCTCATGCCTCTCATTCCCGAGGAGCCTCAGATTCACGAGAGTGCCCAGGGTCCCCGCGTCAGCCCGGCCACCGGCCGGACCGCGCAGACCCCCCGCCCCGTACCCGGCCCCCGCCCCGCGGCACCTCCGCGTCCAGGCCGTCCGGGTCCTGTCCGGCCCATGCCGCCTGTGCAACGCACGCCGCGCGACACGGCCGTGGCCAAGCCGGGGCCTGCCGCTCCGGCGGCCCCCACCGCAGCCTCGACTCCGACGATCCAGCTGATCCCGGCCTCGGCCGAGGGCGCGCTGGACGCCGCCGAGGAAGCGGTCGACCTGCTCCTTGACTCGGGCAGGGCCCCCGGTGAGGTGCTGGTGATCACCACCGGCGAACCCCACCCGTGGGCCGCGCACGAGCTCTCCTTCGGCGAGGCCGCGTACTGGGCCCAGCACGACGCGGGAGACGACGTGTTCTACGCCGCCGCCTCCGCTGTCGGTCGTGCCGCGTCCCGGCCCGTGGTCGTTGTCGCCGTCAATGGCGGGCCCGACGCCACCGCTGCCACGGCGCTGCCGCTGGCCCTTGGCCGAGCCGGCACCCTGCTGATCGTCTGCGGAGACCCGCAGCAGATCAACTCGGTGCTGGGCGCGGCGGTCTGACAACCCCGCTCTTCCGGGGTTCTCACGACTCGGATGCCACCGCGGTGGCATCTGCTCGGAGCATGCACAGAGGACGGTCCGACGTGTGCCGGTACGGGGGGACGTGCCGGCGTGGCCGTCGTCGTGGTGCGGTCCGAGCGTGAGCGCGCACGCGTCCTGAACGGCTCTGTTCGTGGCGCGGTCATGCGCGTGTCGGTTACGGCTCGGGGTTCGGCGTCGCGCGCCGCTGTGCGGTTGTCGCGTCCGGTCGTACCGGTGCCAGCACCGGTGCCGGTGCTGTGTCTCTGTGGCGGTTGTGTACGTGCGTCGGATTGACGCGTATCGCCGAAGCAGCCGTGCGCGTGTGTTGCCGGTCGCGCGGCGCACGGGGGCAGTGCGCGAGTGGACCCGTGCCGACGACCGAGGTCGGCCGTCGGCTCAGCGCGCGGCAGCGCGGCGCAGTACCTCCGAGGCGGACCCACCGGTGCGCGGCTGTATGGACTCGGCCGCGGCGAGCGACTCCAGGGACTCCGGCGGTGAGTCCGTGTTCGGTCGGCGGCCTCCGCGTCCCTCGCCGAGCACCTGCCAGCCGTCACGTGTCAGCGTGATGTAGGCACCGCAGCGCAGGCCGTGCAGCGTGCAGGCGTCGCGCAGCCCCCACATCCACGCCCCGTCCTCCTCCGTCCACCGCGCGTCTCCGTCACGGCAGTAGAGCAGCACGGCGGTACGCACCGGTGTGCGGCGTCGCAGGTCGTGCGGGATGACCCGGCGCAGCTGCGCGAGCAGCGCGTTGCGGAACATCCAGCCGTCCGCCGGAGCCGGCCGTCTGATGAAGGAAGCGCTCGCGTTCAGCCGTTCGTCGGGATCGAGCACTGCCACGATCGCGGTCGTGGGGCCGGGCCGATGCCGGGAGTGCAGCCCGCTGACGACCTCCCGGGGATTGCGCAGAAGCGGAATCCCCGCAGCGGCCCATTCGGCGGGTTCGAGCATCCGGGTCAGTGGATTGGCGGAAGTGGCGGCCGTCGACATCGATGCCGCCGAGGACGGAGCGAATCCGAAGGTCACGGTCCTCCCTTCGGCTACGCGCCCACACAGCGGGCGAGGTCGGACTGGGGGAGCGCGCCGCAGCACAGCCCGAACGGGCGACCTCGGGAGGCCACGCGGGGCGCGAGGCCAATTCTTCCTGTCGAACTTGGTTGCGGCAACGAGCAATTGGGGCCACCGACCGTTATCTGGCGATCCGTTGCTTATATCCCTGCTCGGTATTTACCACCGCACCGCAGGAATCAACCTTGCACAGCGAGTACCAGCGGCAACACCCCCTGGGCGCCGGCCCGCCGCAGCATGCGCGCGGCCACCGCGAGCGTCCAGCCGGTGTCGGTCGAGTCGTCCACGAGGAGGACGGGTCCATCGGCTCCGGAGAGCGCCGTGGCAAGACCGGGCGGCACCACGAGCGCCCCGTCGAGGGCCTTCAGCCGCTGCGCGCTGTTGCTCCTGGAGACCTGCGCGGCGTCGGCTCCTGGGGCGTACTCGATGGAGCCCAGCAGGGGCAGACGGCCGACCTCGGCGATCCGTGCCCCCAGCGACTGCACGAGGTGCGGCCGGCGCTGCGACGCCATGGTGACGACACCGACCGGGCGTGGCACGGCGCCGGAATTGCCCGAGGCCCAGCCGCCCGGTCCCTTCGCCCAGTCGGCCAGCACGCCGACGACGGCCTGAGCCACGTCGTCCGGAACAGGCCCGTCCGGGGCCTGGGGGCCGAGCATCGGCCGCAGCCGGTTGCCCCAGCCGATGTCCGAAAGCCTTCCCAGCGCCCGCCCGGTCGCGGCCTGCTCCCCGGCCGGGATGCGTCCCTTCAGGTCGACGCCCACGGCGGGCAGGCCCGTGGGCCACATCTTCCGGGGATCCACCTCGATACCCGCGCGGCCGAGCTCGCCACGCGCCGAGTCCAGCGCGGACGAGGACACGGCATCGGAGAACTGCGGCTTCGTGCAGGTGTCGCAGCGACCGCACGGGGCGGCTCCCTCGTCGTCCAGCTGCCGGCGCAGGAACTCCATCCGGCAGCCGGTCGTCGTCACGTAGTCGCGCATGGCCTGCTGCTCGGCCGCGCGCTGCTTGGCGACCCACGCGTAGCGCTCGGTGTCGTACGTCCACGGAGTGCCCGTGGAGATCCAGCCGCCCTTGACGCGCTTCACGGCGCCGTCCACGTCCAGGACCTTGAGCATCGTTTCGAGCCGTGACCGGCGCAGTTCCACCAGGGGTTCGAGCGCGGGGAGCGACAGCGGGCGGCCCGCCTGACCGAGAACGTCCAGGGTGCGCCTGACCTGCTCCTCCGGAGGGAAGGCGATCGACGCGAAGTACTGCCAGATCGCCTGGTCCTCCTTGCCGGGCAGGAGCAGCACCTCGGCATGCTCGACACCACGGCCCGCACGGCCCACCTGCTGGTAGTAGGCGATGGGTGAGGACGGCGAACCCAGGTGCACCACGAAGCCGAGGTCGGGCTTGTCGAAGCCCATGCCCAGCGCCGATGTGGCGACAAGGGCCTTGACGCGGTTGGCGAGCAGGTCCTCCTCGGCCTGCTGGCGGTCCGCGTTCTCCGTCTTCCCCGTGTACGAGGTCACGGTGTGCCCGGCCTGCCGGAGGAAGGCGGTGACCTCCTCGGCGGCGGCCACGGTGAGTGTGTAGATGATCCCGGAGCCGGGCAGCTCGACCAGGTGCTCGGCGAGCCAGGCCATCCGGTGGGCGGCGTCCGGCAGCTGCAGCACGTTCAGGCTCAGGCTCTCGCGGTCCAGGGGGCCACGCAGGACGAGGGCGTCCGTGCTTCCGCCGGTGCCCAGTTGCTCGGCGACGTCGGCGGTCACGCGCGCGTTGGCCGTGGCAGTGGTCGCGAGGACCGGGACGCCCTGGGGAAGGTCGGCGAGCATGGTGCGCAGGCGGCGGTAGTCCGGCCGGAAGTCGTGGCCCCAGTCGGAGATGCAGTGCGCCTCGTCCACCACGAGGAGACCGGTCGCCGCCGCCAGCCTGGGCAGCACCTGATCCCGGAAGTCGGGGTTGTTGAGCCGCTCGGGGCTCACCAGAAGGACGTCGACCTCACCTTCGGCCACCTCGTCCTGGATCGTGTCCCACTCCTCCGAATTGGACGAGTTGATGGTCCGCGCCCTGATGCCGGCGCGTGCGGCTGCCTCGACCTGGTTGCGCATGAGGGCGAGGAGGGGCGAGACGATCACGGTGGGACCGGCTCCCTGCTCCCGCAGCAGCGCGGTCGCGACGAAGTACACGGCGGACTTGCCCCAGCCGGTGCGCTGCACGACCAGGGCCCTGCGCTTGTCGGCCACGAGGGCCTCGATGGCGCGCCACTGGTCCTCGCGCAGCCGGGCGTCGCCTCCCGGCGCGCCGACGAGGCGGGCGAGGACGGTGTCGGCCGCTGTGCGCAGCTCTTCGTTGCTCATGGCCCCATGCAACCCGATGGGTCGGACATCGCGCGAATGAGCCGGTCCGCTGTGGACAACTTCTGACGTGGTCATGATCGCGGTTATCCACAGGGCAAAGCGGAATTCCGGATTTCGCGGGATGGTCACGGCATGACGAACCACAGCGAACCGGCCGAGAACCTCGGCGACGGCGACACCGGCCGATGCGACGAGACTGCCGAGCAGAACAGCACGGACAAGCCGGGCGGGCCGGACCGGCAGGGCGGGCCGGACCGGCAGGGCGGGCAGAGGAGGCAAGGCGGGCAGGGCAGGCAGAGCAGGCAAGACGAGCGGGATTGGCAGGACGGGTGGGGTGGATCAGGCGGACCGAGCGGACCGAGCGGAGCGGGCGGACCAGATGTGGGTCGCGTCGGACGGCGGGAGGGCCGTGACGGTACGACCTCCACCGGCTCGGTGCACGCCGCGGCCGACGGCGCCCATGGCGCGACCGGCAGCCTGTGTCCGGACCACCAGGTCACCCTCCGCACTCCGTCCGAACTGGCCGATGCCCTGCCGTACCTGCTCGGGTACCGGCCCGAGGACAGCATCGTGCTCGTTGCCCTGCACGACAGGGACGGGCGTGGCCGCTTCGGCGGACGGGCCCGACTCGGTATCCCGAGCCACGCGGACGACTGGCCGTCCGTGGCGCAGCAGCTGACGCACGGCCTGGTGAAGGGCAGCGAGCGGAGGGGCGCCCTGCCCGAGAGCATGGTCGCCTTCCTTTGCCAGGAACCCAGGGAAGGAGAGTCGGGCCGGGCAGTGATGGAACGGCTGCGTCCGCTCGCACAACTGCTGCGCAAGGCTTGCGGAGCGCTCGACGTACCGGTGATCGAGGCACTGTGCATCTCGGACGGCCGCTTCTGGTCGTACTGCTGCCCCAGCGAACACTGCTGCCCGTCGGACGGTACGTCCATGGGAATGCCGGGCACGTCCGTGCTGGCCGCAGCCGCCACCTACGCGGGGCTTCAGGTGCGGGGCACCCTGCGGCAGCTGCGGGCGAGGCTCACTCCGTGGGAGAGCAAGGCGGCGCTGGAGCAGGAGTCCGCCCTCGACGCGGTGAGCATGGCGCTGATCCCTCGAATTCTGGACGACGGCAGCCGCGCCGGTGTGGCCGCCAAGACCTTGGAGCTGGCCCATCAGGTCATGCGCCGGTTCGCCGATGTCACCTCCGCCGCCCTTGGCCCCGGCACACTGCCGGCGGATCTCCGGGACGACGAGCTCCTGCGCCACGAGGAGGCGGCCACGATGATTCTCGGTCTGCAGGACCGCACGACACGGGACCGGGCAGCGGAGTGGATGGAAGGGGACGAGGCCGGACCGGCCCTGCGCCTCTGGAGGGCCCTCGCACGTCGCTGCGTCGGCTCGTACGGGGAGCACGCAGCGGCGCCGCTCACGCTCGCCGGGTGGGTCGCCTGGTCCTCCGGCGACGAACTGGAGGCCCGCGAAGCGCTGGCCATGGCGCTCGGCGCGGATTCCGGGTACCTCTTCGCCCGGCTTCTCCACCAGGCGTGCAACGAGGGTCTGGACCCGGAGTCGATCCGCCGTTGTCTCCGAGGGGAGCGCGCCGACCGTGTCGACGGTGAGGTGCTCGCCTCGCCGGTGACGGTGACGGTGACGGTGGCGGGTGTGGGGCCGTCGGACGCCGGTGGGCCGCCCGGACAGGTTCCGGCGGGGCTGGCGGGGCCGGCGGCGCCTGTCAAGGTTTCCGCCCGCCGCCGACGCAGGTCGCGGGTTACGGAGGGCGCAGCCGACCGGCCTGGTTCCCGACCGACGGGTACCGGTGGCACGCGCCGTCCTCGGTCCACTTCTTCCGACTCCGGGGTTCCTACCGAGGGTGGCCCAGGCCGAGCTGGCGGCAGCACTGGTCGAGGCGGCGGCAGCACTGGTGGTGCGGCTCGCTCTCGCCGAAGTGCGGGGAATGCGGGAGGTGCTGAGCCTGCCGGGCGGCCTGGAACGCCGAAGAGTGAGGTGAAGGGGGAGACGTGAGGGAGGAGAGGGGAAGCGGCGGGTGACGGTGCTGGCGGATCGACCGGTCGGGTCCTATCAATGGGCTTCCACGGTCCAGGGCGTGACTCGGGACAGGCTGGCCCCGTTCACCTTTGTGGCGCAGCCCTCAGGTGCGCCGCGCCATCGCATTGGTCTCACGCCGTCGGAGCCCCTGCACACGCCCCTGCAAATCGCCGAGCCCTCATACCCCGCCGAGCACCCACTCAGCGCACGGAGTACAGAAGAAGCCGCCCCATGCCTCTGCCCACCCCGTCCTCCATGCCTTCCGTTCCGCACAGCGACCCGTTGCACTTGGGGAGGTCCGCACAGCCCTCGATGGGCCGCGGTGTTGCCCTGGCCCCACACACGGCGCAGGTCGGGCAGCGAGGCACTGTGACTCTGCCACCCGCCCACACCGCACTGATCTGTGTCGCCCTGCCGGGACTCGCGATCTCCACGGAGCAGGGGCAGTTGACGGGGAATGGACTGGAGGGCTTCTACCGGTCGGGTCAGCGGGTGCTCTCCCGATGCCGGCTGCGGGTGGCGGGCCGGGAGCCGCTCGCGGTCCAGGCCCGGATGGTCGCGCCCGACCAGGCACGATTCCTGGCGGTCCTGAGCCTCTTCGCCGACGGTGGACCCGACCCGGACGTCCTGGTCGAGCGCATGCGATACGCGGACGGCGCGGAGCGGATCACTTTGCGCAGCGCGGCCAACCGGCCTCTTCGCCTCCCCGTCGAGGTGGCGCTCGGCACGGACCTGGCCGAACTGGGTGCGGTCGCGGCGGGGAGAGCCGGTCCCGATCTGCCGGCCAGTGTCCACGACTCAGGTATGCGGTGGTCGTGTGCCACCGGGGACTCCGTCGTCACGGCCGACCCGCCGCCTTCGGACGCGCTGGCCTCCGCCGGGCTGCTGCGCTGGGAGTTCGAACTGCCTCCTGGCGGCGCCCAAAGCGTGGAGCTGCGGGTACGTCCGGCAGGGGCGGGGCCCATCCGGGCCGTCGCGCGCGGCGCCACAAGCCCCTTCGCTCCGGCTCGGGCGGCAAGTGACGATCCGAGGCCCGAGGCGCTCCTGCGCACGAGCATCGAGGACCTGCAGGCTCTTCTCCTGCGTGACCCCGCGCAGCCGTCCGACACGCACCTGGCGGCCGGGGCTCCCTGGCGCTGCGGCATGGCACCGGCCGAGGCCCTCGCGGCAGCACGCATGACTCTGCCGCTGGGCACGCGCCTCGCCGCGGGAACCCTGCGCACCCTCGCCCGCACCCAACTCGTGGGTGCTGGACCACGGTCCGGCCTGATTCCCGGACCCCGCCGACACGTTGGTGCTCAGCTGCCACCGAGCTGCACGGGGCAAGAAGCGACGCTGCTGTTTCCCGTGGTGCTCGCCGAGGCTCGTCGCTGGGGGCTTTCCGAGGTGGAGACGGAGGAGTTGCTGCCCGCAGCCGAACGTTGCCTCCAGTGGCTGCGGACCGCTGTCGGCGACGGTACGTATCTGGTGGACCCGCACCCGGGCGGGCCATGGCGCTGTGAGACGCAGGCGCACGCCCACCGGGCCGCTCTGCTGGGCGCCGACCTCCTCGACGCGTACGGCAGGGGAGGCGGCGTCGAGCTGCGGCAGTGGGCGGGGGCGATGCGGACCGCGTTCCGGGAGGACTTCTGGATCGAGGGGAGAGGAGGTGGTAGACCGGCCGCGGCTCTTCTGCCGGGCGGACGGCTCGTGCCGCACCTCGGCTCCGGCGGTGTCCACCTGCTCGACACTGGACTGCTCGGTGCCGGTGCACCGGCACCGGGTCTGCTCGACAAGGTGCAGACGGAACAGCTCGCGCGTCTGTACGGCAGCCCGTCCATGGACTCGGGCTGGGGGCTGCGCAGCCTCGGCCTGAAGGAGACGGGCTACAACCCGTTCGGGCATCGAAGCGGAAGCGTGCGCGTCCACGAGACGGCTCTCGCCGTGGCGGGGCTGTCCGCCGCGGGCTACGAGAAGGAGGCGAGTTCGCTGCTGCTGGGCGTGCTGGCGGCGGCCGAGACATTCGGCCACCGGCTGCCGGAGATGTACGCGGGGGAGCAGCGCACGGAAGGCGGTTCCCCCGTACCGCATCCAACGGCCTGCAGACCGGCGGCCACAGCCGCGGCCGCCGGTGTCCTCCTGCTCGCCACGCTCACCGGGATCCGTCCCGACGCCCCGGCTCGCACGGTGACGCTGCGTCCGATGCGCGGTGCTCCGCTGGGAGAGATCGGGCTGACGGGCCTGCGCGTCGCGGGCGCCCCCTTCTCCGTACGCGTCAGCAGGCTCGGACTGGCCATGGTCGAGGAGGCGGCCGACGGACTTCAGTTGGGGGCGTGAGGGCCGGTCCGCCGCGGACCTGGGATCACGAGGGCCGCGGTGCCCTGTCCGAGGGCGTCGGATCAGCCATGTGAGCGACCGGTGAAGAGAGTGTTTATCGTCAGGCAGACGACTATGATCGCGGCATGCCCTACGACCCGTCAGCTTTCGCGCCGTTCGCCGTCACCGTCGACCTGGTCGTGCTGACCGTGCGTCGTCACGCGCTGTGCGCGCTGGCGATCCGCAGGGGCGAGCCGCCCTTCCAGGGGCGGTGGGCGCTACCCGGCGGTTTCGTGCGGCCCGACGAAGACCTGTCGCAGGCCGCGGCGCGGGAGCTGAAGGAGGAGACCGGGCTGTGCGCGCACGCCCCGGACGCTCCCGCACAGGTGAACGGGGCTCACCTGGAGCAGCTCGCGACCTACGGCGACCCCAAGCGCGACCCGCGCATGAGGGTGGTGAGCGTCGCCCATCTCGCCCTCGCGCCCGACCTGCCCGCGCCCAGAGCCGGCGGAGACGCGAACAGCGCGCGCTGGGCTCCTGTCGAGGACCTGCTTCAGCAGGGCGGCTACGGACGTGACGGAGAACAGGCCGCGCCGCTCGCCTTCGATCACGCCCAGATCCTGTCGGACGGCGTGGAGCGTGCCCGTTCCAAGATCGAGTATTCGTCGCTGGCCACCGCCTTCTGCCCGCCCGAGTTCACGGTCGGCGAACTGCGCCGGGTGTACGAGGCGGTGTGGGGGGTGGCGCTCGACCCGCGCAACTTCCACCGCAAGGTGACGGGTACGCCGGGATTCCTCGTCCCCACGGGCGGTACGACGACCCGGCAGGGCGGCCGCCCCGCCCAGCTCTTCCGGGCGGGTGGAGCCACCCTGCTCAACCCGCCGATGCTCCGTCCTGAAGTCTGACGCCGAGCCGAGAGCGGTCGGCCGCGACGCAGGTGGTCCGGCCAAGTGGCCGGACCGGCGCGGAGGCTGCTCCCGCGCGCGCTCAAGGTGACCGGAAAACGGTATATATCGCGCTATCTTGCGTTGGGTGATCCAGGCCATCGGACTGACCAGCAACGCCCGCAAGGAGCTTCCTCCCGCTGTCGACGACGTCTCCTTCGAGGCGTCCCCCGGCCACGTCACGGCGCTCCTCGGAGCCCCGGGCGCAGGCAAGACGACCGCTCTCAGGCTCATGCTCGAACTGCAACAGGGCCGCGGAATCACCTACTTCAGAGGTCGCCCGCTGCACCGCATCGCCCATCCCTCGCGCGAGGTGGGCGTTCTTCTCGGCGATGTTCCCGGCCACCCGGCGCGCACGGTCCGAGGTCAACTCCGCATGCTGTGCGCCGCGGCGGGGGTACCAGCGCAGCGTGCCGACGACGTCCTGGAGGTGGTGGGCCTCGTCAGCCTGCGCGACGAACGGCTGGGAACTCTCTCGCGGGGTATGGACCGCCGCCTGGGCCTCGCCTGTGCCCTGCTCTCCGATCCGCACACCCTCGTGCTCGACGGTGCCACGGGCGGGCTCGCCGCTCGCGAAGGCCGCTGGCTGCACGGAGTGCTGCGCGCCCACGCCGGTGCGGGCGGCACCGTGCTGTTCGCCACGGACGACCCCAGGGAGGCCGCGCGGACCGCCGACCGGGTCGTCACGCTGGAGAAGGGCAGGCTCGTCGCCGACCAGGAGGCCGCGGACTTCGCACGCACCCGGCTCCGGCCCCGCGTCGCCGTCCGGAGCCCGCACGCCGCACGGCTCGGCGCTCTGCTGATCAAGGAGGCACGCACTGCCCGGTGCTCCGTGGAGGTCGTGCGGGAAGACGGCAATCGCCTCTCCGTGTACGGCAGCACCTGTGCCGACATCGGCGAGTCCGCCTACCGCCACGGCATCCTCGTACACCAACTCGCCGACGAGGTGGGGGACATGGGGGCGGCGTCCGCGCCGGAAACGGAGACCGGTCCTCGCGAGGGTGAGGCTGACGTCGAGACATCGGTGCGGAGCGCGGGGGTGCGGGGCGCGCGCGAATTGTCGCCCCTGCCACCGCCCATCACCGTCCGCCAGGGCGCCGGCCCCCTGCGGCCGTTGCGTTACGAGCTGCGCCGCGCGGCGGGGGTCGGTACGGGCTGGCTCACCGCGGCCGCCGTGCTCGTCGTCTCCGCCCTCATCTCCGTACTCCTCGCCAGGGCAGGACACACGCCGCAGTCGCGGCTGCTCGCCGCGTGGCCGCGGGACTTTCCCCTGCCGCCCGCGGCGCTCGGCGCGGGGCTGCTCGGCGCCTTCGCCTTCGGCGACGAGTTCCGTCACCCCGCCCTGGCCACGGACCGCGGTACCGTCCCCCGCCGCCTGGGGCTGCTGACCGCCAAACTCGTCGTCGCGGCGGCCACCGCGCTGACGCTCTCTCTCGGCGTGGTGGGCCTGAATGCCGAACTGCTCCACATCCTCTACGGACGGGAGCTGACCGGAGTTCCGCCGGACTGGATCCCGTTGGGTGCCAGTTGGGTCGGTCTCGTGATCGGCTGCGCCTGGGCCGGGGTTCTGGCGGCAGGGATCTTCCGGTCCACCACCGCCGGTCTCGCGGCGGTTCTCGCCGTGCCGATCCTGGTCGTACCGATCGTGCAGAAGGTTCTGGAGGGGCCGTCAGTCCGGACGGCTGCCGGTCTCTCGACCCGGCTGCGTGAGCTCGTGCTGGTGCGGTGGCCGTTCGGGGGCGAGCACTATGTGGTCGCCGCGGCAGAGGTGATCGCTCAACCCGTCGCAGGCGCACTGATGTTGTCACTCACTGCTCTGCTCTGCGCATATCTGCTCACGACCCTGCGGAGCCGGGTCCGATGACGACCGTCCGTGCACGTGTGTTCCCCTCATGTGCACAACTCCACGCAGAACGCCCAATTCTTTCCGATAAGGCGTCAATTGCGACGGGGTGAGCGATCACCCTTTCGTGTGCTTTTCACCAAAGACCTCAAGGGAGTTGGAGACGACGCCGACAAATGATCCGTGACTACCCTTGCGCACGCCATGATGACCGCCGCCCGTTCCGCAGACTCCGGCCTCACCGGTCCGGGCGAACTCGACCGCTACCCCTTTGCGGAGGGCCCCGGCGCAGACCGCGTCAGCAGCTCTGTGTGGGATGCCACGGACCCGGACCTGGGCCGCATGGGCCGTCGTGCCGCCGGAAGCCGCGGCCGCGGCCTGCACGGCCAACTTGTTCAGCAGCTGGGTCAGATGATCGTCTCCGGTGACCTGGGCGCCGACCGCCCGCTGGTCCCCGAGGAGATCGGCCAGCGATTCGAGGTCTCCCGCACCGTAGTGCGTGAGTCCCTGCGTGTCCTTGAGGCGAAGGGCCTGGTCAGTGCCCGCCCCAACGTCGGCACGCGTGTGCGTCCGGTCAGCGACTGGAACCTCCTGGACCCGGACATCATCGAGTGGCGCGCCTTCGGTCCGCAGCGCGACGACCAGCGTCGCGAGCTGAGCGAGCTGCGCTGGACGATCGAACCGCTGGCCGCCCGCCTCGCCGCCGGGCATGGTCGCCCGGAGGTCCAGCAGCGGCTCACCGACATGGTCGAGATCATGGGCCATGCGATGGGGCAGGGCGACGCGCTCACCTTCTCGCGGGCCGACGCGGAGTTCCACTCGCTGCTCATCCAGGTCGCGGGCAACCGCATGCTGGAGCACCTCTCCGGGATCGTGTCGGCCGCGCTCCAGGTGTCCGGCGGCCCGATCGCGGGCTGCGACCGGCCGAACGAGGCCTCCCTCTCGTACCACGCACGCATCGCCGACGCTCTCGCGGCGGGCGATGCCTCGGGCGCCGAGGCGGCCATGCGTCAGCTGCTCACCGTCCACCCCGAGGTGGAGCGCGTCGTGCCCGCGCCGCGCGAGCACTGATCGCGTACCGCTGGTGGCGCGGTCGGGAGCGTTCGCCCCGCGTGGCACCGTTCGGCCGGCGAACCGTCTGCCGCCGGGCCCCACCGGATTCCTGGAGGATCCGGTGGGGCCCGGCGGTGCGATGGGATGCTGGAACAGTCCGCTGACCACCTCTGACCGTATCTGGCCACTTTTAGGCACTTACGGGGTGTGACTCGGGCCACGCAGATTGGGCGTAACACTCTTCGGGACAGCGCGATGACCTAAGAGGTGACAGCCGAGTAGGGAATATGGGCGCCGCTCCAGGCGCTGTGTCCCTTCCCGGCTCCCGCCCGCGCCGTCGGCCCATTCCAAAGTCGGCGGTCGTCGGCTCCTCTCCGCAGTGGACGGGGCCGGAAGCCGTTTTCCAACGTTCCGAGAGGTTGTTCGTGTCGGCCAGCACATCCCGTACGCTCCCGCCGGAGATCGCCGAGTCCGTCTCTGTCATGGCGCTCATTGAGCGGGGAAAGGCTGAGGGGCAGATCGCCGGCGATGACGTGCGTCGGGCCTTCGAAGCTGACCAGATTCCGGCCACTCAGTGGAAGAACGTACTGCGCAGCCTCAACCAGATCCTCGAGGAAGAGGGTGTGACGCTGATGGTCAGTGCCGCGGAGCCAAAGCGCACCCGGAAGAGCGTCGCAGCGAAGAGTCCCGCCAAGCGCACCGCCACCAAGACCGTCGCGGCGAAGACGGCGACGGTCAAGAAGGCCACCGCCACCGCCACGCCGGTGATGCCCGAGGTCGACGATCCCGCCGAGGATGCGACCGCCAAGAAGGCCGCAGCCAAGAAGACGACCGCCAAGAAGGCGGTCGCGAAGAAGACCGTCGCCAAGAAGACGGCGGCGAAGAAGACCACCGCCAAGAACGCCGACGCCGAGCAGGGCGACGACGAGGCGACCGAGGAGACTCCGGGTACGGCCAAGGCCGGCGAGGAGCCCACCGAGGACGGCGCTCAGGGCTTCGTGCTGTCCGACGAGGACGAGGACGACGCGCCCGCGCAGCAGGTCGCCGCGGCCGGTGCCACCGCCGACCCCGTCAAGGACTACCTCAAGCAGATCGGCAAGGTCCCGCTGCTCAACGCCGAGCAGGAGGTCGAGCTCGCCAAGCGCATCGAGGCCGGTCTGTTCGCCGAGGACAAGCTGGCCAACGCCGACAAGCTCGCGCCGAAGCTCAAGCGCGAGCTGGAGATCATCGCCGAGGACGGCCGCCGCGCCAAGAACCACCTCCTGGAGGCCAACCTCCGCCTGGTGGTCTCCCTGGCCAAGCGTTACACCGGCCGCGGCATGCTCTTCCTGGACCTCATCCAGGAGGGCAACCTCGGTCTCATCCGCGCGGTGGAGAAGTTCGACTACACCAAGGGCTACAAGTTCTCGACGTACGCCACGTGGTGGATCCGTCAGGCGATCACCCGCGCCATGGCCGACCAGGCCCGCACCATCCGTATCCCGGTCCACATGGTCGAGGTCATCAACAAGCTCGCGCGCGTGCAGCGCCAGATGCTTCAGGACCTGGGCCGCGAGCCCACTCCGGAGGAGCTGGCCAAGGAACTCGACATGACCCCCGAGAAGGTCATCGAGGTCCAGAAGTACGGTCGTGAGCCGATCTCCCTCCACACCCCCCTGGGTGAGGACGGCGACAGCGAGTTCGGTGACCTCATCGAGGACTCCGAAGCGGTCGTCCCGGCCGACGCGGTCAGCTTCACGCTCCTCCAGGAGCAGCTGCACTCCGTCCTGGACACCCTGTCCGAGCGCGAGGCGGGCGTCGTCTCGATGCGCTTCGGTCTCACCGACGGTCAGCCGAAGACCCTCGACGAGATCGGCAAGGTGTACGGCGTGACGCGCGAGCGCATCCGCCAGATCGAGTCCAAGACGATGTCGAAGCTGCGTCACCCGTCGCGCTCGCAGGTACTGCGCGACTACCTGGACTAGGCCTCGGCCGCAGTACGTCATCGAGGGCCCGGCTTCCCGTGATGGGAGCCGGGCCCTCGGTCTGTGCGGAGTGCGGAGCGCCGCCGACTGGATCACTCTGGGTGTCTCGTGACAACCCCAGAGTGAGGAGCGCGCATGCGTCGTACCTTCGCCCGCGCACTGGCCCTCGTGGCCACGGCGGCCGTGATACCGCTGGCATCCCCGGCCCCCGCGGCGGCCGACGTCGTCATCGGCGGCTACCCGGTGGAAATCGCCGAGGCCCCCTGGATGGTGGCCCTGTCGAGCCGTGACCGGTTCGGGGGAACACGCGCGGGACAGTTCTGCGGGGGAGTGGTGATCGGGCGGGAGACGGTGCTGACGGCCGCCCACTGCCTGGGCGAGGAAGTGCTGGGCGCTCCTCCTCGCCGGGTCCGGGATCTGCGGATCGTCGCGGGTCGCGGAGACCTGCGGTCGGCCGGGGGCAAGGAGATCGCGGTACGCGACATCTGGATCAATCCGCGGCACGACAGCTACACGAATGCCGGGGACTTCGCCGTACTCACCCTCTCGGAGCCGCTGGCCGCCGGTTCGGTCATTCGCCTGGCGGGCGCCGGAGACGCCGCGTACGAGCCCGGTACGGAAGCTGTGGTGTACGGCTGGGGCGATACGACGGGCAGCGGGGACTATGCGAGCTCTCTACGGGCCTCACATGTCCGGGTGCTGTCCGACGCCGTCTGTGAGGAGGCCTATCCGGGCAGTGCGGACGGCACCTATCTCGCCGGCTCCATGCTGTGCGCCGGAGAGACGGGTGGTGGCCGCGACGCCTGCCAGGGGGACAGTGGCGGTCCCCTGGTCGCTCAGGGGCGCCTGATCGGCCTTGTGTCGTGGGGGAGCGGCTGTGGGCGGGTCGGCAGCCCTGGGGTCTATACGCGGGCCTCAGGGGCCGCCACAGCGCTCGGAGCGGGCCGCTGAGAGCCGTCTGACGGCTTTCGTGGGCAGAATCGCACTGTCCGCAGCCACGAGCGCGAGCGGCCGCCCCTGGAATCAGGGGCGGCCGCCCGGTCACCGGCCTGTGCCGGAGATGGCTCGTCGTCTGCGCGAAGTGTCAGTGCTCTTCGTCATTGGCGCTTGCCGGGGCGGCCGTCAACCGCTCCGTCTCGTCCTGTATCTCAGCGGCGATCTTCTTGAGTTCCGGCTCGAACTTGCGCCCGTGGTGGGCGCAGAAGAGCAGTTCACCACCGTTGAGGAGGACGACGCGCAGATATGCCTGGGCGCCGCAACGGTCGCAGCGGTCAGCGGCCGTCAGTGGGCTCGCGGGGGTCAGAACAGTAGTCACGTCGCCTCTTCTCTAGCTCGACGAGCTGTCGTACCAGGGTCAACATCCAACCAGGCCGAAAACGTTCCCGCTCGTGGCTCTTCCTCGAAAAAAATCTTTCCGAGTCGGCTGTCTGCTGCCGGTTGGCGGCGAATGAGCCGTATTGCGTGTCTTCGTGTCTTACGGGTTCGCGCTCTGTCAGGTTCAGTCCTCACCGGCTGGCTTGCCGGTTGTTCTTGAGGACGTGCCCGGAGCCTAAATGGTTCATGCCTGGAAGGGAACGTGATATGTACTTCACTCCAACGAGGGATCGAACAAGCATGCGACTCTGGACTAGTCTGCGTTTGGGGCGAGGGTGGCGTTACAACGGCTCTACCAGGCCTCGGTACCCTCAGACCGGTGACCGAAGCCGGACCCTTACCCAAAAGGGCCCCAACTGAAATTCAGCGAGGAGCGAACCGCGTGACCGCCGAGACGTCCGTGCCGTCCACAGCCCTGCTGACCGGAGCAGACCGTGACGGTTCCAACTACACCGCGCGGCACCTGCTCGTCCTCGAAGGTCTTGAGGCCGTGCGGAAGCGCCCGGGCATGTACATCGGATCGACCGACAGCCGCGGTCTGATGCACTGCCTCTGGGAGATCATCGACAACTCCGTGGACGAAGCCCTCGGAGGGTACTGCGACCACATCGACGTGACCCTGCATGACGACGGTTCTGTCGAGGTGCGGGACAACGGCCGGGGGATTCCGGTGGATGTCGAGCCCAAAACCGGTCTTTCGGGCATCGAAGTCGTGATGACCAAGCTGCATGCCGGAGGCAAGTTCGGCGGCGGCTCGTACGCGGCCTCCGGCGGCCTGCACGGCGTGGGCGCCTCCGTGGTGAACGCGCTCTCGGCCCGCCTGGACGTCGAGGTGGACCGTGGGGGCAACACCCACGCGGTGAGCTTCCGGCGGGGCACGCCCGGCGCCTTCAAGGGCGACGGCGCCGATGCCACGTTCGACGCGTCCTCGGGCCTGCGCAAGCTGAAGAGGGTCCCCAAGGCCCGCACCGGCACGCGCGTGCGGTACTGGGCCGACCGCCAGATCTTCCTCAAGGACGCCAAGCTCTCCCTGGAGAACCTGCACCAGCGCGCCCGGCAGACCGCCTTCCTGGTCCCCGGCCTGACCATCGTCGTCCGCGACGAGTACGGGCTCGGCGAGGGCGGCAGCAAGGGCGAGGAGTCCTTCCGCTTCGACGGCGGCATCAGCGAGTTCTGCGAGTACCTGGCCTCCGACAAGCCCGTCTGCGACGTGCTCCGCTTCTCCGGCCAGGGCAGCTTCAAGGAGACGGTCCCGGTCCTCGACGACCACGGACAGATGACTCCGACCGAAGTCACCCGTGAACTGGGTGTGGACGTCGCGATGCGCTGGGGCACGGGCTACGACACGACGCTCAAGTCGTTCGTGAACATCATCGCCACGCCCAAGGGCGGCACCCACGTCGCGGGCTACGAGCAGGCAGTCGCCAAGACCATCAACGAAGTGCTGCGCACCAAGAAGCTGCTGCGCGTAGCCGAGGACGACGTCGTCAAGGACGACGCCCTGGAAGGCCTCACCGCCGTTGTCACCGTGCGTCTCGCCGAGCCCCAGTTCGAGGGGCAGACGAAGGAGGTGCTCGGCACCTCCGCGGCTCGTCGCATTGTGACGAACGTGGTCTCCAAGGAGCTCAAGGCCTTCCTGACTTCCACGAAGCGGGACGCGGCCGCACAGGCCCGGGTCGTCCTGGAGAAGGCCGTGGCCGCCGCCCGTACGAGGATCGCGGCCCGCCAGCACAAGGACGCTCAGCGCCGGAAGACGGCACTGGAGTCCTCCTCGCTGCCCGCCAAGCTCGCCGACTGCCGCAGCGACGACGTGGAGCGCAGCGAGCTGTTCATCGTCGAGGGCGACTCGGCGCTCGGCACCGCCAAGCTCGCCCGGAACTCCGAGTTCCAGGCCCTCCTGCCGATCCGCGGAAAGATCCTCAACGTTCAGAAGTCGTCCGTGTCGGACATGCTGAAGAACGCCGAGTGCGGCGCGATCATCCAGGTCATAGGAGCGGGTTCGGGACGCACCTTCGATCTCGACGCCGCCCGCTACGGGAAGATCATCCTGCTCGTCGACGCCGATGTCGACGGCGCGCACATCCGCTGTCTGCTCCTGACGCTCTTCCAGCGCTACATGCGGCCCATGGTCGAGGCCGGCCGGGTGTTCGCGGCGGTGCCGCCGCTGCACCGGATCGAGCTGAGCCAGCCCAAGAAGGGCCAGGACAAGTACATCTACACGTACTCGGACCGTGAGCTTCGGGAGACCGTGCTCGGACTCCAGCGGAAGAACGTGCGGTACAAGGACTCCATCCAGCGCTACAAGGGTCTCGGCGAGATGGACGCAGACCAGCTGGCCGAGACGACCATGGACCCGCGCCACCGCACACTGCGCCGGATCAACATCACCGACCTCGAAGCCTCCGAGCAGGTGTTCGATCTGCTGATGGGCAACGACGTCGCTCCGCGCAAGGAGTTCATCTCCAGCTCCGCGGCGACGCTGGACCGCTCGCGCATCGACGCGTAGGCGGTCCCACCGACACGTATGCGGTCCGACGGGGCCGGCCGGAACTCCGGTCGGCCCCGTCGGACCGCACAGCTCTGTGAGGGCGCGGGGAAGCGCGCAGGGCATTGCCTCCACCCGCGGGTGGAGATCAGCGGTCGCCGGGATCCACCCACGATCCACCCCTGCTCCGATCCGCGGACCGGCGCGTTTCCGTAGCGTCGAAGGCGTCGGCAGCACTCGCTGCCGGCGCCTTCCTTCCTCGCTCACGGAGGCCGTGATGTCCGGGCTTGTCGATGTCCTGGCGATTGTCGCCGTAGTCGTCCTGGTGATCGCCCGCCAGTTCCGCCCCCGGCAGTTGGACGCGGACAGGCGCTGGTGGGTCGTGCCCGGGGTGCTCGTCTTTCTCGCCGTGCGCGAGCCCGGCCTGCTGGATCCCGGCCATCGGACCGCATCCGCTCTCCTGCTCGGCGTCGAACTCCTCGTCGCCCTGGTCACCGGCCTCGGCTGGGCATGGACCACCCGCGTCTGGGCCACGCCGGACGGAGAGGTGTGGAGCAAGGGCACAAAGGCCGGCGTCGGCGTCTGGATCACCGGCATAGCCCTGCGGGCGGGCCTGGTCGGCCTCGGCGCCGCGTTCGGCCTCCACCAGAACACCTCGGCGCTCCTTCTCGGGCTCGCTCTGACGCTGCTCGTCCGCTCCGGCATCCTGGCCTGGCGGGCGCAGGGACTGCGCCCGGTGACCGGGCAGAGCGCGGCCTACGGTGCGGACGTGCCGCGCCCCTTGCGGAAGGAGCACGTGTGACGGAGAACGTCTGGCAGCGCTGGCCCTCTCGCGAGGCGCTCTCCGGAGCGGGGGTGCACAGGGCCCGGCACGCGCTCACGCTGGCCTCGCGCATCCTCGCCGTCGGGATTCTTCTGGTGGCGACCTTCAAGGACAGCGACCTGCACGGCTGGGGCGTCGCGGCAGCTGTCCTGGGAGTCCTCGCGTGCGGATTCGGGGTCTGGGGCTTCACGAGGACCACGCTCGACCACCGGCTCCTCCCCTCCCTCGGGCTGCTGGCCCTGCTGTTCGCCGTCGCCGTGGTGGCGCACGGTGTCGGGCTCCGCACGCCCGCACTCGTCCTGTGGTGCGTGTGCGGCGTCATCGCGATGGAGCGGTTGCCCCTGCTGGCCGCACTCCCCGCCACCTGCGCGGCGCTGGGGGCGTACGCGGCCGTCAATCACGACGGCCTGCTGCCCACCGTGGCCACGACAGGAGGGATCGCCCTGGCCGGCTACGTGCTCCGGCTGGACGCCGAGGCCCGAGGCAGCACCCAGCGGCTGCTCACCCAGGAGCGTGCGGCGCGGGCGGCCGAGGCGGAGTCCGCGGCACTGGCGGAGCGGGCCCGGATCGCGCGGGAGATCCACGACGTACTGGCGCACAGTCTCTCCGCCCAGCTCGTGCACCTGGAGGCGGCCCGGCTGCTGATCGAGGGAGGAGGCGAGAAGCACCAGGTCCTCGACCGTGTCGTGGACGCGCGAAGAATGGCCCGTGAAGGGCTCGCCGAGACCAGGCAGGCGCTTTCCGCGCTGCGCGGTGAGCTGTCTCCGCTGGAGGAGTTCCTGAGCGAGCTCGTCGCCGAGTCCGACAGCGCCGACGTCACCGTCACGGGTGAAAAGCGACTGCTGTCGGCCGAGGTGTCCCAAGCGGTCCGCAGAGTCGCCCAGGAGGCGCTGACGAACGTCCGGAAGCATGCGCCGGGCGCCAAGGTCCGCATACGGATGGAGTACGGGCCGCACGAAGTGACCCTGCGCGTACGGGACTCGGGCGCGCCACCGGGGGAATTCACCCACACCGGCGCCGGATACGGTCTGCTCGGAATGCGGGAGCGGGCCGAGCTGCTGGGCGGCTCGCTGGAGGCCGGGCCGTACGAGGAGGGGTTCGTGGTGACGCTGAAGGTGCCCGTATGACGGAGGAGCACGGTGCCGCGCCGGCCCGTGTCGTGGTGGCGGACGACCAGACCGTGGTGCGCGAGGGCATCGTGATGCTGCTCGGTCTGCTGCCAGGGATCGAGGTCGTCGGTGCGGCCGCCGACGGGCACGAGGCCGTACGGCTGGTGGCCGAGCTGGACCCGGACGTGGTGCTGATGGATTTGCGGATGCCCCGCTGCGACGGAGCCGAGGCGACCAGACGCATCAGGTCCGAGCACCCGAGGACCCAGGTTGTCGTGCTCACCACGTTCGGGGACGACGAGTCGCTGTTTCCCGCTCTGCGGGCGGGTGCCCGCGGCTATCTCACCAAGGACGCGAGCGGCGACGAGATCGTCAGAGCCGTGCGGAGCGTGCTCTCCGGGGGCGCGGGGCTCTCGCCGGTCATCCAGCGGCGTTTGCTGGAGCGACTGTCGGAACCGGAGGCCGTCGTGCCCGCGCAGGAGACTCCGGACGGGCTGACCCTGCGGGAGAAGGAGGTGCTGGTGCTGATCGCCGAGGGTCTGAGCAACCAGGAGATCGCCCGCAGGCTGCAAGTGTCCACGGCCACGGTGAAGACCCACATCAACAACCTCTTCGCCAAGACGGGACTCAAGGGCCGTGCTCAAGCCGTCCGTTACGCCTTCGGGAAAGGACTTGTGCGGCCACCAGGGGGGTGAGTCACCTGATGGGGTGAAGTGCGTGGAGAGAAGAGTCAGGGATCTTCCCGTTCTGTCCATCCTTGGGCACGCGGCCGAAACGGGCGGCGGACAAGGAGAGTTCGGTGGAGAAGCACGACGGTCCCGACCCCGGACAGGTCCGGATCGACGACCCCTGGTACGACGCGCTCGCCTCCGGGTGGGGCGAGTTGGACGGTACGGGTGCGCCCGCTCCCGTTGTGCCGCCCGCGCGCGGGGAGCAGGAGGACCTCAGCGCGCGCGCCGCCGACGTCTATCTGGAGGTGCAGCGCAGTGCCGCCTTCCAGGAGGTGCGCAGCCGGTATCGGCGGTTCGTGTTTCCGGCCGTCGCGGTGTTCTTCACCTGGTACGTGGCGTATGTCGTGACGGCCACCACGGCGCCGGCCTTCATGGCGCGGCCCGTCGTCGGCGCGGTGAACGTGGCGATGGTCGCGGGGCTCGGGCAGTTCCTCACGACGTTCCTCTTCACCTGGGCGTACGCGCGGCACGCGCGGCTGCGCAGGGACCGGGCCGCGCTCGACCTGCGCTGGGACACACAGGAGCTGACGCGCAGCGTCGCGGGCGGTGGGAGGTGACGGGGAACCATCAGACGCTGGCCCTGCTGCTCTTCAGCGTGTTCGTCGCGATCACGCTGGGGATCACGACCTGGGTGAGCCGTCACCGGCACGGTTCGGCGGAGGAGTTCTACGCGGGCGGCCGGCTCTTCTCGCCGATGGAGAATGGTTTTGCCATCGCGGGCGACTACATGTCCGCCGCCTCCTTCCTCGGTATCTCGGGGCTGATCGCGCTCTTCGGCTACGACGGGCTGCTGTACTCGGTGGGTTTCCTGGTCGCGTGGCTGGTCGTCCTCTTCCTGGTCGCCGAACTGGTGCGCAACTGCGGGCGGTTCACGCTCGCCGACGTCGTCGCCGCCCGGATGAGTGAGCGGCCCGTGCGTATCGCGGCGGGAACGTCCTCCGTGACCGTGTCGGTCCTGTATCTGGTCGCCCAGATGGTGGGAGCGGGCAGCCTGGTCGCGCTGCTGCTGGGAGGCACGAGCGAGGCGGCACAGACCTGGACGGTCATCGGCGTCGGCGCGCTCATGGTCGTGTACGTGTCGTTCGGCGGGATGCGGGCCACCACATGGATCCAGATCGTCAAGGCGGTCCTGCTCATGGGCGGGGCGATCGCGTTGACCGTGCTCGTCCTGGTGCGGTTCCACGGGGACTTCGACCAGTTGCTGCGTACGGCGGCGGATCGGAGCGGGCACGGGAAGTCGTTCCTGGCGCCGGGCCTGAAGTACGGCGGGGACTGGACGGCGCGCCTCGACTTCATCAGCCTGGGACTGGCCCTGGTGCTCGGCACGGCGGGCCTGCCACACATCCTGTCGCGCTTCTACACCGTGCCGACCGCCCGTGCCGCCCGTCGCTCCGTCGTCTGGTCGATCGGGCTGATCGGCGGGTTCTACCTGATGACGATCGTGCTGGGGTTCGGTGCGGCGGCGATCGTCGGCCCCGAGGCCGTACGCGGGTCGAACGCGGCCGGGAACACGGCGGTTCCGCTGCTGGCGCTCGATCTGGGCGGCGGAGCCGCGTCCACTGGAGGAACGGTTCTTTTTGCGATCGTCGCCGCGATCGCTTTCGCCACGATCCTCGCGGTGGTCGCCGGTATCACGCTCGCCTCCTCGGCTTCCGTGGCACACGACCTCTACGCGTCGCTACGGCGACGGCGTGCCAAGCCGCGCAGCGAGGTGGCCGTGGCGCGGGTCGCCGCGGTCGGGGTCGGCGTCGTGGCCATCGCGCTCGGCCTGCTGGCGCGCGACCTCAATGTGGCATTCCTGGTGGGACTGGCCTTCGCGGTCGCCGCGTCGGCGAACCTGCCCGTCCTGCTGTATTCGCTGTTCTGGCGGAACTTCACGACGCGCGGCGCGGTGTGGTCCGTGTACGGGGGCCTGGTGCCCGCCCTGGTGCTCGTGGTGCTGTCGCCCGTGGTGTCGGGCAGTCCCGGTTCGCTGTTCCCGGGCGTCGACCTCCAGTACTTCCCGCTGGACAATCCGGGCCTGGTGTCCATTCCGTTGGGCTTCTTCGCGGGCTGGCTCGGCACGATCACGTCGACGGAGGCGCCGGACGAGGCCAAGCACGCGGAGACGGAGGTGCGGGCGCTTACGGGGGCGGGGGCGGTCTGAGACGCAGTGGGGGGTTCTCCGTCAGGTTCGGGTCGCCCAGACATAGCGGTGTTCGGGGCGGCCCGCGTCGCCGTACTTCAGGCTCAGGGTGGCCCGGCCGGTGCGCTCCAGCAGCTTCAGATAGCGCTGGGCGGTCTGTCGGCTGAGGCCGGTCCGGTCGGCGATCTCCTGGGCGGACAGGGGGCTTTCCGCGGTCACCAGAGCCTGGCGCACCGCCTCCGCGGTGGTGGGGGAGTGCCCTTTGGGCAGGTCCGGTTCCGTGCCCGTGGAGAGGGCGCCGAAGATCTTGTCGACCTCGGCCTGTTCGGCCTCGCCGCCGTCGTCGAGGGTGCGACGCAGTTCGGCGTACGCCTCAAGTTTCGCGCGGAGCCCGGCGAAGGCGAACGGTTTCACCAGGTACTGCAGAGCGCCCTGCCGCATCGCCGCCTGGACCGTGGTGATGTCACGGGCCGCGGTCACCATGATCACGTCGGCCTGGAGGCCCCGCCGCCGCATCTCCTGAACGACCGCCAGACCCGTCTCGTCGGGCAGATAGTGGTCGAGCAGCACCAGATCCAGCTGGGGCAGCGCCTCCAGCTGCCGCAGGGCCTCCGCCGCTGAATGGGCCTCGGCCGCGACATGGAAACCCGCGACCTTCTCGACGTAGGCGGCGTTGACCCGGGCGACCCGGACATCGTCGTCCACGACCAGTACCTCGATCATCGCGGCTCCTCCTTGGTGGTCGTGGCGGATCTCTCCGGTGTGGAGCCGGGTTCCGGCCCGGACGCTGGCGCCGGTTCCGCGAGGGCTTCCGGCAGCACGATCGTGAATTCCGCGCCCCCGCCCTCCGCCTGCGCGACCTGTGCGCTGCCACCCTGCCGTTCGGCGAGCCGGCGCACCAGCGACAGGCCGATCCCGCGCTCCCGGTGGGCAGGCGGTTCCTTGGTGGACCAGCCGTCCGTGAAGATCAACTCACGTTGTCCGGCGGGGATCCCCGGCCCGGTGTCCCGCACCTTGAGCACGGCCGTACGTCCCTCCGCGCGCAATTCGACCTCCACGCGTGCGTGGAGGGTGCCCGCGACGGCGTCGAGCGCGTTGTCGACGAGGTTCCCGACGATCGTGACCAGCCCTCGGGCGTCGATCAGCCGGTCGGGAAACAGTGTCCTGTCGGAGACCGTCAGGGCCACCGCGCGCTCCGCCGCGACGGTGGCCTTGCCCACCAGAAGAGCGGCGAGCAGCGGGTCGTGGATCTTCTCGGTGATCTGTTCCGCGGTGGCCCTGTGGTCGCCGACCACCTCGCCGACGAACTCCACGGCGTCGTCGAACATCTCCAGTTCCAGCAGACCGAGCAGTGTGTGCATCCGGTTGGCGTGCTCGTGGTCCTGGGCGCGCAGGGCGTCGATCAGACCACGCGTGGAATCCAGCTCGCGGCCCAGCTGCTCCAGTTCCGTGCGGTCTCGCAGCGTGGCGACGGCGCCGCCGTCGTCGGTGGGCATGCGGTTGGCGACCAGGACCCGCTGCCCGCGGACGGTGAGCAGATCGGTTCCGCTGACGCTCCCGGCCAGCACATCGGTCGTACGTCCCTCGCCGAGCGCCGTGCCCAGAGGCTGCCCCACGGCTTCGTCACCGAGGCCCAGCAGGCGCCGGGCCTCGTCGTTGAGGAGCCGGATCCTGCCCTCGCGGTCCAGCGCGACGACGCCCTCCCTGATGCCGTGCAGCATGGCCTCACGTTCAGCCAGGAGCCCGGCGATGTCAGAGAAGGCCAGGTCACGGGTCTGCCGCTGTACCCGCCGCGAGATCAGGTACGCGGCCAGCGCGCCCACTGCCATCGCCCCGCCCGCGTAGGCGAAGAGCCCCGGGATGGCGTGGATCAGGCGGGCCCGCACGCTGTCGTACTCGATACCGACCGAGACCGCGCCGACGATGTCCCCGCCGGCGTCCCGCAGCGGCACCTTGCCGCGTGCCGAGCGGCCCAGGGTGCCGTCGTCGATCTGCATGACCTCCTGGCCCGCCAGCGCCTGCTGGGGGTCGGTGGAGACGCGTCCCCCGATCTCGGCGGGGTTGGTGTGCGACCAGCGCACCCCGTGCATGTTCATGACGACGACATACTCGGCCCCGCTCGCCTTGCGGATACGTTCCGCCTCAGCCTGGACGGGTCCGTCCGCCGAGGGACGCGTCGACGTCAGCTCGTCGGCGAGCTGCGGCTGTGCCGCCGTGGTCTGCGCGATCGCGAGTGCGCGACGCATCGCCTGGTCGTCCAGCTGGTCGCTGAGAGGGGCGAGGAACAGACCCGTCGCGAGTACGGCGACTCCGGCGGCGATCGCCACCTGCATCAGCAGCACCTGCGAGAACATCCGCCTCGGCATGCCGAGGCGGAGTCGTCGAGCAGGGGGAGTGGGGCTCATACCCATGACGGTACGGGGAACGGTGGGCCGGGCTGTGGACGAAGTGGCGTGGATCTCGTTCGGATGCCGTGGTCAGGCGGGGCAGCAGGCCGGTGGGGTGGCGGGCCGGCGCATCAGCAGGTCAACGGGTCGCGGGGCCTGCGGCGGCCGTAGGCGACAGCTCACGCACCGCCGTCACGTCCATACGGGCCGGGGAACCGAGAGCCGAACCGCAGCTCTCCGCACGGGGTGGCGACGAGGCACCCTGGCTGACCGCGACGAGCCAGTTACGGCCGTCGGTATGGGCGACCGTCACCTCCCAGTGAGGTGCCTCGCCCTCGGTACGGACCACGCTCAGCGCGCCCGCCGCGTCCTCGCGCACCGCCGTACGCACTGCCAGTTCGGCGGCCTGGCCGGGGCGTTCCCAGGCGGAGCTGCCGCGGCACCCCTCGGTGACGACACGCCCTTCGCGTACGCCCTGGAGGACCTCCTTCACGGCATGGGCCTCGGCGCGCCCGTACGCGTAACCGAACGGCAGGACGAGGAGCGTGGGTGAGAAGCGGTGGCCCCCTAGGTGCGTGACCTCCCAGGCTCCGGCCACTCCGGAGGCGGCGAGTTCGGCGGCGAGGGGGCGGCCGAGCAGTGCACAGCACCGGTCGCGCTTGCCGTTCGTGCACACGAGGGCGAGCGGGTCACCGTCGTGGGGGCGGCCGTCGAGCGCGGAGTCGAAGGTGCCGGACAGGCCCCTGCCCAGCGCGGCGAAATCAAGTTTGAGCAGTTGCTCGGGGTCCGATGTCGTGGCGCTGTGCAGCCATACGTTTCCCGGAGTGGTGTGGGCCGCGTACACGTGACGCTCGGCGGCCGTGTGGCAGTCCGCGTGGCGTCCCGGGCGGCGGATGAGGGCGACGCGGACGCCGGTGCCTTCGACGGCCCCCTGCAGGGCTCGGCCCAGGGCGGGATCCAGATGGCTCGACGTCAGCGCTTCGGCGCCCCAGGGGCCGGGCTGTTCGACCAGCAGCCACGTCCTCGCCGTGGCGGCGGTCCCCGCGAGGGGCTCCTCCAGGTCTCGTGAGACCTTCGCGCACGTACTCACAGAGGTGAGCCTAACCTGACTTGGCTCGTTGTGGCCTCCGAAGCCGACCGGGGTGTCCCCATTCTGAACCGGGCGACGGACTCGAAGTTCATCCGTCGGTGACGCCGCGAGCGGAACCTGCGGCACCGACGGCGGACCGGGCGGAACCGCGACGGTCGCGTGTGGCCCGATGGTTCGAACCTGGCTTTTTGCCGATGGGTGCTGGAACAGAAAGGGGCCTGGCTGACGGTGCAGCCAGGCCTACTTCAATGGAGCTCTCCGTGTCCTGCTGAGTCCTGCTGCGATCAGTGCTGTAGGTGTTCGGAGTGCGCGCCTACGTCGTTCTTGTCGTACTGGGTTTCTTTATGTCAAACATCCGGGATGTCGAACTTGGCGCGAATCAGCGTTTCCCGAGTGATAACCACGATTCGCTCGTCGCTCGACCGTCCCGCGTCGGCTGGTAGCTTGCCGTCGAGGGCTTCAGTTCTGTCGGCGCCGATGACGGCGAAAGAACCATCGCTCAGCTCGAAAATATCGGGACAGGTGTTGCCGTCGAGGCTTCCACGCTGCCGGGGAGATGCGCCAATGCGGCGCGTGATGTCTGGTGAGGTCACAGAGCGTAGTTACACTAAGAATGGATCTTGCGCAACTGTGAACGTGCATTCGGGCTCGGCGTTCAGTCGACATGTACTGAGGGTTGTGACTCGGATGTGAGCGGCTACTGGAGCAGGTCCTAGTGCAGGTTCTTAGTCGTCGGGGATGTGGGCCTTGGCGCGGATCAGTGTCTCGCGGCTGACGACCACGATGCGCTCGTGGTCGGCTCGAACGGCGTCTGCGGGAAGCTCGGCGTCGAGTGCCTCGGTGGCATCGGTCCCGATCACAGCGAAATTGCCGTCACTGAGTTCGAAAATATCAGGGCAGGTCTCGCCGGTCATGCTGCCGCGTTCGCGGGGTGAAGAGCCAATGCGACGGATGATCTTCAAAGTAACCCGCTCCAAGCAGTAGGGCGGATGGGACGGCGGCAAGTAGTGGAACCTTGCTGTCGCGAGTGACGAACCAGGTCACCTGTTCACCGTGCTGCGCGGAGTCTCGGCGCTCGGATGGATTCACTCGGGAGGGTCCCCCACGACCCACCACTCGTCGGTGTCGGCTTCGTCCAGGTCATTGATGAGGCCGTCCATCATGCGGCCTACCTGGGATTCGACCGAACCTGCCTCAAGGCTGGCGCGAGCCGGTCGAGTCACTTCCCAGTATTCGCGGAATATCGGGTTCTGTACGGTCCCGCGCAGATGGCCGAAGAGTTCGGCTCGATTGACGTTGCCGATGCGGTAAGCGAGCAGCGCATTGGTGTACACCGCGTTGGCGAAGAGGAACTGTCGGTACTTGTCGGACGGAATGGCGCCGTCGTGCGTGTCGAGGACGGCAGCCAATGACGGGTCCTCCAGCGCTTTGCTCAGCAGCTCCCAGTGCAGCCGCTGCTGGTTGGCCAGGTTGATGTGCTGCTGTTCGCTCAGGCGGGCCCTTCTGGACTGGCGCTGTTGAGCGACGAGAACGCCGAGGGCGGCCGCGAAGGCAACCCCGGCCGCCGCGGCCGAGCCGCATCCTCGTATGCCAAAGTTCTGTGTGGCCATGTCAACCCCCGAATCAGGCGACCGTCCGCCGGTCGTCGGGTGCGGGTCGACAGGGAGCGGACCGGCGAAGCGTTGGGCGGCGCTTGCCGTCTCCCAGCGTGTCGAGCGGTCTGATCGGCTGGGAGGCGGAGAGGCGGCGCACGGAGGTATGCGCGGGTCGCGCAACTCGGCGCCTTGCCCAACGTGTGCCCCGCGAGCGCCGCTAACAATCGTTCACTTCGGGCGCTTTCCGGGGCGGCTCGTATCCTTGGCGGGCATTCGTCCCCCGTCGTGAGAGCCGGTTTGCGAGCCGGAGCACGCAACTGGTGTGAGAGAGGTCGCGTGTCGAGTCAGGCGAGCCCCCAGCAGATCCCGGTCCTCGTCCTCGCCGGGTTCCTCGGCTCCGGGAAGACCACACTGCTCAACCACCTCCTGCACCGAAGCGGAGGCAGCCGTATCGGTGCCATCGTCAATGATTTCGGTGCCATCGAGATCGATGCCATGGCCGTGGCGGGTGCGCTCGGCGACTCCACCGTCTCGTTGGGCAACGGGTGTCTGTGCTGCGCCGTCGACGCCAGTGAACTCGATCTGTATCTGGACCGGCTCGCCCGGCCCTCGTCCCGGATGGACGTGATCGTCATCGAGGCGAGCGGTCTCGCCGAGCCCCAGGAGCTGGTGAAGATGCTCCTGGCCAGCGAGAACCCGCACATCGTCTACGGCGGACTGGTGGAGGTCGTCGACGCCGTCGAGTTCGACGCCACCCGTGAGAAGCATCCCGAGATCGACCGGCACCTCGCCATCGCCGACCTGGTCGTCGTCAACAAGGCGGACCGCGCGCCGGACCCCGACCGTGTGACGGGGCTGGTGCGTACGCTCGCCGACGGTGCCGCCGTCGTATCCGCGTCGTACGGGAGGATCGACCCCGAGTTCCTCTTCGACTGCCGGCCGACCGAGGAACGTATCGGCCAGTTGTCCTTCGACGACCTGCACCGGCATGAGGACCGGGACCGCGGTGACGGTGGCGCCGACGCGCATCCCGGACATCTGCACTCGGCCTACGAGTCCGTCTCCTTCACCTCCGAAGTACCCCTCGGACCCCGGCGGTTGATGGACTTCCTCGACAGCAGGCCCGACGGTCTGTACCGGATCAAGGGGTACGTCGACTTCGGCGCCGCCGATCCACGTAACCGGTACGCCGTGCACGCGGCGGGACGGTTCCTGCGTTTCTACCCGGAGCCCTGGGCTCCGGGCGAGCGGCTGACCCAGCTCGTGCTCATCGGGTCCGGCATCGACGCCGTCGCGCTAGGCAAGGAACTGGAGGCCTGCAAGGACGACGCCCCACACGCCGACGAGCGCAGCATGTGGGGCGTCCTGCGGTACGTACAGGAGCAGGAGGCAGAGACGGAGATGGCAGGTCGGGGTGGGTGGGACGACCTGCCGGGCGGCGGTGGCTAGACCGGGCCCGCCACCACCGAGACCGTCTTCGCCAGGGAGACTCCCGAGCCGTCGCGGCGCGGGTCCATCTCCGGCAGCTCCGCGGGCGTGCCGTCCTTCTGTGCAGCCCTGGCGGGAGCCGGGCCGGCCCAGGCCAGGCTCAGGCAGTCCTCGCCCTTCAGGAACCGCTGGCAGCGCACGCCACCCGTGGCGCGGCCCTTGCGCGGGTACTGGTCGAAGGGGGTCAGCTTGGCCGTCGTCTGGACCGAGTCGTCCAGCGTGCCCCGCGAACCCGCCACGGTGAAGACCACCGCGTCCACGGCCGGGTCGACCGCCGTGAACGAGATCACCTTGGCCCCGTCCGTGAGCTTCACACCCGTCATGCCGCCCGCCGGCCGGCCCTGCGGGCGGACCTGGGACGCCTGGTAGCGCAGCAGCTGCGCGTCGTCGGTGATGAAGATCAGGTCCTCCTCGCCGGTGCGCAACTCGGCACCGCCGACGATCCGGTCACCGTCCCTGAGGGTGATGACCTCCAGCTCCTCCTTGTTCGACGGATAGTCCGGGACCACGCGCTTGACCACACCCTGCTGGGTGCCGATGGCCAGGCCGGGCGACGACTCGTCGAGTGTCATCAGGCAGACCACCTGCTCGTCGCCCTCCAGGGCCAGGAACTCCGAGATCGGCGCGCCTCCGGAGAGGTTGGGCGCCGAGGCGGTCTCGGGCAGCTGCGGGAGGTCGATGACGTTGAGCCGCAGGAGCCGTCCGCTGGACGTGACCGCGCCGATCTCGCCCTGGGCGGTCGCCGGGACGGCGGAGATGATCAGATCGTGCTTGACGCGCCTGCCCTCGCTCTCCCCGAAGGGGTCACCGTTGGCGGTACGCGCGAGCAGTGCCGTCGACGACAGGAGGACCCGGCACGGGTCGTCCGCCACCTGCAGAGGAACGGCCGTGGTGGCGGAACCGGCCGACTCCAGCAGCACCGTACGCCGGTCGGTGCCGAACTTCTTGGCCACCGCGGCCAGTTCGGCCGACACCAGCTTGCGCAGTTCGGCGTCCGAGTCCAGGATGCCGGTCAGCTCGTCGATCTCGCCGTTGAGGCGGTCGCGCTCGGTCTCCAGCTCGATGCGGTCGAACTTGGTCAGCCGGCGCAGTGGCGTGTCCAGGATGTACTGCGTCTGGATCTCGCTCAGTGAGAAGTGCTCGATCAGGCGCTGCTTGGCCTGGGCGGAGTTCTCACTGGAGCGGATGAGGCGGATGACCTCGTCGATGTCCAGCAGGGCGACGAGCAGGCCCTCGACCAGGTGCAGCCGGTCGCGCTTCTTGGTGCGGCGGAACTCGCTGCGGCGGCGCACGACCTCGAAGCGGTGGTCGAGGTAGACCTCAAGCAGTTCCTTGAGGCCGAGCGTGAGGGGCTGGCCGTCCACCAGGGCCACGTTGTTGATGCCGAAGGACTCCTCCATCGGCGTCAGCTTGTAGAGCTGCTCCAGGACCGCTTCCGGTACGAAGCCGTTCTTGACCTCGATGACCAGGCGCAGGCCGTGCGAGCGGTCGGTGAGGTCCTTGACGTCGGCGATGCCCTGCAGCTTCTTCGAGCCGACCAGGTCCTTGATCTTCGCGATCACCTTCTCCGGGCCGACGGTGAAGGGCAGTTCGGTGACGACGAGGCCCTTGCGGCGCGCCGTCACGTTCTCCACGGACACCGTCGCGCGGATCTTGAACGTGCCGCGGCCCGATTCGTACGCGTCCCTGATGCCGGCCAGGCCGACGATGCGGCCGCCGGTGGGCAGGTCGGGGCCCGGGACGTACTTCATGAGCGTTTCGAGATCGGCCGCGGGGTGGCGGATCAGATGGCGGGCGGCGGCGATGACCTCGCCGAGGTTGTGCGGCGCCATGTTCGTCGCCATGCCGACCGCGATGCCCGACGCGCCGTTGACCAGGAGGTTCGGATACGCGGCCGGGAGGACCGACGGCTCCTGCTCCTGGCCGTCGTAGTTCGGGGCGAAGTCGACCGTGTTCTCTTCGATCGACTCCGTCATGAGGGAGGTGGCGTCGGCCATCCTCGCTTCGGTGTACCGCATGGCGGCCGGCGGGTCGTCGTTGCCCAGCGAACCGAAGTTGCCGTGGCCGTCGACCAGGGGCAGCCGCATGGAGAAGGGCTGGGCGAGGCGGACCAGGGCGTCGTAGATCGACGCGTCGCCGTGGGGGTGGAGCTTACCCATGACCTCGCCGACGACGCGGGCGCACTTCACATAGCCGCGGTCGGGGCGGAGCCCCATCTCGTTCATCTGGTAGACGATGCGGCGGTGCACGGGCTTGAGGCCGTCGCGGGCGTCCGGCAGGGCTCGGGAGTAGATGACCGAGTACGCGTACTCAAGGAAAGAGCCCTGCATCTCGTCGACGACGTCGATGTCGAGGATGCGCTCCTCGAAGTCGTCGGAAGGCGGGGTCTTCGTGCTGCGGCGGGCCATCGCTGCTGCGACTCCTTCACAGTCTTTGCCGGGGCATGAACGGGTTCTGACGCGGTCCATTGTGGACCGCAGTACTGACAACGCGGACCACGACCCGTCCGTACGGGCCTGTCGGGCCGGGTGCGCGATCGCCCCAACAGGCCTGGCAGGCCCCGATCGAGGCGGCCCCGGAGGCTCCACGAGCGCGACCCGCGGGTGCCCGCGGAGGTTTGAGGACGCTACCGCGTTCCGTTTCCACGGGGGTGGTGGAGGGGGCTTGTCGGGTGCGGGGCGTCCTGGTCGGCCGCGCAGTTCCCCACTCCTCTGGAGGGGTGCTTTTTGGGGAGCGCCCCTGGAGGAGTGCCCCTGAGGGGCGGCTCCCCGGAGGGGTACCGGGCTGCGGGCCTGTCGGCTGCGGGTCCGCTGTGGCTGGTCGCGCAGTTCCCCGCGCCCCTGAAAGACTGCGCAGTTCCCCGCGCCCCCTGGCGGGGCGCGTGCTCGCTCTCGGCGTACTCGATGCGGGAACTTCGCCAGCCGTCCGCGCGCTTGCATACAGTGGCACGACTAGCAGGAATCAGCAGTTTTCCGCGATCGAAGGGACGTACATGCCCATGGGTCACACGGCCACAGCCGAGGCCGGTTCCGGCGGCCTGACAGCGACCGAGCACCGCCTGGCCAACGGCCTGCGTGTGGTGCTCTCCGAGGACCACCTGACCCCGGTCGCGGCGGTGTGCCTCTGGTACGACGTCGGCTCGCGTCACGAGGTCGCAGGCCGCACCGGGCTCGCCCACCTCTTCGAGCACCTGATGTTCCAGGGTTCCGGCCAGGTGAAGGGCAACGGCCACTTCGAACTGGTCCAGGGAGCGGGCGGTTCGCTCAACGGCACGACGAGTTTCGAGCGCACCAACTATTTCGAGACCATGCCGACGCACCAGCTGGAGCTCGCTCTCTGGCTGGAGGCCGACCGCATGGGCTCGCTGCTCGCCGCGCTCGACGACGAGTCGATGGAGAACCAGCGGGACGTCGTCAAGAACGAGCGCAGGCAGCGCTACGACAACGTCCCCTACGGCACCGCCTTCGAGAAGCTGACCGCCCTCGCGTACCCGGAGGGCCACCCCTACCACCACACCCCGATCGGCTCGATGGCCGACCTGGACGCGGCCACCCTTGAGGACGCGCGCGCGTTCTTCCGCACCTACTACGCGCCCAACAACGCCGTGCTGTCGATCGTCGGGGACATCGACCCGGAGCAGACGCTCGGCTGGGTCGAGAAGTACTTCGGTTCCATCGCCGGGCACGACGGCAAGCCCGCCCCGCGCGACGGCTCGCTCCCGGAGACCATGGGCGGGCAGCTGCGCGAGGTTGTCGAGGAGGAGGTCCCGGCGCGCGCGCTGATGGCCGCCTACCGGCTCCCGGAGGACGGCACGCGCGCGTCGGACGCCGCCGACCTCGCCCTGACCGTGCTCGGCGGCGGCGAGTCGTCCCGGCTCTACAACCGGCTCGTACGCCGTGACCGCACCGCCGTCGCGGCCGGGTTCGGCCTGCTGCGCCTCGCCGGAGCGCCCTCCCTGGGGTGGCTCGACGTGAAGACGTCCGGCGACGTCGAGGTCCCGGTCATCGAGACCGCCGTCGACGAGGAGCTCGCCCGGTTCGCCGAGGAGGGCCCCACCGCCGAGGAGATGGAGCGCGCCCAGGCCCAGTTGGAGCGCGAGTGGCTGGACCGTCTCGGCACGGTCGCGGGCCGCGCGGACGAACTGTGCCGGTACGCGGTCCTGTTCGGCGACCCCCAGCTCGCCCTGACCGCCGTGCAGCGCGTTCTCGACATCACCGCGGAGGAGGTCCAGGAGGTCGCCAAGGCCCGCCTGCGCCCCGACAACCGCGCGGTGCTGGTCTACGAGCCGGTCGCCCCCGAGGAGACCGACGCGGCCGAAGAGACCGGCGCCGCCGACAACACCGACGAGGAGGCGGCCAAGTGACCGAGCTCGCCACGATGGAGTTCCACCCGCAGCCCCAGGCCGGCGAGGCCAGGCCCTGGGCCTTCCCGGCGCCCGAGCGCGGCACCCTGGGCAACGGCCTGACGCTGCTGCGCTGCCACCGCCCCGGCCAGCAGGTCGTCGCCGTGGAGGTCCTTCTCGACGCCCCGCTGGAGGCCGAGCCCAAGGGCCTCGACGGCATCGCCACGATCATGGCGCGGGCCTTCTCGGAGGGCACCGACAAGCACTCCGCCGAGGAGTTCGCCGCCGAGCTGGAGCGCTGCGGCGCCACCCTGGACGCCCACGCCGACCACCCCGGCGTACGGCTCAGCCTCGAAGTGCCCGTCTCCCGGCTGCCCAAGGCACTCGGCCTGCTCGCCGACGCCCTCAGGGCACCCGCGTTCGAGGACGGCGAGATCGAGCGGCTGGTGCGCAACCGGCTCGACGAGATCCCGCACGAGAGTGCCAACCCGGCCCGGCGGGCCGCCAAGGAGCTGTCCCGGCAGCTCTTCCCGGCGGACTCCCGGATGTCGCGCCCGCGCCAGGGCACCGAGGAGACGGTCACCGCGATCGACTCGGCGGCCGTACGCGCCTTCTACGAGAAGCACGTACGCCCCGCCACGGCCACCGCGGTCGTCGTCGGCGACCTCACGGACGTCGACCTCGACGCGCTGCTCGGGGACACGCTCGGCACCTGGACCGGCTCGCAGGCCCAGGCGCGTCCCGTGCCCTCGGTGACCGCCGACGACACCGGCCGCGTGATCATCGTGGACCGGCCCGGAGCCGTCCAGACGCAGCTGCTCATCGGCCGCGTCGGCGCGGACCGCCACGACCGCGTGTGGCCCGCCCAGGTGCTCGGCACGTACTGCCTCGGTGGCACCCTCACCTCCCGCCTGGACCGCGTCCTGCGCGAGGAGAAGGGATACACCTACGGTGTGCGGGCGTTCGGCCAGGTGCTGCGCTCCGCTCCGGACGGGACGGGCATCTCGATGCTCGCCATCAGCGGCTCCGTGGACACCCCGAACACCGGCCCGGCGCTCGACGACCTGTGGAAGGTGCTGCGCACCCTCGCCGCCGAGGGTCTGACGGACGCCGAGCGCGACGTCGCCGTGCAGAACCTGGTGGGTGTCGCGCCCCTGAAGTACGAGACCGCGGGCGCCGTCGCGGGCACGCTCGCCGACCAGGTCGAGCAGCACCTGCCGGACGACTTCCAGGCGACGCTGTACAAGCAGCTCGCCGCGACCGGCACCGTGGAGGCCACCGCTGCCGCCGTGAACGCGTTCCCGGTGGACCGCCTGGTGACCGTCCTAGTCGGGGACGCCGCGCAGATCGAGGAGCCCGTCAGGGCCCTCGGCGTCGGCGAAGTCAGCGTCGTGACGGCCGAGTAGGGATCCGCGACCGGGCAGGGCCCGCGATCGGGCGGGACCTGTTCACGGTCGGGGCCCGGGTGACTGGACGAGTCACCCGGGCCCTTTTCTGTCCTTCTCCGTCCATGGTTTGTCCGTATTGCAGGGAAGTTGCCTGTCTGCCCTGTGGCATGCGCTACAAAAATGGTGATCCGTTTGTCTATTGAAAGAGGCGCCGCTTAGCGTCGGTCCGGCTGTTCGTCAGGCACTGCGCCGCGTCCGCGGCACCGGACAGTCATCGCCGAGTCCCCGTATGGCGCGAGCCAGGGGAGCCGGGGACCCAGGTCCCTGGGGTGAATCGGACGCCCTTCCCGAAGGGGGTCCGTAGGAGACCTTCCTGCTCCGAACCCGTCAGCTAACCCGGTAGGCGAGAAGGAAGGAAAGGACCAGCCACTTCATGGCGTTCACCCGCGCCACGGGGAAGCACCGTCTTCCCAGCCGCATGACGCGCACCACCCGCAGGACCGTCGGCGTCGCCGCCCTGGCCACCACCGGTGTCGTGGGCACGCTGGCCGCCCCGGCGTTCGCCGCCGAGAGCGAGATCGAGCAGACGGGCCCCCTCAAGGCCGTCACCATGGGCGACTCGGTCGCCCACGAAATCGACGCGCAGGCCGTCGCCCAGCGCCAGGCCGCCGACCAGGCCGCCGCCCGCGAGAAGGCCGAGGCCGCCGCGAAGAAGCGTGCGGAGGAGGCCAGGGCGAAGGCCGAGAAGGAGCGCGAGGCCAAGGCCCGTGCGGCCCGCGAGGCCGAGCGCAAGCGCCTCAACGCCTACACCGCGCCGATCACCGGCTCGTACGTCTCCACGTCCTACCAGGCCGGCGGCGGCATCTGGTCCTCCGGCAGCCACACCGGCATCGACTTCCACGCCGCCAGCGGCACCGCCGTGCACGCGGTGGGCTCCGGCACCGTCGTGGAGGCCGGCTGGGGCGGTTCCTACGGCAACCAGATCGTCATCAAGATGGTCGACGGCACGTACACCCAGTACGGGCACCTCTCGTCCATCGGTGCCTCGGTCGGCCAGACGGTCACTCCGGGGCAGCAGATAGCCCTCTCCGGGGCGACGGGCAACGTCACGGGGGCGCACCTGCACTTCGAGGCGCGGACCACCGCCGAGTACGGCTCCGACATGGACCCGATCGCTTACCTCCGCGGGCACGGCGTGAACGTCTGACCGCACGGCACCCGCCGCCGCGGTTCCGCGCGGCACCGCATCTCCGTCGTAGGCCCCGGCTCACCGAGCCGGGGCCTACGCGCGTTCGGACGGCTTCCGGTCACTTTCGTACCGGACGACCGCCTGTTCAGAAGCCCGGTGTGTCCAAAAAATATCCATGGATTCCCGGCTGCCTTCGGAATTTCCCGTTCTCTGCAATAGAGTCACCGAACAAGCGTCAATCGACCGCGTTTCGCGGGGATTAAGGCGGAGGTCCGGTCATGCGTATTCCCGCGCGCTCGGTATGCACGGCGATCCGGGACGACATCGTCGCGGGTGTCTACGAGCGCGGCAGCCGGCTCACCGAAGAACTGCTCGCGCGCCGCTACGGCGTCTCGCGGGTCCCCGTGCGCGAGGCGCTGCGCACCCTGGAGGCGGAGGGCTTCGTGGTCACCCGCCGGCACGCGGGCGCGTGCGTCGCGGAACCCACGGAGCAGGAGGCCGCCGACCTCCTGGAGATGCGCGTGCTGCTGGAGCCGCTGGGCGCCGCCCGTGCCGCCCAGCGGCGCACCGAGGCCCATCTCAAGGTGCTGCGCGGCCTGGTCAGGCTCGGCCAGGAGCGGGCCAGGCGGGGCAACAGCGAGGATCTGCGCTCGCTCGGCGGCTGGTTCCACGAGACGCTCGCGCAGTCCTCGGGCAGCCCGGCGCTGACCTCGACGCTCGGCCAGCTGCGGCACAAGATCGCCTGGATGTACTCGGTCGAGGCGCCCGCGCACCCCGCCGAGTCCTGGACCGAGCACGGGGCCATCGTGGACGCCGTGGCCCGCGGTGACAGCGACCGGGCCAGGGCGATCACGGCGCTGCACACGGAGCGGGCGATGTCCGCGCACCGGCTGCGTTTTCCCGGCGGGGACCGCGCCGAGCGTGTGAGGACTTCGCAACATCCCGTAAACACAGCGGGCCTGCGGCATTAACAGAAGCACCGTATACAAAGAGAGATATTCGGCAGGGCCCTATTTCCGGTGCCCTTTTCTTCCGCGTGCCCTGAATTGTGGAGCACGTCATTTCAGTGCGCGCGGAAGCGGGTGGAGGCGGGCGGAAATCAATACGCCGCACGCAGGAAAAGAACGGCCCCGGCCCCGTACGCTCCCGGACGCGCGAACGGCGGAGCCGCGTCGCCCGGGGTGTGGGTGACGCGGCTCCGCCGTACGGGGACCGATGGGGTCCGACGGAGTCCGGGGAGACCCGAAGGGTCCCAAGAGGTCCCAAGGGGTCCGAGAGGGCCTGAGGGTCAGACGGTCTCGGGGAGTTCGTCGAGGCCCTCGGCGACCAGCTTCGCGAGGCGGTCGAGCGCGGCGTCCGCACCCTCGGCGTCGGAGGCCAGGACGATCTCCTCGCCGCCCTGGGCGCCCAGGCCGAGGACCGCGAGCATGGACGCGGCGTTGACGGGGTTGCCGTCGGCCTTGGCGATCGTCACGGGGACGCCGGTGGCCGTGGCCGCCCGGACGAAGATGGAGGCGGGACGGGCGTGCAGGCCCTCGGCCCAGCCGACGTTGACGCGGCGCTCAGCCATGTGATGCTGCCCTTCAGGTGTCAAGGTTGTCTAGACCAGTGTTCCATACGGTGAACGGTGAGGCGTGCCGTGCGCGGGTGCGGGCCCGGACCGGCCCGGGCCCCAAGACTGCCCCGGGTCCCCGCCGGGCGCGAACCCGCCGTTGTCGGACCCGAGTCGTACTCTGGGCCCCATGCAGACCCCGACGGACCGGCACGAGTACCCCGCTCACTGGGAGGCCGACGTCGTGCTGCGCGACGGCGGCACCGCGCGCGTCCGGCCCATCACGGCCGACGACGCGGACCGCCTCGTCAGCTTCTACGAGCAGGTGTCCGCCGAGTCGAAGTACTACCGCTTCTTCGCGCCGTACCCGCGTCTGTCCGCCAAGGACGTCCACCGTTTCACCCACCACGACTTCGTGGACCGGGTGGGACTCGCGGCGACCGTAGGCGGCGAATTCATCGCCACCGTACGGTACGACCGCATCGCCGCGGACGGCCGGCCCGCCTCCGCCCCCGCGGACGAGGCGGAGGTCGCCTTCCTCGTCCAGGACGCCCATCAGGGCCGCGGCGTGGCCTCCGCCCTGCTCGAACATGTCGCGGCCGTCGCCCGTGAGCGCGGCATCCGCCGCTTCGCCGCCGAGGTGCTGCCCGCCAACAGCAAGATGATCAAGGTCTTCACGGACGCCGGGTACCAGCAGAAGCGCAGCTTCGAGGACGGCGTCGTACGCCTGGAGTTCGACCTGGAGCCCACCGACCGTTCCCTCGCCGTGCAGCGCGCGAGGGAGCAGCGGGCGGAGGCGCGTTCCGTGGCCCGGCTCCTGGCACCCGGTTCGGTCGCGGTCGTCGGAGCGGGCCGCACCCCCGGGGGAGTGGGCCGCAGCATCCTGGACAACCTGCGCGACGCGGGCTTCACCGGGCGCCTGTACGCGGTGAACGGCGAACTTCAGGAGAAGGAGCTCGCCGGAGTCCCCGCCCACCGCTCCGTTCGCGACATCGGCGAGCCCGTCGACCTCGCGGTGATCGCCGTCCCGGCCGAGCGGGTCCCCGAAGCGGTCGCGGAGTGCGGCGAGCACGGGGTGCAGGGGCTCGTCGTGGTCTCCGCGGGGTACGCCGAGAGCGGCCCCGAGGGCAGGGAGCGCCAGCGCGAGCTCGTACGCCAGGTGCGGACGTACGGGATGCGGCTGATCGGGCCGAACGCCTTCGGAGTCATCAACACCTCGCCGCGCACCCGGCTCAACGCCTCGCTCGCCCCGGAGATGCCGCGCACCGGACGCATCGGCCTGTTCGCCCAGTCCGGAGCCATCGGGATCGCGCTGCTGTCCCGGCTGCACCGGCGCGGCGGCGGGGTCACCGGGGTGACGGGCGTGTCGACCTTCGTCTCCTCCGGCAACCGCGCGGACGTGTCCGGCAACGACGTCCTTCAGTACTGGTACGACGACCCGGACACCGATGTCGCGCTCATGTACCTCGAATCGATCGGCAACCCGCGCAAGTTCACGCGCCTCGCCCGGCGGACGGCCGCGGCCAAGCCGCTGGTCGTCGTCCAGGGCGCGCGGCACGGCGGAGCCGCGCCCCAGGGACACGCGGTACGGGCCACCCGGCTGCCGCACGCCACGGTGTCCGCCCTGCTGCGGCAGGCCGGGGTCATCCGGGTGGACACGATCACCGAGCTGGTCGACGCGGGGCTGCTCCTGGCGCGCCAGCCCCTGCCCGCGGGCCCGAGGGTGGCGATCCTCGGGAACTCCGAATCGCTCGGGCTGCTGACGTACGACGCGTGTCTCGCCCAGGACCTGCGGCCGCTGCCGCCTCGCGACCTGACGACGGGCGCCTCCGCCGAGGACTTCCGGGACGCGCTGGCGCACGCCCTGGCCGACGACGCCTGCGACGCCGTCGTGGTCACCGCGATCCCGGCGGTGGGCGAGAGATCGGCGGCGGACGCCGCGCTGGCGGAGGCCCTGCGTTCGGCCTCGGCGGCGGCTCCCGCCAAACCGGTCCTCGTGGTGCACGTGGAGCTGGGCGGACTCGCGGAAGCCCTGTCCGCGGCGGCCAGCACCGCACCGGCCGGAAGCACGGCACCGGCCGACACCACAGCGGACGGCACCGCGCCGGCCGACACCACAGCGGACGGCACGTCACGGGTCGCCACCACAGCGGATGGCGCCACACTGCTCGGCACCGCGTCAGCGGCATCCGGCCCCGCCCCGCGAACCGCTCCCGTCCTCCCCGCTCCCGCCCTCCCCGAAGCGGCGGACGGCGCCGGGGCGGAGAGCGCCGCGGTGGACTCCCGGCTCATCCCCGCCTACCCCGCCGCCGAGCGGGCCGTGCGCGCGCTCGCGGAAGCGGTGAAATACGGCCAGTGGCGGCACGAGGCCGCCGATCCGGGGCGGGTGCCCGAGTACGAGGACATCGACGAGAAGGGCGCGGCCGAACAGATCGGCCGCCTTCTCGTCGACGGGGAGGGCAGCACCACCGCGGAAGCGGGACAGACGGAGCCGGGAGCGGCGGTGCCGGCGTGGGAGCCGGGCCCGGCCGAGGGCGCGCTCACCCTCGGCCCCGACGACACCTGCGCCCTCCTCGCCCGGTACGGCATCGACGTCCGCCGAGCCCTTCCCGCGCCCACCCCCGGGGAGGCCGTCGCCGCGGCGGAACACCTCGGCTACCCCGTGGCCCTGAAGACCACCGCCCCCCACCTGAGGCACCGCGCCGACCTGGGCGGCGTCCGCCTCGACCTGGCGGACGAGGAGCAACTGCGACGCGCGTACGCCGAGTTGACCAGCCTCTTCGGAGAGCCCGAGGAACTGCGCCCGGTGGTACAGGCCATGGCACCGCGCGGCGTGGACACCGTCGTACGGGCGGTCATCGACCCGGCCGCCGGAGCGGTGCTCTCCTTCGGGCTCGCCGGAGCGGCGTCGGAACTGCTCGGAGACACCGCGCACCGACTGATTCCGGTCACCGACCGCGACGCCGCCTCACTGGTCCGCTCCATCCGGACCGCGCCCCTCCTCTTCGGCTGGCGCGGCTCGGCCCCCGCGGACGTCGCGGCACTGGAGCACCTGCTGCTGCGCCTGTCACGGCTCGTCGACGACCACCCCGAAGTCGTCTCCGTGTCCCTGGAACCGGTCGTCGTCGCCCCGCGCGGGCTGAGCGTGCTCGGCGCGTCCGTACGGCTGGCGCCGCCGCCCGCCCGCGACGACCTCGGCCCACGCACGCTTCCTGTGTACTGAGCGGTGCCTCGCAGTCAGTACGCCCCCGTAGAATGGACATCATGGCCAAGACCAGTACGACGACCCAGGGGCTGCGAGCGGCGATCGAGCGCAGCGGCTACTACCCGGCCCTCGTGGCCGAGGCGGTGGAGGCCGCTGTAGGGGGCGAGCCCATCCGGTCGTATCTGGTCCACCAGGAGACGACGTTCGACGCGAACGAGGTGCGCCGGCATGTGACGGTGCTCGTTCTCACGGGTAACCGTTTCATCGTGAGCCACACCGACGAGCAGGCGGCGGACAGCACGTCCCCCACGCCGTACGCGACGACGTCCACCGAGTCCGTGAAGCTTGGCCGGATCTCGTCCGTCGTGCTCAGCCGGGTCGTGGCGAACCCCGAGAAGTACGTGGTGGGGACCCTGCCGCGCGAGGTCGTCCTCACCATCGGCTGGGGCGCGGTCGCCCGTATCGACCTGGAGCCCGCGGCCTGCGGCGACTCCAACTGCGAGGCGGACCACGGCTACACCGGCAGCTCGACGGCGGACGACCTGAGCCTGCGCGTCAGCGAGGCCGGTGACGGGCCGGACGCCGTGCGCCAGACGCTCGCCTTCGCGCAGTCGCTCTCCGAGGCGACCGCGGACGTCACCCGCTGATGTCCCAGCAAGTCTGGGACGACCCGGAACCGCTCACCGTCGAATCAGCGCCCGTACCCGAGTACGGAACGGGGTCGCTCGCCGACCTCCTGCCCACCCTGGCCGCGGGCATGGACGTACCGGACATGACCGCCTCGCTCGGCGAACTGAGCCCGGCCGACCGGAACTGCGTCTTCCTCATCGACGGCCTCGGCTGGGAACAGCTGAAGGCCCACCCGGACGAGGCCCCGTTCATGAGCTCCCTGCTGGGCAGCTCGCGCGGCGGCACCGGCCGGCCGATCACGGCGGGCTATCCCGCGACCACCGCCACCTCGCTGGCCTCGGTCGGCACCGGACTGCCGCCGGGAGCCCACGGACTGCCCGGCTACACAGTGCGCAACCCGGAGACCGGCGAGCTGATGAACCAGCTCCGCTGGATCCCCTGGACCAAGCCGGGCAAGTGGCAGCCGTACCCCACGGTGTTCCAGCTGGCCGACGCGGCGGGTGTGCACACGGCCCAGGTGTCGGCCCCGCACTTCCAGAACACCCCCCTGACCAAGATCGCGCTCAGCGGCGGCACGTTCCACGGCCGGCTGACCGGCGAGGACCGCATGGACATGGCGGCCGAGCAACTGGCCGCCGGGGACCGCTCGCTGGTCTACACGTACTACGCGGAGGTCGACGGCAAGGGGCACCGCTTCGGCATCGACTCCGACGCCTGGCGCGGACAGCTCATGTACGTGGACCGGCTGGTCCAGCGCCTGGCCGAGCAACTGCCGCCCCGCGCGGCCCTGTACGTCACGGCCGACCACGGCATGATCGACATCCCCTTCGACGAGCAGCACCGGATCGACTTCGACGAGGACTGGGAACTGCGCGCGGGCGTCGCCCTCCTCGGCGGCGAAGGACGCGCCCGGCATGTGTACGCGGTCCCGGGCGCCGGGTCGGACGTCCTGACCTGCTGGCGCGAGGTGCTCGGCGAGCAGTTCTGGGTGGCCTCGCGCGACGAGGCGATCGCGGCGGGCTGGTTCGGCCCGCACGTCGACGAGCGGGTGTACGCGCGCATCGGCGACGTGGTCGCGGCAGCCCGGGACGACGTGCTGATCACCGCGTCCGAACGGGAACCGAAGGAGTCGCTGATGGTCGGCAACCACGGCTCGATGACCCCGGCGGAACAGCACGTTCCACTGCTGGAAGTGCGTTCCTGACCCTCCGCCCGCCGCGCGTCGTCACCCGCCCACCCCTCGCTCCACCGCTGCTCCGTCCCTGCTGAAAGGTGCTCGACTCCCCATGCCCGAGCTGGTGTTCTTCTCCGGAACCATGGACTGCGGGAAGTCGACGCTGGCTCTGCAGATCGAGCACAACCGCTCGGCCCGCGGCCTGCAGGGCATGATCTTCACCCGGGACGACCGCGCGGGTGAGGGCAAGCTCTCCTCCCGGCTCGGTCTGGTCACGGACGCGGTGGAGGTCGAGGAGGACCAGGACGTGTACGCGTACCTCGTCGAGCATCTCTCGCGGGGTGGCAGGGCGGACTACGTCATCGCCGACGAGGCACAGTTCCTCGCCCCCGAGCAGATCGACCAACTCGCGCGCGTGGTCGACGATCTGGACATCGACGTCTTCGCCTTCGGCATCACCACCGACTTCCGCTCCAAGCTCTTCCCGGGCTCGCAGCGACTCGTCGAACTGGCCGACCGCGTCGAGGTCCTGCAGGTCGAGGCCCTCTGCTGGTGCGGCGCCCGCGCCACCCACAACGCCCGCACCATAGGCGGCCGGATGGTCGTCGAGGGCGCCCAGGTCGTCGTCGGCGACGTCGACCAGTCGGAGGACATCGGCTACGAGGTGCTGTGCCGCCGTCACCACAGCCGGCGGATGACCGCGGCGACCGCGCGGGCGGGCGTCCTGTCCCCGGACGTACTCCCGGTGGACACCGCGGCGCGCGGCTGACGCGTACGTCCTAGCGGCTGGTCCGCACCAGTGAGAACGCCGCGCCCTCCAGGTCCGCCACCTTGGCGACCCGGCCGTACGCGCTGTCGTGGGCCGGCCTGAGGACGTGGCCGCCCAGTTCGACGACCAGGGCCACCGCCGCGTCCACGTCGACGACCTCGAAGTACGTCATCCAGTGGGCGCCCCGGTCGCGGGGCAGGGCGTTGCCGACGCCGTGGATGCCAGCCACCGGGCGGCCCTTGATGTGGAGGGTGACGTAGTCGGAGTCGGCGGAGACGACGGGCTCCTCCTCGTAACCGAAGACCGTCTCGTAGAACTTGGCCACACCCGCGGATTCCCTGGTGACCAGCTCGTTCCAGGTGGGGGTCCCGGGAACCCCGGCGAGGCCCGCACCGAGATGGGCCGCGGCCTGCCAGACGCCGAACACGGCGCCCGAGGGGTCCGAGGCGATCGCCAGGCGGCCGGCGGCGTCGGCGACCAGCGGACCGACGCCGACCGTGCCGCCGCAGTGCCGGACCGTCTCCGCCGTCAGGTCCACGTCGTCCGAGGCGAGGTAGGGCGTCCACGCGACGGGCAGATGCCGGTCCGGTGGGAGCTGGCCGATGCCCGCAACCTCCTGCCCGTCCAACTGCGCCCGCACGTAGGCGCCCAGCTGCTGCGGACCGGGTTGGAACTCCCAGCCGAACAGCTCCCCGTAGAACTCCTGGGTCGCGGCCATCCCGTGCACCATCAGACTCACCCAGCAGGGCGTGCCGGGCGTGTACGCAGAGCCGTTCAGGCCGGCCGACTCCCGTGCCTCGGTCATCGTCACCCTCTCCTCGGCGCCTCGCGGGGCCGCTTCACTTCCGCTGTCGAACCGGGCGTACCGCCGTCCTGGACCACGGCGCCCGGTGCCGATGGTCGCACCACCGGCGGTGGGCCGCGCCACGGCCGGACGGCCCTCGGCGGGAGGATGCCCGCATTCCTGTTGCCCATCCGTTTCCCCGCGATTGCCTGAGCATGTCCATCGGCCGTACAGCGTGTGCCCGTTCCTGCACGCCGTGTGGTCGGGTCGGCCCGGCGGAGCACAGTAGCCGGACCTGGACGAAGTGGCCACCCCGTGCGCGAGGATGGTGGCCATGAACGCCATCATCTCCGCATCCCGACTCGCGAGCGACCTGACGGGGCCGAACCCGCCGGTCGTGCTGGACATCCGCTGGCAGCTGGGCGGCCCCAACCTGCGCCGCTCCTACGAGGAGGCACACATTCCGGGTGCCGTCTACGTGGACCTGGACACCGAACTCGCCGGTCCCGCCGGCGCGGCGGGACGCCACCCGCTGCCGGACCCGGAGGTCTTCGCCGAGGCCATGCGCGCGGCCGGGGTCTCCGAGGACCGTGACGTCGTCGTGTACGACGGGGGGCTCGGCTGGGCCGCCGCGCGGGCCTGGTGGCTGTTGCGCTGGATGGGTCACCCGTCGGTGCGTGTGCTTGACGGCGGACTCGCGGCCTGGAGCGGACCGGTCGAGAGCGGCCGTGCCGCTCCGGCCGCCGGCACCTTCGTACCCGCTCCGGGGAAGGTGTCCCTGCTCGACGCCGACGGCGCCGCGGCGCTGGCCCGCACCGGTCTGCTGCTCGACGCCCGGGCCGCCGAGCGCTATCGCGGTGACGTCGAGCCGATCGACCGGGTCGGTGGCCACATCCCCGGCGCGGTCTCGGCGCCGACCACCGGGAATGTGGCCGAATCCGGTCGCTTCCTGCCGACGGGTGAACTCGCCGACCGCTTCGCCTCCCTGGGCGCCGACGGCTCTTCGGAGGTCGGCGTCTACTGCGGGTCGGGCGTCTCCGGCGCGCACGAGGTTCTCGCGCTGGCGGTCGCGGGCATTCCGGCCGCGCTGTACGTGGGGTCCTGGTCGGAATGGTCGCGGGACGAGGGGCGCCCGGTCGCGACCGGCCCCGATCCGCAGTAGCACCGGGGGCACCGGCGGACGGTCCGACACGGAAGGGTGAACCCGTGAGGAACGTCGGACCCGCAGGAGCAGCCGGACCGGTGGGCGAGGGCGGACCGGTGACGAAGGGCTGACGGAAGAGCGGAGGGCTCGCACCGAGACGGTGCGAGCCCCTGTCACTTCGCCACTTCCTAGTCCTGCTTCTTGCGTCGCGTCCCGAAGACGATCTCGTCCCAGCTCGGTACGGCCGCTCTGCGTCCCGGACGGACGCCGTCCGCTTCGGCCTGCCGGTCGGTGGCGCCGACGAGCCGGTCGCGGTGGCTGGCCACCGAACGCGGCATGAGCACGTCCGCGTAGGCCGAACCGGCCGAGGCCGCGGGAGCCGGCGGCTCCTCCACCTCGGGCTCCGGTACAGGCGGTTCCTCCGTCGCGGAGCGTTCCGTGGCCGAGGTCGTGGAGGCCGTCGAGGCGGCGGGTCCTGCCGAGGGCCGCTCGGGCACGACCATGTCCCCGCGGAAGCTGGGCACCGCCTCCAGGAGGCTGGTCAGCGAGTCGCGCTCACGCTCGCTGATGCCCTCCTCGATGTCCGGCTCGGACGACGGCGGCAGGCCGGGCCGCTCGATCTGCCGGTCCAGGGCGCGGTCCAGCGGACGGTCGCGGGGCAGCCGCGCGATGCGCGGTACGAACGGGAAGCTGGGTTCGGCGGAGCCGAGGTCGTCGGACTCGCCGATCAGCGAGCGCGCCTCGTCGTCGACGGCCTGGACGAGCCGCCGGGGCGGGTCGTACGTCCAGCTCGCGGAGTGGGGTTCGCTCGCCACGCGGTAGACGAGCAGTACCTCCCAGGTGCCGTCGTCGCGGCGCCAGGAGTCCCACTGGACGGTCTCCTTGTCGGCGCCACGGTGCAGCAGGCGCTCCTGCACGGCCTCGCCGAGCTGGGGACCGGTCGTCTCGCCGGGGCGGCGGACGGGCGTCTTGCGGGCCCGCTCCGCCATGAAGGCACGCTCGGCGAGCACGGGTCCCTCGAAGCGGCGCACCCGGTCGACGGGGATTCCGGCGAGCTGGGCGACCTCTTCGGCGGATGCTCCCGCGCGTATGCGGGCCTGGATGTCTCGGGGGCGGAGATGGCTCTCCACCTCGATCTCGATCTGGCCGAGGCGGGGACGATCGCCGCGTACGGCGGCGCGTAGACGCTCGTCAATCGGAAGCGTGTACTCCGTGCTGTCCGCAGCCTTCAGCACCAGCCGTGTGCCGTCGTTGGAGACGGCCACGACACGCAGTTCGGGCATGGGGACCTCCCGGGTGGTGCCTGCCGACGTCACGTGCGTCGCTGCTTCCGCTAGTCGAGTGTGGCCTGCCCGGGTGCAGCCTGCCACAACCTTGCCGAGTTGCCCGGCGTGTCGGACGGTGGCCCGAACTCGCCGTTATGGCACGGTTACCTATTCGCAACGCTAAGTGACGAACCTCATCACCCTGTGCAACGGGCCCCCTCTCGGCGGTCCTGTACGGCTCCGGACACCCTGGCGTGCGTCCGGTCCCAGGGCTCGCAACAGTACTCCATTCGGGCCACTTGCGTGGATCGGCACGCCACCGAACTTCTGTCCGGAGGCGGGAGTTGGCCGTCCGGGGTGACATTCTCGTGATCATGGTGAGACTGATTCTTCACATGATCGCCGGAAGTGGAGGGAGTCGCTTCGACCGTACGTCCTGTGCTCGGGCAATCGGTCGGGGGGAGGGCTGCTCATGGTCTGTCCGGACCGTCAGTCGCCCAGGATCCGCCGCAGGTAGTCGTTGCCGAAACGCCGTTCCGGGTCGAGGCGGTCACGCAGCACGGTGAACTCGTCGAAGTGCGGATAGACGCCGGCGAAGTACTCCGCGTCCCGGGTGTGGACCTTGCCCCAGTGGGGCCGGCCCTCGTGCGCGGTGAAGATCCGCTCGGCGGCGCTGAAGTACGCCTGGTACGGAGTCCCCCTGAACATGTGGACCGCGATGTACGCGCTGTCCCGGCCGGACGCGGTGGAGAGGGTGATGTCGTCCGCGGGGGCCGTGCGTACCTCCACCGGGAAGCTGATGCGCAGAGGCGAACGGTCGACCATGGCCTTCAGTTCGCGCAGGGTCTCGACCAGAGCGGCTCGCGGAACCGCGTATTCCATCTCCGTGAAACGCACCCGGCGGGGAGAAGTGAAGACCTTGTAGGGAATGTCGGTGTAGGTGCGCGCGGACAGGGCGCGGCTGGAGATCCGGGCGATCGAGGGGATCGTGGCGGGGACGGCCCGGCCCACGTAGTTGGCCGCCTGGAAGACCCCGTTCGAGAGGAACTCGTCCTCGTACAGGCCGCGGACGGTACCGACCGGCTTCTCCGGGCCCACGCTGCGGTTGTTGCGCTTGGTGTTGCAGTTGCCGGTGTGGGGGAACCAGTAGAACTCGAAGTGCTCGTTCTCCGTGAACAGTTCGTCGAAGGAACCCGTCACCTCGTCGAAGCTCATCGGCTCCTCGCGGGCCGAGAGGAGGAAAAGGGGCTCTACGGAGAAGGTGATCGCGGTGATGATCCCCAGGGCGCCTATCCCGATCCGGGCCGCCGCGAAGATCTCGGGGTTCTCCTTCTCGGAACAGGTGAGGACCGAGCCGTCGGCGGTCACCAGTTCAAGTCCCGCGATCTGGGCGGCGATCGAGGCGGAGTCGCGGCCGGTGCCGTGCGTACCGGTGCTGGTCGCGCCCGACACCGTCTGCTCCATGATGTCGCCCATGTTCGTGAGCGACAGGCCCTCCCGGGCCAGGGCGAGGTTGAGGCGCTTGAGCGGTGTGCCGGCCTCGACCGTGACGGTGCCGTTGTCCCGGTCGATCCTGCGGATGCCGGTCAACAGTTGAGGGCGGATCAACACGCCGTCGGTCGCCGCCGCCGCGGTGAAGGAGTGGCCGGTGCCGACGGCCTTGACCCTGAGTCCGTCCTCGGCGGCCCGGCGCACGGCGGCGGAGAGTTCCTCGACGGAGGCAGGAGTGACCTCCCGGGCCGGCCGGGCGGTGACGTTCCCGGCCCAGTTACGCCAGGTGCCGCTCTTCGCGCTCACTGTGCTTCTCATGGGTTCCTCCCCGCTGCGGAACCGGCCTGCTGAGCCGGCGATACCCGAGGAAACCCACCGCGACCGCGACAGCCCCGGCCGCGACCGGGACCCCGTACCCGGCCCGCGCCCCGGCTGTGTCGATCACCCAGCCGGACAGGGAGGAACCGAGCGCGACCCCGACCGCGAGCCCGGTGCTCACCCATGTCATGCCCTCGGTCAGTTTCGCGCGTGGTACGTGCAGTTCGACGAGGGCCATCGTCGTGATCATCGTCGGTGCGATGGACAGGCCCGCAACGAACAGCGCCACAGCCAGGAACGGCAAGTTTCCGACCAGTAGCAGAGGGATCATACTCACGGCCATGGCGCAGATGCCCAGTACCCACCTGCGGGCGGGCGCCCCCGCGAAGCGCAGCAGCCCGAAGACGGCCCCGGCCACGCACGAGCCCGCCGCGTAGACGGCCAGGACGACGCTCGCCGCGCCCTTGTGGCCCTCCTCGTCGGCGAAGGCCACGGTGACCACGTCGACCGCGCCGAAGATCGCGCCGGTCGCCACGAAGGTGGCCACCAGGACCTGGAGTCCGGCCGAGCGCAGCGCCGAGCCGCCCGTGTGGTGCCCACGCGGATGCGGCGGGGGTTCGGTGGCGCGCTGGGACGTCAGCCAGAAGACACCGGCCGCCAGGAAGAGGGCCGCGAGCAGCGGCCCGGCCTCCGGGAACCACACCGTGCACAGGCCGATGGAGATGATCGGCCCGAAGATGAAGCAGATCTCGTCGATGACGGACTCGAAGGCGTACGCGGTGTGGAGTTCGGGCCTGCCCCGGTAGATGAGCGCCCAGCGCGCCCTGGTCATCGCGCCGACGCTCGGTACGCAGCCGATACCGGCCGAACAGAGGAACAGCACCCAGTCCGGCCCGTCGAAGCGGGTGGTCAGCAGGAGCCCGGCGGACGCGGTGAGCGCGGACAGTGTGGCGGGCCGCAGCACCCGCCGCTGCCCGTACCGGTCCACCAGGCGGGATATCTGGGGCCCGAGCACCGCCGCGGAGAGCGCGATCGTCGCCGAGAGGGCGCCCGCGAGCCCGTACCGCCCGGTGACCTGGGAGATCATCGTGACCACGCCGATGCCCATCATCGACAGCGGCATCCGGCCGAGGAGGCCCGCGGTGGTGAAGCCCTTGGAGCCGGGCGCGGCGAACAGGGCGCGGTAGGGGCTGAGCACGGGTGGTCTCCGGTGAGGGTCCGGTAAGGCGTGAATCCGACGGATACAGCTTACGAGCCAGGTGACCCTAACCCATCCGCTGATTTCCCCGTCCACCGTGTCCACCTGCCGTTCGGCCCCCCGCCGATGCCCGGCTGTCGGAGGCGGATGGCAGGATCGAGGCATGCGAGACGCGCTCGATGCCACTCCCTACGACGCCCTGCTCCTGCTCTCCTTCGGCGGCCCCGAAGGCCCCGACGAAGTGGTCCCGTTCCTGGAGAACGTGACCCGGGGCCGGGGCATCCCCAAGGAACGCCTCAAGGAAGTGGGGCAGCACTACTTCCTGTTCGGCGGGGTCAGCCCGATCAACGACCAGAACCGCGCCCTGCTGGACGCCCTGCGCAAGGACTTCGCGGAGCACGGCCTGGACCTGCCCGTGTACTGGGGCAACCGGAACTGGGGTCCGTACCTGACGGACACCCTGCGCGAGATGGTCGCCGACGGCCGCCGCCGCGTCCTGGTGCTGGCCACGAGCGCGTACGCCTCGTACTCGGGCTGCCGGCAGTACCGCGAGGACCTGGCCGGGGCCCTGGCGACCCTGGAGGGGGAGGGTCTGGAGCTGCCGCGGATCGACAAGCTCCGGCACTACTTCAACCACCCGGGCTTCGTCGAGCCGATGACCGAGGGCGTCCTGAAGTCCCTCGCCGAGCTTCCCGAGGACGTCCGCGCGGGCGCGCACATCGCCTTCACGACGCACTCGATCCCGACGTCCGCGGCGGACACCTCCGGACCGGTGGAGGGCCACGGGGACGGCGGGGCGTACGTACGGCAGCACCTGGACGTCGCCCGGCTCGTCGCCGACGCGGTGCGCGAGCGGACCGGGACCGAGCACCCCTGGCAGCTCGTCTACCAGTCGCGCTCGGGAGCCCCGCACATCCCGTGGCTGGAGCCGGACATCTGCGACCACCTGGAGGGGCGGCACACCGCCGGCGTCCCCGCGGTCGTGATGGCACCCATCGGGTTCGTCTCGGACCACATGGAGGTCCTGTACGACCTCGACACGGAGGCCGCGGCGAAGGCCGCGGAGCTGGGGCTGCCGGTGCGCCGCGCGGCCACCGTGGGCGCCGACCCGCGCTTCACCGCCGCGATCCGCGACCTCGTCCTGGAGCGGGCCGCCACCGAGAACGGCAGAGACGTTTCGCCCTGCGCCCTCGGTGCCCTCGGCCCGAGCCACGACCTCTGCCCCGCGGGCTGCTGCCCGGCCCGCGCCCCCAAGCCCGCCGCCGCGGGCGCCGACAGCCCGTACGTATGAGGAGCCCCGTGACCGCCACAGCGAACGACGAGCTGAAGGCCGAACTGCTGGAGATCGCGCTCGACGCGGCCCACCGCGCGGGCGCCTTCCTCCGGGACGGCCGCCCCGACGATCTCGGCGTGGCCGCGACCAAGTCCAGCGCCGTCGACGTCGTCACCGAGATGGACATCGCCTCCGAGAAGCTGATCACCGGTCTGCTGGCCGACGCCAGGCCGGACGACGGCGTCCTGGGGGAGGAGGGCGCCGACATCAAGGGCAGCAGCGGCGTCCAGTGGGTGATCGACCCGATCGACGGGACGGTCAACTATCTGTACGGCCTGCCCAGTTGGGCCGTGTCCATCGCGGCCCGCAAGGACGGCGAGACGCTCGTCGGGGTCGTGCACGCCCCGATGCGCGCGGAGACCTACCGGGCCGTCCTGGGCGGCGGTGCCTTCGTCGACGACCGTCCCGCGCGCGTGCGGCCCGCCCCCGACCTCGGGCTGGCCCTCGTCGGCACCGGCTTCGGCTACCTCGCGGACCGCAGGACCCGGCAGGCCGAGGTGGTCGGACAGCTGATCGCCCAGGTCCGCGACATCCGCCGCGGCGGCTCGGCGGCCATCGACCTGTGCGACGTGGCGACGGGCCGCCTGGACGCGTACTACGAGAGGGGACTCAACCCCTGGGACTACGCGGCGGGTGACCTGATCGCCCGGGAGGCGGGCGCGCTGACCGGCGGACGCCCCGGAGAGCCCCTGTCGACCGACCTGACCGTCGCCGCCCCGCCCGGCCTCTTCGAGACCCTCCAGTCCCGGCTCGACGAACTCGGCGCCTGGCACGACTGACACCGCGCGACCTACAGGGCGTGACCGATACCGCGCGACAGGTACACAGTTTGTTGTGCGCGGCAGGCGGCGCGTCACAGACGACCGAGCGGGGCCCCGGGCTGGATCTGCCGGGGCCCCGCTCCTGTCACGAGCTGGGTCAGACGTGTGACACGCCGACCTGCACACCGTGCTCCGCGGCAAGGCGGTGCAGGTCGTCGAGTTCGGCCTGCTCGACCTCCGCGAGGAAGTCGTCGCCGGTCTCGCGAGCCATCGTCAGGTCGGACTCGGTCGCCCTTATGCGCTGCAGAAGTCCTGCGGTGAATGCGTCCATGCTGCGCCCCCTCGTCCTGGGTCGTGGGTCGGTAATGGCACGGGGGTGTGCCGTTCGGAAGGGGCGATCACGTCTCCAGGGATGCCCGGCGCTGCCCAGCCGGGCGGCGTCAGTGCCGGACACCCACGCCCGCTCTGCGGAAGCGGACCATGACGTACCGCCGGGTGGTGCGGCACAAGCAGAGCGTGATCGCGGGGTGTAAAGCCGTCCTCCCCTCGCTCCCTTTCACGGAAACCTCAACCTCCCGAGAAAATCTGGCATTCCCCGCTCCTGAACCCGTCTTACAGCCGACTTATGGCCGAAAAGGGCAGGATGGAGTCCCACCCTCCCTGCTCTCGGCTGCGTTCGAGCGGGAGGACCCCATCGGACCCGCCCGTGTACGCCGCGAAGGCGCTACGCGGGTGGACACAGGAAGGACAAGCGACGTGCGCGTACTCGTCGTCGAGGACGAGCAGCTGCTCGCCGATGCGGTGGCCACCGGACTGCGCCGGGAGGCCATGGCCGTCGACGTCGTGTACGACGGCGCGGCCGCCCTGGAGCGCATCGGCGTCAACGACTACGACGTGGTCGTCCTCGACCGTGACCTCCCGCTCGTGCACGGCGACGACGTCTGCCGGAAGATCGTCGAGCTCGGCATGCCGACGCGCGTGCTGATGCTCACGGCCTCCGGGGACGTCAGCGACCGGGTGGAGGGCCTGGAGATCGGCGCCGACGACTACCTCCCCAAGCCCTTCGCGTTCAGTGAACTGACGGCACGCGTGCGTGCACTCGGCCGACGTACGAGCCTGCCGCTGCCGCCCGTCCTGGAGCGCGCCGGGATCAAGCTCGACCCCAACCGCCGCGAGGTCTTCCGCGACGGCAAGGAGGTCCAGCTCGCGCCCAAGGAGTTCGCCGTCCTGGAGGTCCTGCTGCGCAGCGAGGGCGCGGTCGTCTCCGCCGAGCAACTCCTGGAGAAGGCCTGGGACGAGAACACCGACCCGTTCACCAACGTCGTGCGGGTCACGGTGATGACCCTGCGCCGCAAGCTCGGCGAGCCGCCGGTCATCGTCACCGTGCCCGGCTCCGGATACCGGATCTGACCCCCGATGACCACCACCCCCGCGCCTCCCAAGGCGCCCCCGAAGCCCACCTGGGACCCGAGGAAGCCGGAACCCCCCTTCCCCTGGCTGCGCCCGACCATCCGGATACGGCTCACGCTGCTGTACGGCGGGATGTTCCTGATCGCCGGGATCCTGCTGCTGTCGATCATCTATCTGCTGGCGGCCCAGGCCCTGCACGAGGGCAGCGGCGTCGACTTCCAGGTGACCGGCAGCAACCTCGAACTCACCAGCGCCACCTGTCCGCAGCTGAGCGGAGCCGGTAACAACCAAGAGCTGAACGCCATGCTCAAGGAGTGCACCGCCGTCCAGCGCCAGCACGCCCTGGACGGACTGCTCAGCCGCTCGCTGATGGCCCTCCTCGGCCTCGCCGTGATCGCCTTCGCGTTCGGCTACGCGATGGCCGGCCGGGTTCTCTCACCGCTGGGCCGCATCACCCGCACCGCGCGCGCGGTGGCGGGCTCGGACCTGTCCCGGCGGATCGAGCTGGACGGCCCGGACGACGAGCTCAAGGAGCTGGCGGACACCTTCGACGACATGCTGGAGCGGCTGCAGCGGGCCTTCACGGCCCAGCAGCGGTTCGTCGGGAACGCCTCGCACGAGCTGCGGACGCCCCTGGCGATCAACCGCACGCTCCTGGAGGTGCACCTGTCCGATCCGGGCGCCCCCATGGAGCTGCAGCAGCTGGGCAAGACCCTGCTCGCCACCAACGAGCGCAGCGAACAGCTCGTCGAGGGCCTGCTGCTGCTCGCCCGCAGCGACAACCAGATCGTCGAGCGCAAGCCGGTCGACCTCGCCGAGGTCGCCTCGCAGGCCATAGACCAGGTGCGCGGCGAGGCCGACGTGAAGGGCGTGGAGGTCCGCGGGGAGCGGGCCGCCGCGGTCGTCCAGGGCAACGGCGTCCTCCTGGAGCGGATCGCCCTGAACCTCGTCCAGAACGCCGTGCGCTACAACGTGGCACAGGACGGCTGGGTCGAGGTCGTCACGCAGGTGCAGCACGGACAGGCGGTCCTCACGGTGTCCAACACCGGACCCGTGGTCCCCGCGTACGAGGTCGACAATCTTTTCGAGCCGTTCCGGCGGCTGCGCACCGAGCGGACGGGAAGTGACAAGGGTGTGGGGCTGGGACTGTCGATCGCCAGGTCGGTGGCCCGCGCCCACGGCGGCCACATCGTCGCGGAACCGCGCGAGGGGGGTGGCCTGGTGATGCGAGTAGCCCTACCTATCTGAGACCATGTCGCCGACACGCGAGGATGTTCGCTTTGCGCGGAATTTCCCGGGCAGACGAAAGGCACGCTCGTGTGTGATCGATCACAGGGCCAATTTTCGGTCATCTACCCTCCGTGATCAATAGGGCCGCCGGAAAGCCGGGAAAATCCGGGTTTTCGGGGGTCGAGATCACGGGAAGTACACGGTGAGACGCCTTTGAAGTGCGGCATTCGGACCGTGTACGGTCCGCTTCGCCATCCAAGCCGATCACTCCTCGGGAGTCCGGTTGGGTGTCGATTGAGTAACAGACCTTGATGTGAGGCAAAATCTCCGCCTCAGGTCGGGCACAAGTCCGGCCTCTCACGCGTTACCTGCGCTGAGACACCGCAGACACCCAGAGGGGGAGAGCGACAATGGCAACGGATTACGACACCCCACGCAAGACCGACGACGACGTCGACTCGGACAGCCTTGAAGAACTGAAGGCTCGCCGGAACGACAAGTCGACTTCGGCGGTCGACGTGGACGAGTTCGAGGCGGCCGAAGGCCTGGAACTGCCCGGAGCGGACCTTTCGAACGAGGAACTGGCCGTCCGGGTCCTGCCGAAGCAGCAGGACGAGTTCACCTGCATGAGCTGCTTCCTGGTCCACCACCGCAGTCAGCTGGCCCGCGAGAAGAACGGTCAGCCGATCTGCCGCGACTGCGACTGAGGCAGGGTCGGCCGTGACAGGCTCGACCCCGCCCTGGAAGCGCCGCTTCCGTGACCGGGGAGCGGCCGGTCCGTCTCAGGACGGCTTGCACGACGACGAGCGGGGCCACCCGGCCTCGCTCGAAGCAGCGGACGCGACAGGCGCTTCCGGCGCCCTGGAGGTGCCGGTGACCAAGGCGCCTGTCGCCAGACGCCGGGCGGCCGCCGTCGGCCACGGGGTCGCGGAGGGCGTCCGTAAGGGCGGCAGCCGGGCCAGGGCCGCCCTGGCGTACGTCACCGACCGCATCATCGAGATGGCCCCGCGGATCCCCGTACGCGACCTCGCCGCACTCCGCCGGCAGTTCCCGGGCCTGGGGCCCGAACAGCTCGCGGACAAACTCGTCGCGGGCGCGTGCAACGCGACGTCCACCGTGGGCGCGGGCGTCGGCGCCGCCGCGATGATGCCCGTACCGCCGGCCATGCCCACGGAGCTGGCCGCCGAGGTCACCGGCGTCGCCGCGATCGAACTGAAACTGATCGCCGAGCTGTACGAGGTCTACGGCCTGCGACCGCCCGGCAACCTGAAAGAGCGCTCCACCACGTATCTGAACTCGTGGTCCGAGGAGCGCGGCATCGACGTGACCAAACCGTCGACGCTCAACGCGGCCCTCGGGGGCCAGATGAAGCGCGAGCTGCGCCAGCAGATCATGAAGCGCACGGTCCGCAACCTGCCGAACCTGATGCCGTTCATGGTGGGCGCGGCCGTCGGGGCGCTCATGAACCGCCGTGACACGAGAAAGCTCGCGGACCGGGTCCGCAAGGACCTCCGCAAGGTGCAGGTGCCCTGGGACGCCCTCCCGGCGCTGCCGCCCCTGGAGGAGCCGGCCGACCCGCTGAGCATGGGCGACCTCCGCGGAGAGCTGGAGCGCTGATCCCGCACGGATCCACTGGCCACCACCGGTCCCGCCCCCCCCGCGGCGGGCAAAGTTCTGACCGCTCAAAGGAAAAGTTTCCGTACGAGTACACGTACGGAAACTTGTTCGGGTTCGGGCTCGGACACAGATCCGGGTCGGACCTCGGGCCGGACGTCGTGGTGGACACCGGGACGGCCCCGGTGCGGTCCGGCCACGGTCGCCGCCCGTCTACGCGTTCGTGCGCGCGGACTCCAGGGCCGCCGCCAGCCGCTCCGGGTCGCGGGTCGACAGATAGACGTACGGAGTCGGGTCGGCCGGGTCGGTGATGTTCACGCGCAGGGCCGTCGGGATGTAGGCCCGCAACAGCATGTGGGCGCGCGCGTCGGCCTTGAACGACCGCCAGGCGCGGGCCTCTTCGGGGTCGAGGACGTGTGCCTCGCCCAGGGCGGAGACCGGGATCCTGGCCTCCCCGGCGATCAGGGCGCCGCCCACCACACGGATCCGTGCGGAGCCGTACGAACTGGCCACCACCGCCGACACCGCCGTGCCGCCGACCAGCCCGCCCAGCAGGGGAAGCGTGCCGAAGGGGAGCAGGATCAGCGCCATCGAGACGCCCACCAGCAGGCAGACGAACCACCAGGATCGGGGCGCGGTCAGACGTTCTTCGTACGGCGAGGCGGAGGGCTGCATACCGCCAAGCCTGCCACGGTGCGTACGGGCCGCTGACGCGGAGGTAAGGTCTGCGCCTGTGAGTGGTACATCTTCGGCCCTGCGGCCCCCGGCCGACGCCGTGGCGCCGGTGCGCCATCCCGACGCGCCCGCCCCGGGCGAGCTCCTCGGCGCGCACTACGCCCAGTGTTTCGGCTGCGGCGGCGGACAGACGCACGGACTGCACCTGGAGGCCCGCGCGGGCGACGGGGTGCGGATCACCGCCGAGTTCACCGTGCAGAGCGCGCACCAGGGTGCTCCCGGCCTGGCGCACGGCGGCGTCCTCGCCAGTGCCCTCGACGAGACCCTCGGCTCGCTGAACTGGCTGCTGCGCACCATCGCCGTCACCGGCCGCCTGGAGACCGACTTCGTACGGCCCGTGCCCGTGGGCACCGTGCTGTACCTGGAGGCCGAGGTCACGGCGGTGGCCGGACGCAAGATCTATTCGTCCGCCACGGGACGGATCGGCGGCCCCGAGGGGCCCGTCGCCGTCCGCGCGGACGCTCTCTTCATCGAAGTGAAGGTCGACCACTTCGTGGACAACGGCCGGCCGGAGGAGATCCGGGCGGCCATGGACGACCCCGACCAGGTCCGTCGTGCCCGTGCTTTCGAGGTGAACCCGTGACCCCCGCCAAGGCCCCGGTGGGCGTGCTGATCAAGCGCGTCGACCCGGACGTACCGCTTCCGCACTACGCGCATCCCGGCGACGCCGGCGCGGACCTGCGGACCACCGAGAGCCATGTGCTGGAGCCCGGCGAACGCGCCGTGCTCCCCACCGGGGTCTGCATCGCGCTTCCCGAGGGGTACGCCGCCTTCGTGCACCCCCGTTCGGGGCTGGCCGCCCGCTGCGGTGTCGCTCTCGTGAATGCCCCGGGGACGGTTGATGCCGGGTACCGTGGGGAGATCAAGGTGATCGTGGTGAATCTCGACCCGCACAAGTCCGTGCGGTTCGAGCGCTTCGACCGGATTGCCCAACTGGTCGTCCAGCAGGTCGAGAAGGTGAGCTTCCAGGAAGTCGCGGAGCTTCCCGACTCGGCGCGGGCCGCAGGGGGCTTCGGGTCCACCGGCGGGCATTCCGCGGTGGGCGGCACAACGGGTGGGAATCGATACGCTTCGGTCGTATCCGACCGGGAAGGACAGTGACGTGTTCGGACGTCGCAAGAAGGGCAGTGCCGCCGAGGACGCGGCGGGCGAGGCCGAGCAGGTCGACGGAGTCGGCACTGAGGCGGACGGGGCGGAGCGCGAGCGCGTGAGGCTCGAACCGGAGCCGCGCCCCGACGGTCCCTGGGACAGCTCCGAGGTGCGCGATCCGGCCGACGGCCGGGTCGACCTGGGCGGCCTTTTCGTGCCCGGGGTCGACGGCATGGAGCTCCGGGTGGAGGTCGCGGGCGACGCGATCGTCGCGGCCACTGTGGTGCTCAAGGACAGCGCCGTCCAGCTGCAGGCCTTCGCCGCTCCCAAGCGCGAGGGCATCTGGGGCGAGGTGCGCGAGGAGATCGCCACCGGCATCACCCAGCAGGGCGGTGTCATCGACGAGGTCGAGGGTTCGCTGGGCTGGGAGCTGCGCGCTCAGGTACCGGTGCAGCTGCCGGACGGCACGGGCGGCTTCCAGGTCGTCCGGTTCATCGGTGTGGACGGTCCCCGCTGGTTCCTGCGCGGAGTGATCTCCGGGCAGGGCGCGGTGCAGCCGCAGGCCGCCGGTCTGCTGGAGCAGATCTTCCGGGACACCGTGGTGGTCCGCGGAGAGGGCCCGATGGCCCCGCGCGACCCGATTGTGCTGAAGCTGCCGGACGACGCGCAGATGGTCGCTGAGGGTGTTCAGCAGGAGGAGCAGGCAGGGTCCCGCTTCTCCGGCGGCATGGGGCAGTTGCAGCGCGGACCGGAGATCACCGAGGTCCGCTAGCGCTTCGACGGCCGCGTACTCGTACGTGTGCGACGGGCCGCATTCCCTTCGGGGAGTGTGGCCCGTCGTCGTGCGCGGCCGTGTACGGCCAGTGCGCCCCGGATGGGGCTCGCGGGGTCGTCAACCGCAGGTTGGCGTGGGTGTGCCGGACGATGGGCGAGCCATGGGGCACCGGCGGACGGGCCGGGTCGGAGTGAGGAGTGGCGGGCGCGGCGGGGGTGGTGGTCGCGGACGCTCTTCATGCCGTCCCTCCCTCGTCCGTATCTGGACATTGATGCCTTTCGAGAGGCTGCGTGTGGGCCAAACGAGTGAAGAAGACCCCGAGTCACCCTCCGGATGTGACTACGCTGCGTCACCCTGGGCATGACGACGGAGGGTGGAGCGTTCAACTTCCTTGATCCACACCCGACTTGCCGATCATGCGAATCCATGGGGGATGCGAAGTGGGTACCAACTGGATCGAGAAGGCGCAGCGCTTGGGCGACGGGAGCATCGGAGGCGCGATGGATCTCCCGTCGGTTCCGGGCCGGGTCGTCTGGCACACCACCGAGAGCGGCGCGGGCGACGACGCCTTCAAGGCCGTGGCGGCGCATCTGATCCGCAAGACCGCCGAGCCGCACCTGCTGTACGACCCGACGACCGACCGCCTCGGACAGTTCGGCCCGCTGAACCACAGTGCCCGCGCACTGCTCAACGACGGGTCGACGAGGACCAACCGCGTCGGAAAGGTCTGCATCCAGATCGAGGTGCTGGGACGGGCCGCCAAGCCGTTCACCAAGACCTGGGAGCCGGGCCCGAACTACCGGGCCATGATGGCCGCGATCCGCTCCTGGAAGATCCCTGACACCTTCCCGGCCGGGCGCCTCGCGACCTCGGCCGCCGACGCCACCAACCGCCCCCGCTCGGTCTGGATGAGCAAGGGCGGCCACTACGGCCACGCGAACATCCCGGGCAACGACCACTGGGACCCGGGCGACATCGACAGATCCGCCCTCTTCGAAGCGGCCCCGGCCGAGAAACCGGACGGTGGCAGCGCGGCCGTCAAGCCCGTCGTCGACCTCAGCAATCTGATCGCCGCCGCGCGCCGCGACCCGGGGCTGCCCCAGGGCGGCAAGACACACAAGCCGGACGTCCTGGTCGTCGAAAAGGCTTTGGTGGCCGAGGGGTTGCTGCCCGCTCAGTGGGCCGACGGGTCCTTCGGCAGCAGGACCGTCGAGGCGTACGCGGCCCTGCAGCGCCGCTACGGCTTCAGCGGCGCGGAGGCGAACGGCATCCCGGGGCAGACCACCCTCAAGAAGCTCGGCCGACAGCACGGCTTCACGGTCAAGGCCTGAGCGGTCCGCAGTCGGCGCCCGCCGTTTCTCTTGACGCGGACATGGTCTGTACCTATGGTCCCGGCCAACGCCTGTGTTCATAAAGGCATTCCGTGTTCACATACGAGAACGGATGGCCCCCCATGAAGCCGACCGCTCCGATCCCCCCACGTCCCTCACGCTCACGCCCGGCGCGCCCCGCGCGCCGGCGCCGGGCCTCCCGCTTCGCGCTCCTCGCCACCGTCACCGCCCTCCTGGCCGGCGCCCTCGCCTGGCCCGCCGCCCAGCGCGCCGAGGCGGCCCCCGCGACCTTCGCGCACCCCGGGGTCACCGTCTCCCGCGGCCAGTTGGACTTCGCCCGACAGCAGGTCAACGCGGGTGTGCAGCCCTGGAAGGGCGCCTATGACCAGATGATGTCGAGCAAGTACGGCTCGCTCACGCGCACCGCCAAGCCCCGCGCGGTCGTGGAGTGCGGCTCGTACTCGAACCCCAACTACGGCTGCACCGACGAGCGCGAGGACGCGATCGCCGCGTACACCCAGGCGCTGGCCTGGTACGTCACGCGCGACACCCGGTACGCGAAGAAGGCGATCGAGCTGATGGACGCCTGGTCGGCGACCATCAGGGATCACACCAACAGCAACGCACCGCTCCAGACCGGCTGGGCGGGCTCGTCCTGGCCCAAGGCCGCCGAGATCATCAAGTACACGTACGACGGCGGCTGGGCGAACTCCGGGCGCTTCTCGACGATGCTGCGTGACGTCTATCTGCCGAAGGTCATCAACGGCTCGAACTCCAACGGCAACTGGGAACTGTCGATGATGGAGGCCGCCGTCGGCATCTCCGTCTTCCTGGAGGACAAGGCCTCGTACGACAAGGCCATGGCCAAGTTCCGCACCCGTACGGCCGCCTACGTCTACATAGCCGCCGACGGCGCCCTGCCGAAGACCGTGCCGAGCCAGAACCTCGACACCACCCAGAAGATCGTCAACTACTGGCAGGGGCAGTCCACCTTCGTCAACGGGGTCACCCAGGAGACCTGCCGCGACTTCACCCACACGGGATACGGGATCTCCGCGATCGCGCACATCGCCGAGACCAGCCGCATCCAGGGCCAGGACCTGTACGGCACCGACGTCGGCGAGCGGCTGCGGCACGCGCTCGGCTTCCAGGCGAAGTACCAGCTCGGCGAGGCGGCCCCGAGCTGGCTGTGCGGCGGGTCGCTGAACCTCGGGCTCGGACCGGTCACCGAGGTCGGTTACAACGCCCTGCACAACCGGCTCGGCATCGCCATGAGCAACACCGAGCGGCTGACGGCGCAGAACCGTCCGGCGGGCAGCAACAACCTGTTCGTCGCCTGGGAAACGCTCACGCACGGCGACAACCCGAGCTGAGCCGTTGCAGGTCCGGGCGTCGGACGGTGATACTGACGCCCGGTCCACGGGGGACGCGAGGGGACACGGGGGAGGGGCGAGAGGCATGACTCAGGTCGTCGCGCACACGGTCGGCACGGACACGATGGTGCGGGTGGAGAGCGTCCGCCGCTCGTACGGGAGCGGTGCCACCGCCGTACACGCCCTGCGCGGGGTGTCGTTCGACATACCGCGCGGCGAACTCGTCGCGCTCAAGGGGCGCTCGGGGTCGGGCAAGACCACACTGCTGAACCTCGTCGGTGGACTCGACGAACCGGACGGCGGACGGATCACCGTCGACGGGCTCGACCTCTCCGGGCTCGGCGAGAACGGACTGCTCGAGCTGCGCCGGGACCGTATCGGCTTCGTCTTCCAGTCCTTCGGGCTGATCCCGATCCTGACGGCGGCCGAGAACGTGGGCGTGCCGATGCGGTTGCGCCGGGCCGATCCGCGTGAGCGCGAGGAACGCGTCGAGCTGCTGCTCTCGCTGGTCGGGCTCGCCGACCATGCGGCACAGCGGCCCGGTGAGCTGTCCGGAGGGCAGCAGCAGCGTGTCGCCATCGCTCGTGCCCTTGCGAACAATCCGGCGCTCCTCATCGCCGACGAGCCGACCGGGCAGCTCGACGCCGAGACCGGTATCGGGGTGATGGAGCTGTTGCGGGCGGTGGTGCGCAGTGAGCGGGTCACCGCGCTCGTGGCTACGCACGACGCCGCGCTCCTGGATCTGGCCGACCGGGTGCTGGAGCTGAGTGACGGGGAGATCGTGGAGCGCTGAGACGCTGGCCGCTTGGTCCCTTGTCTCGTCTGCGGGTCCGGTGGGGGCTGGGCGCGCCGTTCCCCGCGCCCCTTGGGGGCTGCGCCCCCTGAAAGATTGCGCCGTTCCCCGCGCCCCTGAAGGTCCGTGTGCGTCAGGGTTGTGTCAAGGACAGGGTTGGGCTTGCTCGCCGTCTCATTTGTCCGGATCGTCGGTCGTATGGTCTATCCAGCCACGCAGTGCGTTTGGGAAGACAATGAGGCCATGGGACGCGGCAAGCTTCGGATCTATCTCGGTGCGGCACCCGGCGTCGGCAAGACGTACGCGATGCTGTCCGAGGCGCACCGCCGTGTCGAGCGGGGCGCGGACTGTGTGGTGGCCTTCGTGGAGCACCACGACCGGCCGCGCACGGAGGTGATGCTGCACGGTCTGGAGCAGATCCCCCGCAGGGAGCTGGCCCACCGCGATGCCGCCTTCACCGAGATGGACGTCGACGCGGTCCTGGAGCGCGCCCCCGCAGTCGCCCTGGTGGACGAACTGGCGCACACCAATGTGCCCGGCTCCCGCAACGCCAAGCGCTGGCAGGACGTCGAGGAACTGCTCGCCGCCGGCATCGACGTCGTCTCAACGGTCAACATCCAGCACCTCGAATCGCTCGGTGACGTCGTGGAGTCGATAACCGGCGTACGCCAGCGTGAGACCCTGCCGGACGAGGTGGTGCGGCGGGCCGACCAGATCGAGCTGGTCGACATGTCGCCCCAGGCGCTCCGCCGCCGGATGGCGCACGGCAACATCTACAAGCCGGACAAGGTCGACGCGGCCCTGTCCAACTACTTCCGCCCCGGCAACCTCACCGCGTTGCGTGAACTGGCCCTCCTCTGGGTCGCCGACCGCGTCGACGAATACCTCCAGCAGTACCGGGGCGAGCACGGCATCCGCACCACCTGGCAGGCCCGCGAACGCATCGTCGTCGGCCTCACCGGCGGTCCCGAGGGCCGTACGCTGATCCGCCGGGCCGCCCGCCTCGCCGAGAAGGGCGCCGGCGGCGAGGTACTGGCCGTCTACATCGCCCGCAGCGACGGCCTGACCTCCGCCTCGCCCAAGGAGCTCGCCGTCCAGCGGACCCTCGCCGAGGACCTGGGCGGCACCTTCCACCACGTCGTGGGCGACGACATCCCCTCCGCGCTGCTTGAGTTCGCCCGCGGCGTCAACGCCAGCCAGATCGTGCTGGGCTCCTCGCGCCGCAAGGCCTGGCAGTACGTGTTCGGGCCCGGCGTCGGCGCCACGGTCGCCCGCGAGTCCGGGCCCGACCTGGACGTGCACATCGTCACGCACGACGAGGCCGGCAAGGGGCGCGGCCTGCCCGTCGCCCGGGGCGCGCGCCTGGGCCGGTCCCGGATCATCGCGGGCTGGCTGACCGGTGTCGTCGGCCCGGCGATCCTCGCGCTGCTGCTGATCAACGCCGACGCGGACCTCGGGCTCGCCAACGACATGCTGCTGTTCCTGACCCTGACCGTGGCGGCGGCCCTGCTCGGCGGACTGCTCCCGGCCCTCGCCTCGGCGGCCTTCGGCTCCCTGCTGCTGAACTACTTCTTCACCCCGCCGCTGCACCGGCTGACCGTCTCGGACCCCAAGAACATCGTCGCCATCGTGATCTTCGTCGGAGTGGCCATCTCGGTCGCCTCGGTGGTGGACCTGGCGGCCCGCCGCACCCACCAGGCGGCCCGGCTGCGCGCCGAGTCCGAGATCCTCTCCTTCCTCGCGGGCAGCGTCCTGCGCGGCGAGACCAGCCTCGACGCCCTGCTGGAGCGGGTCCGCGAGACCTTCGGCATGGAGTCCGTCGCCCTCCTTGAGCGCACGAGCGACGTCGACCCGTGGACCTGCGCGGGCAGCGTGGGCCCGCATCCGCCGACGCTCCCCGAGGCCGCCGACGTGGACATGCCCGTCGGCGACCACACCGCGCTGGCCCTCTCCGGCCGGGTGCTGCCCGCCGAGGACCGCCGGGTGCTGGCCGCCTTCGCCGCCCAGGCCGTCGTCGTCCTCGATCGCAAGCGCCTCCAGCAGGAGGCCGACCAGGCGCGCACGCTCGCCGAGGGCAACCGCATCCGCACCGCGCTGCTGGCCGCCGTCAGCCATGACCTGCGTACGCCGCTGGCCGCGATCAAGGCCGCCGTGTCCTCCCTCAGGTCGGACGACGTGGCCTGGTCCGAGGAGGACGAGGCGGAGCTGCTTGAGGGCATCGAGGCGGGCGCCGACCGGCTCGACCACCTGGTGGGCAACCTGCTCGACATGTCCCGCCTCCAGACCGGCACGGTCACCCCGCTGATCCGCGAGATCGACCTCGACGAGGTCGTCCCGATGGCGCTGGGCGGCGTACCGGAACACAGTGTCGAACTGGAGATCCCCGAGACGCTGCCCATGGTCGCCGTCGACCCGGGCCTGCTGGAGCGCTCGGTCGCCAACCTCGTCGAGAACGCCGTCAAGTACAGCCCCGGGGGCGAGCGCGTCCTCGTGGCCGCCAGCACGCTCGGCGACCGGGTGGAGGTACGGGTCGTGGACCGGGGCCGGGGCGTCCCGGACGAGGCGAAGGACCGTATATTCGCCCCCTTCCAGCGGTACGGCGACGCCCCGCGCGGCGCCGGGGTCGGCCTGGGCCTCGCGGTCGCCCGGGGGTTCGCCGAGGCCATGGGCGGCACGCTCAACGCCGAGGACACCCCCGGCGGGGGCCTCACCATGGTCCTCACGCTCAGGGTGGGCCCCTCCCGCGCGGAACGCCCCGCGGAACCCGTGCAAGAAGAGGCCATGCAAGAAAAGGGCGTACAAGAAGAGGCCGCGCGAGCAGAACGCGTACAAGAAGAGGCCCTGCAGGCAGAACGCGTACAAGAAGAACCCGTACAACCGGAAAGGCAGGCTTCATGACCCGGGTCCTCGTGGTCGACGACGAGCCGCAGATCACCCGAGCCCTCGTGATCAATCTCAAGGCACGCAAGTACGAGGTCGACGCGGCCCCCGACGGCGCCACCGCCCTCCAGCTCGCCGCCGCCCGCCACCCCGACGTCGTCGTGCTCGACCTGGGTCTGCCCGACATGGACGGCGTCGAGGTGATCAGGGGACTGCGCGGCTGGACACGCGTACCGATCCTCGTCCTGTCCGCGCGGCACTCCTCCGACGAGAAGGTCGAGGCCCTGGACGCGGGCGCCGACGACTACGTGACCAAGCCCTTCGGCATGGACGAGCTGCTGGCCCGCCTGCGCGCCGCCGTCCGCCGCGCCGAGCCCACCGGCGGCGGCGAGGACGACGTGATCGTCGCGACGGAGGACTTCACCGTCGACCTGGCCGCCAAGAAGGTCCACCGGGACGGCCGCGACGTACGCCTCACCCCCACCGAGTGGCACCTCCTGGAGGTGCTGGTACGCAACACGGGCCGCCTGGTCAGTCAGAAACAGCTCCTCCAGGAGGTCTGGGGCCCCTCCTACGGCACCGAGACGAACTACCTGCGGGTCTACATGGCCCAGCTCCGCCGCAAACTGGAGGTGGACCCCTCGCATCCGCGGCACTTCGTCACCGAGCCGGGCATGGGGTACCGGTTCGAGCGTTAGTGCTACGGGTACGTTCCTGTCAGCGGCCCCCGGTACGCTTTGAGGTATGAGTGCTGTCCCTCGATCCGAAAAGCCGGCGGGCCGGTTCCGGCGCATGATCGACCGGCTCTCCTCCTCCCAGGAGGACCTGGAGTCGGAGGAGCTGCGCGAGGACGCCGAGACCGCGGGCTGCACCCGTATCGGTGACTGCCGCGACCGACAGGTGGTCACGGTTACTGGTACCTTGCGCACGGTCACGCTGCGCCCGAGGGCCGGTGTCCCGGCCCTGGAGGCCGAGCTGTTCGACGGTTCGGCCGCCCTGGACGTGGTGTGGCTCGGCAGGCGTTCCATCGTGGGGATAGAACCGGGGCGCAAGCTGATGGCGTCGGGCCGTATCTCGATGAGCCGGGGCCGGCGCGTGCTGTTCAATCCGAAGTACGAACTCAGACCCCTCGGACGGGAGTAGCCGGTGACGTCGCTCGACAAGCCGACCGAAGACGCCCAGCGGGACGCGCAGGATGCGCAGGACTCACGGGCGGTGACCGAAGCCGCCCTTTTCGAGGCGTTCGGCGGTCTGCGGGGCATGATCGAGACAGTCCTGCCGGGCCTGCTCTTCGTCACGATCTTCACGATCAACAAGGACCTGCACTCGGCGGCCATCGCGGCGCTCGGTGTCTCGATCCTGCTCGTCGTGGTCCGACTGGTCATGAAGGACACCGTCAAGCACGCGTTCAGCGGTGTCTTCGGTGTCGCCTTCGGTGTCGTCTTCGCGATGATGACGGGCAACGCGAAGGACTTCTATCTGCCGGGCATGCTGTACACGCTCGGGCTCGCCCTCGCGTACATCGTCACGACGCTCGCCGGAGTGCCGCTGATCGGCCTGATCCTCGGCCCGGTCTTCAAGGAGAACCTCTCCTGGCGTACGCGCAATCCTGGCCGCAAGAAGGCTTACGCGAAAGCCAGTTACGCGTGGGGTCTCATCCTGCTCGCCAAGTGCGCGATCCTTTTCCCGCTCTACTGGTGGGCCGACACGACCCAGTTCGGCTGGGTTCTGATCGCGCTGAAGATCCCGCCCTTCCTGCTCGCGGTGTGGCTGACGTGGGTCTTCCTCGCGAAGGCTCCGCCGCCGATCGATGTCTTCGCCGAGATGGAGGCCGCGGAGAAGGCCGAGAAGGAACGGCAGGCTGCGGCTCGGTCCGCGGACTAGGTGCACTGCGTCCACGCATGAAGAAGAGGGGCACCCGGAGAAATCCGGGTGCCCCTCTTGCTTGTCCTCTGCCGCGTCAGTCCGTCGTGGTCTCGCGGCGTACCGACAGCAGGTCCTCCAGTTGTTCCTCGCGGGCCTGGGCCGCGACGAACAACAGCTCGTCGCCCGCTTCCAGGGAGTCCTCGCGGGTCGGGGTGAGGACCCGGGTGCCGCGGATGATGGTGACCAGCGAGGTGTCCTCGGGCCAGGCCACGTCGCCGACCTGGGTGCCGGCCAGCGCGGACTCCGGCGGCAGGGTCAGTTCGACGAGGTTGGCGTCGCCGTGGCTGAAGCGCAGCAGGCGGACCAGGTCGCCGACGCTCACCGCCTCCTCGACCAGGGCCGACATCAGGCGCGGGGTCGAGACGGCGACGTCCACGCCCCACGACTCGTTGAACAGCCATTCGTTCTTGGGGTTGTTGACGCGGGCGACGACCCGCGGGACCCCGTACTCGGTCTTCGCGAGCAGGGAGACGACGAGGTTGACCTTGTCGTCACCCGTGGCCGCGATCACCACGTTGCAGCGCTGGAGCGCCGCCTCGTCCAGGGACGTGATCTCGCAGGCGTCGGCGAGCAGCCACTCCGCCATCGGGACGCGTTCGACCGAGATGGCGGTCGGCGCCTTGTCGATCAGCAGGATCTCGTGCCCGTTCTCCAGGAGCTCGCCCGCGATCGAGCGGCCCACGGCGCCGGCACCGGCAATGGCGACCCTCATCAGTGACCGCTCTCCTCTTCGGGGCCCTCGGCGAACGACGCCTCGACCTTCTCGATGTCGTCCGTGCGCATCATCACGTGCACGAGGTCGCCCTCCTGGAGCACCGTCTGCGAGGAGGGCAGCACCGCCTCACCCAGGCGGGTGAGGAAGGCCACCCGTACGCCGGTGTCCTCCTGGAGCCGGCTGATCCGCTGGCCCACCCACGCGGTCGACGCGTGCACCTCGGCGAGCTGCACCCCGCCGGTGGGGTCGCGCCACAGCGGCTCGGCGCCCGAGGGCAGCAGGCGGCGCAGCATCTGGTCGGCCGTCCAGCGGACGGTGGCGACGGTGGGGATGCCCAGGCGCTGGTAGACCTCGGCGCGGCGCGGGTCGTAGATGCGCGCCGCCACGTTCTCGATGCCGAACATCTCGCGGGCCACCCGGGCGGCGATGATGTTCGAATTGTCGCCGCTGGAGACGGCGGCGAAGGCGCCCGCCTCCTCGATGCCCGCCTCGCGCAGGGTGTCCTGGTCGAAACCGACGCCGGTCACACGACGGCCGCCGAAACCGGAGCCCAGTCGTCGGAAGGCGGTGGGGTCCTGGTCGATCACGGCGACCGTGTGCCCCTGTTGCTCCAGGGTCTGGGCGAGAGCGGAACCCACTCTGCCGCAGCCCATGATGACGATGTGCACGACCGTCCTTCCGGTGTGAAAAGTTACTGCTCAGGCTGAAACAGGGTCTCAGACCGACGCCCAAGCTACACACGCGCGGTCCGTCGGCGGCACCCCCGTGCACATTGGCCCCACACCGTGATGACGATCAGCCCGACAGCGTGCCGACGTTCGGCCGGCCGGTGCTGTCCCGGTGCCGTCCTGTGCTGTCGTGCTGCTGTTCCAGTGCTGTCGGCGGTCAGCGGCGGCTGATGCTGCGCACGCTGACGAGGGCCAGGATGCTCAGGCCGACCAGTCCGGCCGCGGCACCGATGAGTTCGGCGGTGGCGCCGGCGAGTTCCGCGGTGGCGAGCATGAAACCTCCATGAATTGGCAAAGGGGAGCAAAGGTTTGGCTTTTTTCATATAGGCACGGAGATTCGTCTGGCCAGGGATTACATAAGCGAGCGCACACCGGATTTCACTCGTAGAGCAGATCCCGGTCACAGATCCCACCGATCAGGCGTCCCGGTGGGCGGGGGAGGGTGGGCGAGGCCGTGTTCGAGCGCTTACGATCCTCACCGTGTCCAAACTGACCGACGTGCCCAAACGGATCCTGATCGGGCGCGCACTGCGCAGTGATCGGCTCGGGGAAACTCTCCTGCCGAAGCGCATCGCACTCCCCGTTTTCGCTTCCGACCCGCTCTCCTCCGTGGCGTACGCGCCGGGAGAAGTGCTGCTCGTCCTGTCCATCGCGGGCGTGTCGGCCTATCACTTCAGCCCCTGGATCGCCGTCGCGGTCGTCGTGCTGATGTTCACCGTCGTGGCCTCCTACCGGCAGAACGTGCACGCCTACCCCAGCGGCGGCGGCGACTACGAGGTGGCGAACACCAACCTCGGCCCCAGGGCCGGTCTCACCGTCGCCAGCGCGCTGCTCGTGGACTACGTACTCACCGTCGCCGTGTCGATCGCGTCGGGCATCGAGAACCTCGGCTCGGCGATCCCGTTCGTCGTCGAGCACAAGGTCCTGTGCGCGATCGCCGTGATCGTGCTGCTCACCCTGATGAACCTGCGCGGGGTCAAGGAGTCGGGCAAGCTCTTCGCGATCCCGACGTACGTGTTCGTGACCGGGGTCTTCCTGATGATCGCGTGGGGCGCGTTCCGCGGGCTCGTCCTCGGCGACACCATGAAGGCGCCGACCGCCGACTTCACGATCAAGGCCGAGCACCAGGGGCTCGCGGGCTTCGCCCTCGTCTTCCTGCTGCTGCGCGCCTTCTCCTCCGGCTGTGCGGCGCTCACCGGCGTCGAGGCGATCAGCAACGGTGTCCCGGCCTTCCGCAAGCCCAAGTCCAAGAACGCGGCGACCACCCTCGCCGCGATGGGCCTGCTGGCCGTCACCATGTTCTGCGGCATCATCGCCCTCGCCATGGCGACCAACGTCCGCATGGCCGAGCGCCCGGCGCACGACCTGCTGGAGAACGGGGTCGCGGTCGGCTCCGACTACGTCCAGAACCCGGTGATCTCCCAGGTCGCCGAGGCCGTGTTCGGCAGCGGCAGCTTCCTGTTCATCGTGCTCGCCGCGGCCACCGCGCTCGTACTCTTCCTGGCCGCGAACACCGCGTACAACGGCTTCCCGCTGCTCGGCTCGATCCTCGCCCAGGACCGCTACCTGCCGCGCCAGCTGCACACCCGCGGAGACCGGCTCGCCTTCTCGAACGGCATCGTGCTGCTGGCCGGCGCGGCCATCCTGCTGATCTGGATCTACGGCGCCGACTCGACCCGCCTCATCCAGCTCTACATCGTCGGCGTGTTCGTGTCCTTCACACTGAGCCAGACCGGCATGGTCCGGCACTGGAACCGCCACCTGGCCACCGAGAAGGACCAGGCCAAGCGCCGCCACATGGTCCGCTCCCGCGCCATCAACGCCTTCGGCGCCTTCTTCACCGGCCTGGTCCTGGTCGTCGTCCTCGGCACCAAGTTCACGCACGGCGCCTGGGTCGCCCTGCTCGGCATGGTCATCTTCTACGCGACGATGTCCGCGATCCGGAAGCACTACGACCGGGTGGCCGAGGAGATCGCCGCGCCCGAGGGCCCGTCCGACGACACCCTGCGCCCCTCGCGTGTCCACTCCGTCGTCCTGATCTCCAAGATCCACCGGCCGGCGCTGCGTGCCCTCGGCTACGCCAAGCTGATGCGCTCCGACACCCTGGAGGCGCTGAGCGTCAACGTCGACCCGGCCGAGACGAAGGCCCTGCGGGACGAGTGGGAGCGACGCGGCTTCACCGTCCCGCTGAAGATCCTCGACTCGCCGTACCGCGAGATCACCCGGCCGGTCATCGAGTACGTGAAGGGGCTTCGCCGCGAGTCCCCGCGTGACGTGGTGTCCGTGATCATCCCCGAGTACGTGGTCGGCCACTGGTACGAGCACCTGCTGCACAACCAGAGCGCGCTGCGGCTCAAGGGCCGGCTGCTGTTCACGCCGGGTGTGATGGTGACGTCGGTGCCGTACCAGCTGGAGTCCTCCGAGGTGGCCAAGAAGCGGGCCCGCAGGCGTTCGGAGTGGACCGCTCCCGGTTCGGTGCGGCGCGGTCCCGCGGAGCACCGGCCGAAGGAGCCGTCGGGGCCCAAGCGCTGAGGGCCCCGGGGGCCGGGCCGATGTGCTCGTGGTGAGCGGTCGGGCGCTGTCCACGTAGACTGGTGGGCTGTTGTCCGGCTGCCCCGGCAGTTCCGGCCGCCAGTTCCGGCAGACCGTTCCCTTTCGCATCTGGAGTCACCCCGCAATGCAGGCAGAACCGAAGAAAACGCCGGCGGGGTCGCTCGTGGGGCAGGAGTACGAGGTCGAGGTCGGCCCCGTCGCGCACGGCGGGCACTGCGTCGCCCGCACCGACGCCGGCCAGGTCCTCTTCGTACGGCATGCGCTGCCCGGCGAGCGGGTGCTCGCGCGGGTGACGGACGGCGAGGAGGACTCGCGGTTCCTGCGCGCCGACGCGGTCGAGATCCGGGAAGCCTCCAAGGACCGGGTGGCGGCCCCCTGCCCCTACGCGGGCCCCGGGCGCTGCGGCGGCTGCGACTGGCAGCACGCCAAGCCGGGTGCGCAGCGGCGGCTCAAGGGCGAGGTCGTCGCCGAGCAGCTGCAGCGGCTCGCGGGCCTCACCCCGGAGGAGGCTGGCTGGGACGGCACGGTGATGCCGGCCGAGGGCGACAAACTGCCGCCCGGCGAGGTGCCCGCCTGGCGTACGCGCGTGCAGTACGCGGTCGACGAGGACGGCAACGCCGGTCTGCGCCGCCACCGTTCGCACGAGGTCGAGCCGATCGAGCACTGCATGATCGCCGCCCCCGGGATCTCCGAGCTGGGCATCGAGAAGCACGACTGGTCCGGCATGGAGTCCGTCGACGCGATCGCCGCGACGGGTTCGCAGGACCGCATGGTCATCCTCGAACCGAAGCCCGGCGCCCGGCTGCCCCTCGTCGAACTCGACAAGCCCGCCTCCGTGATGCGCGTCGAGGAGCACGACGGCGGCATCCACCGGGTGCACGGCCGCGCCTTCGTCCGCGAGCGCGCCGACGGCCGTACGCACCGGGTCGGCAGCGGCGGCTTCTGGCAGGTCCACCCGCAGGCGGCCGACACCCTGGTGAAGGCCGTCATGCAGGGCCTGCTGCCGCGTAAGGGCGACATGGCGCTCGACCTCTACTGCGGCGTCGGCCTCTTCGCCGGCGCGCTCGCCGACCGCATCGGTGACAAGGGCGCGGTGCTCGGCATCGAGTCCGGCAAGCGCGCGGTGGAGGACGCCCGGCACAACCTCGCCGCGTTCGACCGCGTCCGCATCGAACAGGGCAAGGTCGATGCGGTCCTGCCGCGCACCGGCATCACCGAGGTCAACCTCATCGTCCTGGACCCGCCGCGCTCCGGCGCAGGCAAGAAGACGGTCCAGCAGCTGACGTCACTGGGCGCCCGCAAGATCGCCTACGTCGCCTGCGACCCGGCGGCGCTGGCGCGGGACCTGGCGTACTTCAAGGAGGGCGGATACCGGGTGCGGACGCTGAGGGCGTTCGATCTGTTTCCGATGACGCATCATGTGGAGTGCGTGGCGATCCTGGAACCGGTGGCGAAGGGCGCCTGACCTGGGGTTTTGCTCGTGCCCATTATGCGTGGTGTGGGCGTTACGGGCGATATCTTGACGCTGAAATGACGCTCGTGACGCTCATTTGACGCTCGTTCTGATGGGGTGTCAGGTGGGTTGCGTCGCTGGTCGGACGATCCGATGCGTAGGCCGGTCAAGCGTGATCGCCGAGGATTTCTGCCAATGCGGTCAGGCTCAGCCGCTGGTGCGGACCGCCCGGCGGGTTCTTTGCCTTCTGGTGGTACAGGGCTCGCACGTCGCTGACCAGTAGAAACGATGCTGGTTGGAATGTGTGACCGGCCGTAGGCCCGCGTCTGGTCCGGATCTTGGCTTCGGAACCTTAGTTCAGAGCGTGCCCCGGTAGTCAGTGGAATCAGTCTGTGGACGCACGCTGTCGGCCGGGTTGATTCCTTGTAAAGAGGAACAGCGGACTCATAATCCGCCGGCCGTGGGTTCGAGTCCCACCCGCCCCACCAGCGCAGGCATCTGACCTGCGGAAACGTTCATTTTTGGGTGCTGGATCGTCAACTTTTCCTGAACGGACTGGATCCGCTGCTCGTGAGTTCGATCTCGTGGTCATTGTGAGCATTCGGACTGCTCTGACCAGCATTGATGTGCCCGTCTGCAGACGGTGAACCAGCCGCACATGGGTTCTGCGGCTGGGGCGACGTCTAATTTGGGATGCTCGCAGGACGCAGGGAAACGGATGAGACTGTTCCGCTAGCCGTGTAGTCGACGTGCGTCATGGCCGGGAAGGGGAGTCGGCATGGTGAGGCGGCAGGAGGATGGGCCTCCGTGGTTGGATCACGGACCGCTACTGAGGTCGGCCGGAGCTGCGGGAAGCCGCCCGTACTGGAAAATGGTCTAGGGACTTTTTGACGAGTTGCGTGACGATGCCCTGAGACGTGGCTATGAGGTGTGGCACATCGGTGGGCCGTCCGTTGATAACCGAACCGGACCCTAATTGCTGAGTCCGTGGGCTTGCGAGCCTGGTGCGGACGACCCCGGCTGTAGTCCCCTGGCCGATGTTCCCCACGTGCAAGGGCACCGATCCGACGTTTTCTTTTCCCTGCTCCCCGCGGGGAACAGTCGACGGAGCCCAGCCGGGTGTCCGGTGTAGCCGCCTCGACGCATGGCCTGGTGCGCCAGGTCGACAGTGCTTCAGTACTCTTCAGCGCATCGCGGGAGGGGCGCTGGTGAATCGTTTGCGCATAACGTTCGGGCTTGTCGTCGTGATCTTGAGCACGGTTTGGCTGCTCGACGGTGGTTCGGCTCTCCGCTCGGGTGGGCGCTGGGTGCTGATCGCATTGCCGTATATCCTCATTGTGCTGGGTTTGGTGCTGGTCCTACGCGCAGCCCTGCCACGGGGCCTGTTGGTCGGCCCGCTGACGCTGATTGCCGGCGGGGCGTTGTGGGGCGCGTATGACCTCGGGTACTTGGGCGGCACAGCAGGGAGTAAGGTGCTGCCGACTCTGGCGATCGCGGTTGGGGCCTCGCTGGCCCTTATGGGCAGTGGCACGGGGCAGGCCAGCGGCGAGGACCACCCGTTGAGGCAGTATCGGAGCGTGCTGCTGCCGGTGCGGCGGAAGGTGCTGACGGGCTCCATCGACTTGGTGAAGGTCGGCATCGGGTCCTACTTCGGGGACGCGCGGATAGATCTCTCTAGCGTCTCGTTCGCGCAAGACCGCATGGGGCACGGACGGCGTGTCCTTCAGGTCGATGTCACGGTGCTGTTCGGCCGAGTCGAGCTGGTCCTCGACGCTGCGTGTGTCGTCGTCAAGGGCAACGTGGAGAACAGTCCGGCAGTCCACTTCGCCGAGCAGGTCCGAGTGCACATGACGCCGCCCGAGGGGGCGGAGCGGCAGATCGTGCTGAACGTCCTGGGAGTCGGTGGGTCGGTGGTGATCCGTTCGCTGTGACGTGTTCTAGGCGTCGTCCGGGTGCTTGAAGTCCTTACTTTCCAGGGCTTCGTGATCGCGAAGCGGGGCGACGAAACCGGGCTTGAGGAAATCGGTAATGTCCTTGTTGAGCTCGTACTCCGCTCGCGGGTTCTCGGGTAATTCGTAGTGCATCGCCTTGGCCAGGTCGAACCGGTGCAGGTCGAAAACCGTGGCGAGAAGCCTGGAGTGGCCGTGGGACGCGGCTATCGCACCTCGGTAGGCGAGCAGGGATAGGGCTCCCGCGAGGAGCGGTGTCGTGGACCAGGGGTCGAGACGGGCCAGCAGCGGGGTCGTGGCGAGTGACAGCAGGCCAAAGGAGATGCCCAAGGAGGCGGTGGAGGTGATCAGTTCGAACTGGCGGGCGACCGCGCTTTCGAGCCGGTCGGAGATATGCGGATACAGCCGCGGGTACACGACCATCATGTCCAGGCCGTACCGGTCTCCCGCCACCCGCTCCCCACGGCGGAGAACGTTCCCGAGCAGGGTCGGCAGGAGGTCCGGTGAATGGGCTGCCGCTTTGAGACGCTCCGCCGCCAGGCTGTCATCGGGCGGGTACGTGTCACGCACCTTCTCCGCTTGCGACTTCATGCGCACCACTCGCGAAATCCTACGATCACGGTGGGCGAGTTCCCGAAGCGTGGAATGCGCGCCGGGCGGTGGCACCGTGAAATCGAACTGGGCCACGATCTTCGCGTCGTCCCTGCGTCGCCGGTGGCGCTCCACGGTGGCGGGGACGAGGCCGGCGATGGGGAAAGGGCTGACCCAGTAGCCCTCAAGCAGTTGGATCAGGGCAGTTTCGAAGGGGCGCAGGAGTATTCCGCACAGCAAGGCGGCCAGTCCGAACAGGGCGATGGCGAGTGCGTCCTGCTTGTCTTTCGGAAGCACGTTCTCGAAGCGCAGGGGCTCGTTCGGCGAGTACGCACCGGCCCGGGCGAGCACGACGACGGTGGTGACGATGACGGTGGCCGGAAGGACGTTCAACAGGCTGAAGCGCGATCCGCCGAGGGCTTCGGTACTTGCGGAGACCAGTCCTCCGAGCATGCTCAAGACCTCCCTGAGGTGCCAAACTTCACCATGAGGCATTGAAGACACTGTGGACACTTCAGTCCAGGGTCTACATCTGCCGCGTTAATGACTAAATTGGGGTATTCGACAGATCCGATGCAACCGATGCAGACGAAGACATTGAGGTTCGTCTTCCCGATGAGCGTTCCCAAGAGTCGGGGATCTTCCGCTGCTCGGTACATCGCCCGGTCCATCGGCTGGCCGCAGCACATCTGGGTCGCGTTCGACGAGACCTTAAGGACACGCTTGGCGCCCGCAGTGCACGATGGGTCGGAGCACACGAAGACGCGTTCCCCGTTGTGCAGTTGGCCGGCCGACCCGAAATACGGCTGCGATTGCACCAGTAGCAGCCGCTGCAGCGTCAGTAGTCGTACCAGCAAACCCTGATACCGGTACCCGCTCAGCACACATGCCACGGCGTCCTCCCCGAAAGCGGTGCCCTGAGTATGCCGTCCGGCCAGCCGCGCCGACTAGCTATCCGCCCGGTGGGCACGGGGGACCCAGCTCGCCAGCCTGGTCTCGTTGATCCCCAGGTCTTTGGCGATCTCTGCGATCGTCTTGCCGGTCTCCATGACGATCCGTACAGCTCTCTCATGGAACTCCGGCTCGAACTGTCGTCGCTTCTCCACCATGCCTTCCAACTTTTCTTGCAGTCGCGGTCTCTACGCTACGAGGGGAGGGACAGAATCTGTTTAGGCTCGACGTAGCGTGACGACGTTGCTGGGGAGCGAGGCATGCGCTGTCTTGGCGTGCTCCTGGACTACCGCCGGGGCTTCCCTCAGACCGGAGGTGATCTGCTCCATCAGGTCGGGGGCCCAGCCGCCGGTGAGCGTGGTGAAGAGGCCTGGGGTAGGCCGTTGCTCCAGACCTCGTTCGGCCATGACGGCGAGAAGGCGTGGCCGCTCGGGTTCCAGGTCGGCCCATCCGGGTTCTTGGATCCGCCAGGTGACTCCTGTATGCGGATCGCGGCGTGCGGAGAGCTGCTTGAAGAGGCCCGTGGCGCGGTGCTCCTCAATAAGCCCGAGGTGCTTGCCGTGTGTGATGATCGCCGCGAGCGACATCTTCCAACGCTGCTTCAGCGGCATCAGGGATGTGAGTGTCACGGCACCTGGCCACTCCTCGCGGAGCATGTCAGCGGGAAACAGGAACTCGTTGGCGAAGCGGTTGGCGGCATCTTCGTCTACCTCGCCCGTGGTTCCACGATGCAGGATCAGGTGGCCTGCCTCATGGGCGATCGACCAACGCGTGCGCTCCCACGAGTTCACCGGCCGCGCGACAATCAGGGGTTGCTCATGAAAGTCCCCACCCCATACCGAGAAGGCATCGTGTCTAGCATCCGGCATGTCGATGTCAGTGACCGCAACGGGAACGCCGGCGCGTTCCAGCGTGTGGATAACATGGGGCAGCGGCTCGGACGCGGGAAGGTCGAGTGCCTGGCGGGTCTGGCGGGCAGCCTCTTCGGGGCTGATGCCCTGGCGCAGCGTCATCGGCAGACGGAGCGGGGGTTGCGTGGCGTGTTCGCCGAGGGCAGCCACGAGCTCAACAATCATCTCGGCCAAGGCGGTGAGGGCGTCGATCTGCGCCACCTTGATCGACTTCTTGCTGCGGAACAGCAGCGAACCGCGGTGAATGGGCAGCCCCGGAGGCTGAGAGAAGAACTCGACGGGAAACCTCAAGCGGGTCGCAAGGATTCTTAGTTTGAGACGCGACATGTCCGTAGATGTCGAGCGTTCGAGTGCGGTCCACGCCGAGGGCGACATGTCCAGCATCTGAGCGAGAGGCTTGATGGGGCTGTGGCGGATCGTCCGTGCCTGACGGACCCGATATCCGTAGACAGCGATCGTCTCAGCCACAGCAGCCCATCTCCATCGTCTATCTGCGAGGGCTACGCCTGAGATGGTGTATCCCCTGTTCCGTCGGCTTCGCGAGGGCGACGCCGGTCGACCAGGTCATCGAAGTCGTCGTTCACCGCGCTGGCCGCGGTCGCAACGTTAGCGTCCTTCAAAGTGGCGAGAAGAGGCACCTCCGCCGTCGCGCAGACAGTCATCGGAGAGCGGTTGAGTTCATCGAGGCCGTCCACGATGACAGCCCTGAAATCGGCCATGAGATCACTCGGGTCGATGTGCCAGACAAGGACGGGGGACAGGCCAGAGTCCAGACCGTCGCCGTCGGCGTCGAAGATCGGGGGCTGGTGGACGTCGGGAGGACGGTACGCCGCTGCGTTGAGCATGGGCGGTTCTTTGGTCTTGCGGATGCGTATTTCGTGGCCAGTGCGCTTCTCGCGGAGACACACTGAGCGGTTCGACTTCTCCACGAGGGTGAACTTGCCCGATCTGAACACCGGGTTGTCGGCACTGAGCAGGACACGGTCCCGCATCTCCATGGCTACCACCGCCCCTTGAACCTTCTTGGGGACTGGCCGTTTCTTCCGCTCGACCTCCATGGCGACAGCGAGACTCTGTTCGCAGTACTCACGCATCCGCGCCAGATCCACCGCATTGCGCTCCACGAACGCATCGAGCCACGACTGTGGGTTCATGCGTGAAATTTTCGCGATGTACCCACATGTCGTCAACCCAGTTCAGGAGGACTGAGGTGACGTACGGTCAGGTCAACGTGAGTGGAGGCGAATAGCTGCAGGTCAGTGAGGTGCAATACTCGGCAGGGGCTTCCTGGAAAATCTTGTGAACCTCTTGAGCGTCATGAGGTCAGTTAGGGTTCGTCTCCCTGAGTAGCCCTGCTGTGGATTGTTTGTCGCGCAAGGACGGTCCCCGCTGGGGACCTCGGGTGCGGCGCAGGAGCTCGGAGAGCGCGGCTCCTTCGTGGAATTGAGCCAGCTTGTACCTGACCTCGCTGGTGGGCTCCCGACCTCATCGGGGCCCTCGTTGTCGTCACCTTGGTCTGTGGCATTGGCCTCTCCACCGTCTTTGCGCCCTTTGCTATGACGCTCGCCAGCCCCTGTCCTGGCGCACAACCTACGGCTGTCCTGGTCGTGGTCCTCGCCTCGCGTCACTGTGCCCGCTCGGAGCCTTCCTTGGCGAGGGAGCGGCGTCGGCTCCTGCAGTTTTACGGTGTGGTGATGGAATGGATGCCCTTGGCCAGCACCATCGTCGGTGCCGGAATTGCTACGGTCTCAGTCGGATTCAATGAGCGAAGGCGGTGGAAGCGGGACCGGGGCGATCGGCAAACAGAGATACGACGAGTCCTCTACGGCGCTTACCTCGCCAGCCTCTCCCAGGCTCGGCTTGCTTGTAGCGTCCTCGCCCGAGATCCGGACGTGTCGCTTAACGACCGCAGGAAGACGGCGTGGGACGCCTTCGAATCTTGTGTCAGTCTCCGCTACCAGATTGCCATCTCCGCTCCGGCTGGAGTCGTAACGCCTGCGGAGAACACGTTCCGCCAGCTCCGAGGCCTACGGGATGCGATGGCGGAAGGACTGCTCGTTGGTAGTAATGAGTACGCGAGCCACCGCACCGGTTATGACACGGCGCTGCAAGCTTTACGGAGCGCGATGCGCGATGACCTCGGCGCCGATGCGTAACAAAGGTCGACCAGTGGCGTGAACCTGACTATCCGAGGGATCACAGCAATGGTCGACCAGGGGGCCACGCGGGCACGGTGCGTGGGAGACCCCACTACCGCTCTCAGTGCCTGTGAGTCGGCCCGGACCGGTTTCAACGCGTGAACTTCCGTCCGACGCGCAGTGGTTGGCGCAACGATTACGGGGGCTTTTTGCTCGGCCAGGTCGACGTCTGGCGCGTTGGCGTAGCGGTTCCTGACGGTGTGTTGGTCAGGCAGATTTGGCGATCTTCACCCGATCGGGGTCTTTGGACGATAAGTGTCAGTGGTGCGGGATACGGTCGCTTCCGATGTTGAGGCGAGGGGGGCCATGACCGGCGACGCGTGTGCGGATCAACTCCGGGAGTACGCACTCGGAGTTCTGGAAGATTGGCGGCGGCCGACGAGATGGCGGCCGGCCCTTCAGCTGCGTGCTCTGTCCTTCAGTAGCGCCCGGGACTACGCCGGACGCTTCCTGCTGGAGCTCCTGCAGAACGGTCATGACGCGCACCCCAAGGAGCGTCATGACGGCCAGGTGCATGTGCTGCTCGACGAGGACGAAGGCGAGTGGGGAACTCTATACGTCGCCAACGGCGGTACACCGTTCACCTGGCGGAACGTTGAGGACGTGTGCAAGATCGCCCAGAGTTCGAAGGTCATCGGGGAGGGGATCGGCAATAAGGGCGTGGGTTTCCGGAGCGTCCTGCTGATCAGCAAGGGGCCCGAAATCTACAGCTCTGATCCGGACGGACCGGGTGATTTGGAACTGGACGGCTACTGCTTTCGGTTTGCTCGGGAGAGCGACGTAGAGGAGCTTCTTGGGGACGCGGACACGGCGCGCAGAGCGGTCGCAGAATTTCCACCGTTCCAGATTCCATTCCCGGTTGATCAAGTGCCCCCGGTCTGCGTCGAGCTGGCCAAGTTGGGGCACGTCACCGTTGTCCGGATCCCCTTGCAGAGCGAGGCCGCCCGCGCCGAGGCTCGCCTCCGGTTGGCGGAGCTCGCTGAGGCCAAGGCGCCGATCATGCTGTTTCTGGACCGTCTCTCTCGTCTGACACTCGAGCGCAGGGTGGATGGCGAAGTGCGCGATCTCCATGAACTGACGCGCGTGGAACGCCCGTTCGCTCCCGTGGACGAAGACGCCTCGACCGCCACGCTCTTCTTCGCGGAAGTGGATTTGGGGCCGGCCGGGGTTTTCCTCGTCGCGCGTGGCAGGGTGGCGCCGGAGCGATTGGACCAGACGCTCGTGGAAGCCGTCGACCTCGGCCTCCTGGATGACAAGTGGCGGCAGTGGGCCGATTCTGCTGTGATCGAGATTGCTGCACCGCTCGCCGTCACCGGGAAATCACGGCGCGGACAGACCTATACCTTCCTGCCGCTGGGCGAGGGCGTGACGACACCCTTCGCCGGGCACGTCAACGCCCCGTTCTTCACCAAGATGGACCGGACCGACCTCGACCGCGAACATCCGCTGAACGCCATGCTGTTTGACGCCCTTGCCGAGACCTGTCTGGCCGCCTCCGCGCGGCTGCGCACGGTGCAGCATCTACGGCTTCGGCAGGTGGCGGTAGACCTGGTGAGCTGGGAGAACGGGAGCCGGTCCGCGGGACTGCTGGTCACAGCGGCCCGGCGTGTACACGGCTGCGAGCTGGCCGACGTACCGCTCGTGCCCGTCCTCTCCAGCGATGGCGCGGCGCCTCACCTGACCTGGGCCTCGCCCCGGCGTGCGGTCCTCTGGCCCGATCTCAACTTGTCCGTGCTCACAGCACAGCGCGCGCACGAGGCCGGTGCCGTGGTTGCAGACCCGGAGCTTGGCACCGATCGCCTCAGTCGACTTGCCGTGATGTGCAAGGGCCTGAAGTGCACCTGGGAGCCGACACCGGAGGCGCTCGCTGATCACGTGGAGCGGATGGCCGCTACGCTCCCCTTGCCCACGTCCGGTGGTGGTGAGCCCGTCGGCGTATGGAACGCCGTGTACGACGACTTGGCCGCTCTCTTCGAGGAAGACGGCCGCGTGTTGCGCGGCAAGAGGCTGCTCCTGGCCGACGACGGAACTCTGCGACACGCCAACGGCGATGCAGAGAAAGGTGGTTCTCAAGGCAAGCGGACCACACGTCGGGCTCGGCGTGACGCGTTCTTCCAGCCAGTGCGCGGGGAGACAGACGACTCGAAGGCGCTGTCGGTTCCCGCGCTGCTCGGCAAGCGGCTCTTCTACCTACACCCAGGCCTTACCTGGACCGATGGCGCGGGGCACGTACGGCGCCTGCCCGCCCGCACTTTCCTTGAGAGCGCAGGGCTCGTCAGGCCCTTCGACATAAAGGGCCTGCTGGAACATGTGAGCCGTGCCCTTGTGGAAAGCAAGGACCACAAGCTGCGCCTCCAAGCCCTCCGGTTCGTATTTCGGCTGTGGCGATCGCGGCGGTCACCGGGCGGATTCGCGGCCCCGTCGCTGGGACTGTACGTACCGTCCGCAGACGGAGCCTTGATCGAGGCGAACGGCGCGGCCTTCGGCCGAGGGTGGAACGGCACCACCGGGGACGATCTGGCCGCAGTTGTCACCGCTGGACAGGAGGCGTCCCAGAGCCTCAGATGGATCGCCAAGCGACTGATCGCGGCACCGGACGCATTCGTCAAGCGAGGGGAAACGGCCGACGAGTGGCGGGCGTTCCTGAGCGAAGCGGGGGTGACCGACGGATTGATCCCGATCTCCACCAGAGGGGCCACGACACGCGCGGACGGCCATGAACTGACCACTCGCCCGTTGGTCCGCATGGCGAACGTGCCCGCCGAGGTAATGGCGCAGTGGGAGCCGCACATCGACCGTCGGCGGTCCAACGCGCGCTATCCCCAAACGCCGTACACCGGCACCCCTGCTTACCGGATCCCGGGCCAGGACATTGTCAGCCGGCTCGACGAAAGCGCCCAGATGGCATACGCGAGGCTCGTCCTACACGCTCTCGCCCACTGGCGGGACGCGTATTTCACTAGCACATGGACTAGTGCAGGAAGCCGAAGGGACGACCAGGAACAGGTGCTGACACCCCTGGCCGCCTTCATCAGGGGGCAACCATGGCTTCCGGTACGGGACCGCAGCCGGACCGTACGGTTCGTACGACCGGCCGATGCCTGGCACTGCCCGCCCGGGCTGGAGGACGAACCTGCCTACGCGCCGACCGTCGACCACCGCATACGCCATCTGCTCCAACCGGATAAGGTCAGCACCCGGCTGCGCTCCATGGGGCTGCCCACCTGGGATCACGCATGGGACAGCGCCCGCCTCGTCACCGCGTTGGGGCGCTTCGCGGCGGAGGACGCGGTCAGAGGTGAGGACCGGCCCGCCGCGCAGCGCACCAACGAGCGCGCCTGGAAGCACCTTGTGCAGCAGCCATACGGCGTGCTGCCTGAGGACGCAGTCCTGCTCGCCGAGTCGGGGCAGCGGCTGGTAGCGGTGCCGCTGTCCGAACTGAATGGCACGGACACCGTGTTGTACGTCAGTGGCGAGCGCGACGGCCTGACCGGCCGGCTGGTACGCGAGATGGAGTGTCCGCTCTTGGTGGTTCCTGGCGTCGCCGCGCAGGTCGCCGAACGCCTCAGGCTCGGCCGTCCGAACGCAATCCGACACGTCGATGATGTGACGTTCTCAGTGACCGTCGACGGCGAGGAAGTGAATCCCGCCACCATGGGCGAGCCGCTCGTCGGCCGTATGCCCTGGCTCACCCTGGCCGTAGGCGTTCTCGCCGACCACGTGGCGGACGGCCCTCGACCGAGCGAGGCGGAACTGACCAACCTGACGTCTGCCGTCCGCCGTATCCGGATGCACCGCTATGGCTCCTGGGAGATCAAACTCGACGGCCGTATCGTGACGATGCCGGACCGACTTGGTGGGATGCTGCCCCTCGCCGATCCCAAGCATCCCCTTCTGCTGGCCCGGCAAGCGGACCTAGACTGGGCGGAGGTAGCCCGGCTTTCGGAGGCGCTCGCCGATCTGCTCGGACACCGGGAATTCGGCATCCGGCTGCGCCTCGCCGCCCTCCAGCTCGCGTCCTGCCACGCTGATCTGCGCTCACCCGCGCAAGACCAGTTCGCCGAAGCTCTCGGCGTCATGGCTCATCAGGTTGAGGAGACCAGTCGGCGTATTGACGGAGCCATCGGTGTGGTCCTGCAGCGATGCCATCCTTTCCTCGTTCACATCCTCGGTGCCGATACGGCGGATTTGCTGACCGTGCCGCCGCCACGCGACACCAGGGAATTCCGGGCCTCTCTCGAGAAGTACGCACACGAACTACCGGTGCCGCCGCAGCAGTTCATTGATCTGGCTCGCTCGGCCCGGGGCATCGATGAACTGCGCCTCGTCCTCGAGATCGACTTCGCCGCTCTGAATGACACACTGCAGTCTCTGGCGCCACACCATGATCCGATCGGCCACGAGGAGGCCCACGAGGAGGCAGTGCGCGGCTACCTGGACCTACACAAGAAGGAGCTTGTGAACCGGCTGCGCTGGGCAGCCAAGAATGACTTCGACGCACGGCGGCCATTGGCGGACTGGCCGTCGTTGCGCTCATTGGACTGGATCACGGCCCCGGCGGCATGGACGTACACCGTGGACACAGCCAGCAGCGAGCTGCTGGAGCGGCACGTCGAAGAGCAGCTAACGCTGCGGCTGGGCGAACCAGCTCCCCGCAAGGGCGACACTCTCCCGGCGATCGACCAGGTGCGGAGCGGAAACAACCGAGTGATCGCCGCCACGGCCACCGACCTCGTCGCTCTAGTCAAGGCAGCGGGGCGCCCGCTACCTGCGGCGCTGGCCGGTGGCAATCCGGCGGAAAGCATCACCGCGCCCCTTGACGAGGCCGGGGCGCTGGACTTTCGCCTCCTCGCCCCAGACGACGTCGTTGCGTGGCTGGCCGTTCTCGGCCATTGGCCGGACGGGATGCCAGCGACGACCGATCCCGGTCGGCACGGGCTGACCACAGTTGACTTGGACCGGGTGCGGAACGCGGCGGAACACGAGCGTCGCGAGCGGGAGCGCCGACGGAGAGTGCTCTCCGTCGGCGGCCGGGAATTCGACGTGCAATCGGGCGATTTCACCGAACTGACTGTCGAGCTCCAACGGGCCCTCGACAACGGCGCAGTCCCCGGACTCTCAAGTGGCCGCGCTATCTTCACCCGGCTCCAGCCAATGAAACCCGCAAGTCGGACACCCGAGACCGATCGCAGGCGCGAAAGGCGGTACGGCGGCGCCCCGGACGCTGGGCTGTCGTCGGCCCAACGCGAAGCCCTCGGATACATGGGGGAGTGGTACGCGTACCACTGGCTCCGCGGGCGGTACTCCGTCGGTATAGACGAGACGAGCTGGGTGTCGAGCAACCGCGGGAAGGCCTTCCCCGGGCCGTTCGGAGACGACGGCCTTGGGTTCGATTTCAAGGTCGGCTCTGGTAAGCGGCCCATGATGTTCGAGGTGAAGGCGACTCGAGGTGACGGTGGCCAGATCGAACTGGGGGAGAGCGAGGTACGCGCGGCGCAGCAGCATGCAGGCAATGAACGCTGGCGGCTTCTCGTGGTTACCTCCGTCCTCGACCCGGAACGGGTGGACATCCACATGCTCCCGAACCCCTTCGGTAAGCAAGGACGCGGCCGCTACCGCGAGGAGGGCGGCGCGCTGCGCTTCTCCTATCGGCTGTGACGCGACACCAGAAGATACGTGACCAGTCGGTAGCCTGCACGTAGATCTCCTGGACCGCGACTATAGCCACAGAGGCTCCATCTCGAATGCCGGGGCGGAGCCTCTATGCGTTGGAATGACAATCCACTGCGGGCGGGTTCAGGACCGGTTCCCGAGCTGGCGCGATCGGTCTCGGGCTTCTTGAGCCCGTCCGTCCTGGGCGCGTTCGGGACGCAAGAATGGGAACAGGCTGACAAAGGCAGAGGGGCATCGGCATGGCTGACCCCTCCTGAGCAGCCAAAACGTCATGGATGGGCGCGGATCGGCACGGGCCGCCAAGATCCTCGAAGGACTCATAATCCGCCGACCGTGGGTTCGAGTCCCACCCGCCCCACCTCAGTAGTGCCCTGACCTGCGGAAACGTTCCTCGTGAGGTATCGGAGGGGCAACTTCGGTTGAACGGACTGAATCCGCGGCTCGCGAGTTCGGAATCTCGTGGGTGCTGTGTTGTGCTGATCGGAAGCTCCTTAATGCCTCTGACCTGCGACGGCACAGGTACTCAAGATTGTTGTTGGCCTCCGAGGTCTCCGCCCTGGAACGGAAGGTTTAGGGACCAGACAGGGAACCAAGTCGGCGCTGACACGATGCATCGCCTGGGTGGGATCAGGGCCAGGGCACCTCTCATCGCTGGCTGTGAGCCGTCGTCCGCGATGTACCGGAGTCCTTAAGGAAGTGCAGCAGCAAGACGCACGAGCCTGATCTCCTGAGGCAGGATCACGTCTGTCAGCTCTTGACCTCTCGTTGATCGACGCCCTTGTCACTGTCCTACGAACCTGGTCGGTTCTCTGAGCGCAGCCGTCGCACCGTCCAGATCCGCGAGCCGAGCGGCAAGGGTGGCCTCCGCGAGCCGGGTCGGCAGTGCGGCGCTGAACTTGAGGCCGTTCAGCGCACGCGCGTCCACTGCCGGAAGGCACAGCTGATCGGCGGCCTCCGAAGTGACCTTTCTCCACTCTGTGGGTGTCGCGTCCTCGCGAAGGCGGATGCACGTGTCCGTTGGCCTCTGGAGCGGATCGGCGATCGTGGTGAGTGTGGCAGCCAATGTGGCGTTGGCCCGGTAGCCGGCCCAGGTCCACCAGCGCACGTTGGTGTCACGTCCGCCCCTTACTACCACTGTCCCGTCGGGGTGGACCAGTTCCGAGCTGCTCTCGCGTGCTTGGGCGAGTGCGGTCCTGGCCCGCCCGGTCAGGGTGACCGGCGGGTCGGCGCCGAGAAGTACTTCCCGTGCCGCGCGAGTCAGTTCGTACGAGGCGGTCCGGCCGGAACCAGTTCCTCCCCAGCGTGCCTTGCCGCCGCCATCGACCGGTTCGACGAAGCATCGCCGCCGGGACCAGTCGATGTACGTAACCTGCCAGCTCTGCCCGGCGAGGAGCAGGCGCCGAGGTCCTACCACCTCTTCGGTCAGCAGCGCGGGATTGGTCGTGCCGATCTCGGTGCGTCCCGAAAGCACCGTGAATTCCGGAGCTGCGGTGAACACTGCAGTGAGGTCCATGAAGTGCCGGTAGCCGAAGCGGCGTTCCGCCTCAGGACCGATGAACAGCATCCCTCCGTCCCGGTCCAGGAAACCCTCCTCGATCAGGTGGCGCACGATGGGCTCGGCCGAAGTGCCGAATGGGCCCAGCCCACCCCACCATTCCGGCCACAGCCGGTCCCCGACCCGGTGCTCCTGCAGGCAGAGTGCCAGTACTTGTTGGGCGACGATGTGTCGGGGCTCTGGTGGGGCCAACACTGGCTCTACCCAGCCGCGCGACCACAGAAGAAGCAAGGCTGCCGCGCCGATCAGTCCGTCCTCGTCGACGGTGAGGAAAAGACAGTTGCGGGTGGAACCCGTCCGCCGGCCGGTCCGGCCAAGGCGCTGGAGAAAGGAGGCCACGGTGGTGGGTGCATCGACCTGGATGACGCGGTCCAAGTCGCCTACGTCGATGCCGAGTTCGAGGGTGCTGGTTGAGACGATCACGCAGTCGCGTGCTTCGGTGAAGGCTTCCTCTGCCCGCCGCCGTTCATCTACTGACAGGGACGCGTGGGACAGGAAAGTGGTCACCCCCTTGGCCCGCAGGCTCTGTCCGAGCTTCTCGACCTGTCGGCGCGATTCGCAGAACACGAGCCGCTTCTCGCCGCGGTGCAGCGCAGTGATCACTGTGGCCGCGTTCTCGAGGGAGCCCACATAGTCGACCTGGATGTCGCCGGGCGGTGGCAGCACAGGGGATGCCTCGCGCAGGTGTGGGGCAACGACCCGCGCCGCGCGGTGCCCGCTCCCGGATCCTTGCAGCCAGGTGAGCAGGTGATCCGGGTTGCCCACCGTCGCGGAAAGCCCGATGCGTTGTACCGGTCGTCCGACGACGCGTTGCAGGCGTTCGAGCACGGCCAGCAGGTGCCACCCCCGGTCGTCCCCTGCGAAGGCGTGCACCTCGTCGACGACGATGGCCTGCAGTCCTGAGAAGAACGCGCGGTGATCGACATTGGTGCTGACGAGCATCGCTTCCAACGATTCCGGTGTGGTCAGCAGTACGTCCGGCCGGTCCCGCAGGATCCTCTTGCGGCGCGGCTGCGACACGTCTCCATGCCACAGTGCGGCGGTCCGCCCCAGCCAGGAGGCGTACGTCTCCAGGCGCGGCAGAAGGTTGTTCAGCAGCGCCTTCAGTGGACAGACATACAGCACGGAGGTGTCGGTCCAGTTCTCCTGCGCCATCTTCGATAGCAGCGGGAAGGAGGCGGCCTCGGTCTTCCCGCCAGCGGTCGGGGCCAGAAGGACAGCGTCCGAGCCGTCGAGCAGCGGCTCGATGGCCTCCTTCTGGAGAGGGCGGAGCTCGGGCCATCCCAAGGTGTTGACGATGTGATGGACCAGTCCGGGATGCAACCGGTCGAGCGGTTCGGGGGCGCCGGTCATGGTAGCTCCAGCTCGATCTCGTCGGCGCTGTCTGCTGCCGCGTTGCGCTCGACCTCGCTCAGCTCAATGGCGTTCACTGTCAGCGCGTAGTGCTTGCGTGGGGCGAAGTCGTCGAATTCGTCGACCCGGTCCAGTACGTCCGCGACCAGCTTGCGCAGGAACAGCCGTGGGGCAATCCCGGCCCGCCCGCCGAGCTTGCCTGTCATGGCGGTGGCCAGCTCGGCGACGTACGCGTCATCGACCAGTGCCTCGATGCGCTCAGGGTGCTTGGCCGCGCCCGCGTACAGGTTCCTTACGGAACAGCCGAGTTCGCCGAGTCTTACGAGATCGAAGCCGGTCAGGCGCAGTTGGACCGCCCGCGGTGAGTCGAAGCGCGGATCGGTCGAGAAGTCGGTCGCCAGCCGTTGGGCGAGCGGTGGGAGTCGCTGTATGCCCTGCTGTCCATCGTAGAAGGCGGGGGTTCCGGTGATCACCAGGAAGAGTCCGGGAAAGCGGCCCGCGTCGATCTCGTCGAGGAGCTGACGCAGTGCGTTCAGCCCCTTCTCACGTACGTCGCCTCGCACCCGCTGCAAGGTCTCGATCTCGTCCAGGACCACCAGGAGCCCGGGATGCCCACAGTCCTTCAGTACGGTGAGCAGACCCTGGAGGAAGCCGAGCGCCGCGAAGTGGTCCAGGTCTCCGCGTACTCCTGCGGTTCGTCGTGCGGAGGCGGCCACCGCCTTCTGGCCGCCAAGCCAGGCGATTACAGCCTCGGCGGCCGCCGAATCCCCGGCAAGCGTGGCCTTGCGGTAACCGCGCAAAGCCGCAGAGAACGCCGGCGTGGTCCGGGCGACCGCGCGCAGTCGTTCCTCCAGCAGGTCCTCGACCGCCTCCTCCAACGCCGCGTTGTCCCCGGCGAGTTCGGGATGCGCCTCGTCCACCTCTTGCTCAAGGGTGTAGAACCATCCGTCGACCACCGAGCGCAGCGCACTGGCCGGTTCGGTCGCGGTGGTCAGCCGCTCGGTGAGCCGGCGGTAGACGGTCTCCAGCTTGTGCAGCGGGGTTTCCGTCTCCGAGATCTGAATCTCGGCGGTGGCCAGCCCGGACCGCTTGGCCCGTTCTGCGAGCCAGCGTGCGAAGAACGTCTTGCCGGACCCGTACTCTCCACGGATCGCGTGAAAGGACGCGCCGCCCGATGCGATCGTGGAGATCCGCTCGTCCAACGCGGGCGTGAAACGGTCCAGACCGACCGCGAACAGGTCGAGTCCCGACTGCGGCACGGTCCCGCGCCGCAACGCGTCGATGACCTCGCGGCGGCGGGCCGCGCTGACGGATGCGACGCTCACATGCTCTCCTGGGACAGCTCGAACTGCTCACGCAGCGTCTCACGATTGAGCCGGACCCTGGTCCGGGAGTCGATCAGACTGATGACCTCGTAGCCCTCGATGTTCAACAGCCGGGTCAGCACGGTCACAAGGCCCTCGGTTCGGGTGTTCGTACGGCCACCCGAACCGAGGGCGGCCGCGGCGACCGCCGCGAGCGAGAGCGTGCCGCCCGCGTGGTCGAGCGCGTCGATGACGGCGGCCACCACCTTGTGCTCCGGCGGCTTGCGGACGAACTTGCGCTGATGCTTGTAGACCGTGGTGTCGAGGATCTGCTGACCGAGCGTGAGCACCGCCGGCTCCGCCGGTGGGGTGGCGGCGGGCACCTCGACCGCATCGTCGGCGAAGAGCTCACCTTCCTGCGGTCGTGGCTTCGGTTTGACCTTCGCTGCCCTCTTCGCCGGCTTGACAGGGATGGGCACCGGTAGGGATGTGGCTTCCGCCTCCCACCACGACGGCTGTACGGTTTCGCGTGGCAGCTCGCTCCACTCCGCGGGTGCCAGCTCTGCCGACGGTGCCAGGACCAGCACCGGCACCGTCATCTCGGCGAGCGCAACACCGCCGTGGTACCCGGACTTGCGCGGGGTGTAGCGGATCTCCTCCGACCAGGGCACGGTGACCCGGCCGCCGTTCTCCAGCACCCGGGGCCCGGAAAGCGAGACCTCGCCTTCACCGACTTCCGGCCCCGTACGCCAGCGGGCCGACTCCACGCCCTCGGCGGTGGACGGCGTGGCCTCGGTTCCTGTTCGGTCCAGCACATGCCCGTGGCCGGACACCAGTACCACCGGACGACCTTGCCCACGAGCGGAGTTGAGGAGCTCGGTGAGGTACTTCACCCGGCTCACCGGCCAGTCGGCGAGCGCGCCCCGCTGCCCGTGATCGAGACTCTCGCTGATCGTGTTCAGTACGACGCCGACCACGTAGTCCGAGGCGATCGCTGCGACCAGCCGCGGGTCGAGCAACTGCCCGGCCGGTCCAGGGATTTCGTCCTTGTGGAAGAGGACCGCCGTGTGCCGGTGCTGTTTCCAGAAGGCAGCGAACCCCTCCCTCTCCACGCTCTGACCGCCCGCAGACGGCCGTCCACACAGCAAGGTCGCCCGGCTGATCGCCGTGACCGAAGGGACCACAGCGACGGCAGCGGACCGTCGTCCCTCGCCGGACAGTTCACTCCACCTCCCCGCGCCGGTCAGCTCCTCGCCGAGCTGGGCCGCGACCGCGCTGCTCATCCCGTCCAGGACGATCACCAGCGGCGGCCGCACCTTCGCCAGCGGGAGTGCGATCGTCCGCAGGACATCCTCCACGAGCAGCGCCCCACCGGACTGCGCGGTGGTGGCGCGCTCGACCCACGGTCCTAGTCGAGCCGCGAAAGCCTCGTCGAGCAGCGCCCGCCGCCGTCGCACCGCGTCGTGCACCGTGCGATACACCAGCGCCAGCGCGGGCTCGGCCTCTCCGCCGCCTGCCCACAGCTGCGCGAGTGCCCGGTCCGCCCACCCCCAGTCGGCCACATGCGTACGCACAGCCTGACCGACCGAGGACATGACCGGTTCCGGCGTGTCCAGCCAGCGCCGCAGCCGCACCGCCATGCCCGCGAGCTCGACCTGCTTCGGGTAGAGGACGGCGGCGAGTCGATGCTCCGCCACATGTTCCCAGGCGGCTTGAGCCGCCTGCGGCCCTTTGGGCAGGGCGTCGGCCAGCCCGTGCAGCCGTGCCTGGAAACCGGATGGCAGGAAGGGGTTGCTGGCCAGTGCGGCGGTCAGATGGGCGTCGTCTGCCAGCCGGTCCGCCTGGTGCAGCACATCGACAACCCGCTGCAGGGCCTCCTCGCTCTGTGGTCCCCGGCCCGATGCCTCGCCGATCCAGCGGGTCAGGGTGCCTTCCACCGCCCGTGCATAGGCCCGGAGTTCGGAGGGACGGGATCCCCGCCCGAACACCGAGCCAAGTGCGACGGCCGCGTCGGCCGATGCCGCGTCCCCGGTCACGACGGACGCCAGCACACCCAGCGCGGTGGCCTCGGCCCCCCGCCCCTGGAGTGCGAGCCGCAGGAGCACAGGCGCAGCCTCGCCCGCACTCTGCGCCAGCCATTCGGTGATGCCTCGGCGTTCGGCCTCCGACAGCTTGGCGAGGCGCTCGGGACCGCCCGGCGTACGGGACCAGGCCAGCAGGGCGTCGACGTCCACCGACGCCCCGCCCTCGAAGAGGCCCTCAAGCCCGAGCCGCACTCCGACCAACGCACGCATCGCCGCGTCCAGGGTGAGCACGGCACCGTGCTGCGGCCAGCCGCCCCGCGTCGCATCAGGCTCGGCGTCGATCAGCGCGGCCGGCAGCCACAGCCATGGATCTCGCCGCATGCGCGGGTCGAGGTCGGAGGCGCCGAAGAGCTGCTTGACGATATCGGCCTCGTCTACAGCGATGATCTGCGAGCGCACCATCTCACCCAGCAGATCGAGACTGATCCGTTCCCCCGGCACATCCGTGGTGACCACCAGCAAGTCCACGTTCTTGGTAGCCAGATGGGCCTGCCAAGCGTCGGTAAGTCCGAGTACCGAGGTGGCATGGGCGACCCGAACCTTGCGCCGTCTCCCGTCGCCGGTCGGCATGCTGAACTCTTCGGGCCCATTCGCCGCGTACTTCCCGTGCACCAGCAGCAGCCGCCGGCCCTTGGTGCGGGCCAGTCGGGTGGTGAGCAGCCCGGTGATGACCCGCTGGTCGAGTTCGGGCACGAGGGCTCCCATCAGTGATCACCTTCCGGTCGACTCAAGCCGTCACCCTCACCGGCCTGCACCACCTGCCATTTGATCTCGATCTCGACGTCCGGATGGGCGGCGGCGTAGTCGCGAATCTCGTCTTGTACGTCGGTGAGCGCCCGGTTGAGTGCGTGTTCCTGCACACGCCCGCCCTCCGCGGCCTTCACCCGCCGCGAGCGACGAGAGGCCGTCGCTGCAGTGGTCGGCGGGGAGGGTAGTGGTGGCTGGTCGTCCGTGGTCGGGCTGACACCGCTGTGACCAGTACTGGACCTGGGGGAGTTCACCTCGGGCGTGACGGTCGGTGGGGGCGGAGGCGACACAGGCGCGACGGTGCTTAGCCGGGCCGCCTCGCTTATCAGAGCCACCGCTTGACCGCGGGCCCCGTTGAGGACCGGCTTCAAGCTGGTGTCGTACTCGTTCCTCGATGCGGCGTCCGCGATCTCCGCGAGCAGTCGCTCGGACCGGTCGGCGAGGCCGTCCCCGCGGTCGGTGTACTTCCGTACGCTGTCGATCAGTTCCCAGTCGGTGCTCTCCAGTGCGTTCAGCACCTCCTGGGCCGAGGAGATCACCTTGCCCAGTTCGAAGTACGTGCTCACATACGTCGCAGTTGCCAGGTCCCGGGTGAGCGGTGTCGCCTCCGGAGTCTGCTTGATCCGGGCGAGGAGGTCGGCCGCGTCCCGAACCGACTGCTCGCGTGCGGTCGGCGCCTCGCCGGTGATGCCGAGGGCGGAGCGGTAGCGTGCCAGAGCCCGCCGCAGCCCGTTGACGGCATTCTCGCGGGCCTCCGCCTTGGTGCGGACATCTGCCGCGAGCGCGTTGACGTTCCGGGTGTATAGCACCGTCGGCACGCTCGTGCCGAACAGTGCTGCGGCTCGCTCGTGCGCCCTGGTGTACTCCTCCTCGCTGGGCCGTTCCTGTGCCCGTAGCGCCCAGCCAGGGCCTATCTGGTCCAGCGCAGGCGCCTTTTCGGCTTTGCCGTTGTAGACCCAGGAACGGTCCGCGAGCAGGGCGTAGGTCGCGATCACCAGATTGGAGACCAGTCTGTCCAGCCCCGTCCAGCCCAGTTCGGTGATCCAGGTGCGGATGTCCTCTGCCCTGAAGTCGCCCTTCGCGCCGTGCTTGCCCGCCTGCTGGTCGATGTGACGGCGCCAGTCCGTGGAGACGTTAAGGGGCCCGTCGTGTACCTCGCCGAGTTCCAGCGGATGCACGATGCGTGCCACATCGCCGAGGTCTCGGCTGTCGACGACGACTCGGCGCGAGCTGTCGTCCATGGCCTTTGTGATCCAGCCGTACGCCATCTTGAACTTCGCGGCGGTGACCGGCTTGCGGCTTTCCTGACGGTCGAAGTTCGGATGCTTGGGATACATCGCGTCCAGCAGACCGTCGGCGAGCTTCAGCAGGTTGTACTCGAAGGCCCCTCCGCCTTGGAGCTGCGGACTGTGCCCGGCGTACAGCGCATGGACGTGCTTGCCCTCGGTGACCTGGGCGCCCAGGTCACTCTCGTTGGCCCTGGCGATCCCGTATGCCTGATGCAGCACCTGCCCCAGCTGTGCGACGAGCGTTTCGCGCTGCGCCTCCAGCTGATGCCGCACCCGTACCTGGTCGTCAGAGCCGAGATGAGTCGCGAAGTCCTTCAAGCGGTCACGATCGAGGAGGTAGTTGATCTTCAGTAGGCGGCCGAGCTGGGTGCCCCGCTGGCTGGAGACGAAGGACGGCAGCCAGATGACGGTCGCCGCGTCCGGCTTCTCCCGCTGCAGGCGGTAGACCCGGTTTTCGTCCGCGCTGGGTGTGCCCTTCTCGTCCTCGTCGAAGGGGTAGTCGATGACCAAGCGGATCCGGTCAGGAGTGGACGGTTCGAACTGCGCGTCGGGCAGGATCTGAGGATCGCGTACGTTCTCGAAGACGAACTCCGCGGTCCGGCGCGTTCCGTGCCAGACGATCTCACGGTCGGCGACGAGCGTGCCGTTGTCGGCGATCTTCAACTCCCGCCACAGCCACTCCTGCACCCACCGCTTGCGTGCCCCGAGGGTGTCCTTCTCGCCGACGCTGTCCAGGATCGGCTCCACATCCAGATCAGACAGATGCAGCGTGAACACCGGGTCCAAGTCATGGCCGTCGCTGCGCAGCTCTCCCGGGAACTGCGCCTGGAGCTCCTGCATCCGCCTGACCACGATCCGGTCCTCCTGGCCGGTGCGCGAGCGGATCGACCCGTGGTTCAGCGCGTTCAGCCGCGGCCCGGTCAACCGGGCGAGAGCCGGCACTTCGGGTGCGAGGTAGGCGAGCAGCATCGTCTTGAGGAAGCGTTCGTCGGCCTTGTACTTGGTGTCTTCGGCAGACCCGTACTTCTCCAGCAGGTGGTCCTTCACCTTGCCGTGGAAGCGCGTCGCCGCCTCGGCCTCACTGCGCAGCCGGTCGGTGAACGCCTCGCCCATTCCCTCGGCCAGTACGTCCCACAGGTCGCCCAGCGGGATCAGCTCGCCGACCTTCATGTCCTCGCGCCGTTGGTAGAGCATCTGCTGGAGCAGCTTGAGACCGGTGCGCTCGCGCTGGAGTGCGCCGGAGAGCGCGACCAGGACGTTGAGGAGGACGGGCGAGACGGGGTAGAGCGCCTTGAAGTCCTTCCAGTCGGCGTGGGTGACGCCGTTGGCGTCGAGGAGTACGTCACGTACCGACTGGTTCGAGGTCTCGATCCGGGCGAAGGCCGCTTCGAGGGCGGCTTTCGCGGCGTCGTCCTTGGGCTTGAGGACCCGCTCCTTGATGATCTCGGGGAGGTTGCGGTCCTCCAGACTGATCGGGTCGATGCGCCCTGCCAGGTACTTGACCTGCTGTTCAAGGTTCTTGGCCTCGGCGCCGACGGCGTCCGAACCGATCAGCTCGGACAGGTCGCGCTGGCGGGATATGAAGGAGATGACCGGCAGCGCGCGGCCGCCCGTGCCCGACTCGATCAGCTTGACCAGCTTGTTGACCTCGTCATTGACGAAGGTCCGCTCACGCAGGTGAGCCTGGAGCCAGAGGATCAGCTCGTCGAGGAAGAGGACGAGACCGTCGTAGCCGAGGGACTTGGCATGCCGACTGATGATGTCCAGGCCGTTCTCCAGCGGGAGGAAAGCGTTCTTCGCACCGAGAGCGCCACGGGAGTACGAGGAGTACGGACCGGACAGCAGCGCGGACGCCAGCCACTCGCGGACTTTCGGATCGGGGGAGGCGGCAAGGGCCTGGTCGAGGAGAACTGGGGACCAGGTCTCCGGGGCCTCCTTGACGTCGAGGTCGACCAGGTCTTCCTCGTCCTCGGCCGCTGGGGTCTGCTGGGCGGGTGTCTTCTCCTCCTTGGGCAGCGCGGGATTGCCGAGCCAGCGGACGAACTGCTCGTCGTCGGCGAAGAACTCCCGCTGGCGGCGGGCGTCGTCGAACATCGCGTCAGTACGGTAGACCGGCGGCACCGGTGCGTCCGGGTGTAACTGCCGGACTGTACGGACGTAGCCGCCGAGGATCGCCGAGTCGAGATCGGTCGCGCCGACCAGGTGGAACGGCACCATCAGGAACTTCCGGTTCCGTAGCCATGCGTCGTGATCCGCGATGATCGGCTGGAGCGTGGGTTTGGCGCGAGCAGCCGGGTCGTTCGAGAGGATCGCGTGCAGCACGGTCATGAAGTGGCTCTTGCCGGAACCGAAGGAGCCGTGCAGATAGGCGGCGTCGGACGTCCCCGCCCGTACGGATGCCTCGACGATCTTCAGCGCACGACGCAGTGCCTGTTCCAGCTGCGGAGTGACCACATACTCGCCGACGCGCTTGGCGGTCTCGTCGAAGCCACCGGACAGCTCGATCTTGAACGACCCGGCACGGACCACCTCGGACAGGTCCAATACGTCCCGGAGGTAGAGCTCGCCGCCGCTGCTACTCATCGTTTTCCACCAACTTCGTCGTGCCCGTTGTCTGCGTCTGTGCTGCCATGGCTGTCGTCTTACGCGCTCGGACCTTCTTCACCGGACGCCAGTCGCTGAGCGCCCTCGGGGTGAGTTGTGCGCTCGCCAACTCCCCGTCCAGGAAGCTCTGGAACTCCTCGGCGGCCGACTCCTCGCCCCACTCCTCGTCGACTTCCCCGAACCATTGCCGCAGCCACGGCATAAGCTCCGCGATACCGGAGAGCAGCGGCACGAGCCGCTCGGCCGGCCAGTCCTGCTGCTTGCGGCGTTCGCTGACGATGTTCAGCAGAGCGGTCGCCTGGTCGCGTTGATCCCAGCCCGCCCAGCCGAGGAGGAGGGTCGGGTCGGAGTCGGGGTTCGCGTCCGGGTAGGAGACGAAACGCTCCTTGGGAACGTCGAGTTTTCCGCGGTTCGACCAGTAGGACTGCTTGGCGAAGTCCGCGGAGGTGTACTTCGGCGGTACGGGGATGTCGAGCCGCTCCCCGGTACGGTCCTCCTCGCGTTGCTGCTCCCATACGGCTTCCCACTGCGCACGCTTGCGCAGGCCGGTGTCCTTGTAGCGGTACGCGGCGAGGTAGGGGACGTGCTCGGCGTCGATCACGTCCGTAAGAACCTGAGTGAGGGAGAGGTTCGGTTTGCCGAGGTGGGTGGCGTAGAGGTGGGCCGTGTGGAGAATCGCTTTCGCATTGGGCAGCTTTTCGAGTTCGTCGGCGAGCTGAGCGATGGTGAGAGTACGGGGCTGCACGAAGCCGTTGAGGACGTGGAACCAGAGGGACTTGTCCTCACAGCGGTCGAGTAACCAGGTGCGGAGCGCGGCCTTCTCGCGCTTCTCCCAGGGGTCGGTGGCCCAGCGCCGCTTGCACTCGGGGCGTTCGATGAGGGCGAGGTCGCGGCGGGCGGAGATGGTGTCGATGCGAGCCTGCACAATGGCCTGGTACCAGTCGGGCCAGTGGGATGGGATCTCGGTGACGGGGGTGGACCGGTGCCGCTCGAACCATGCGGTCTTTAATTCTTCGGCGGCTTGCTTGCGCGCGAGGATGATCTCGAATGCCCGTTCCCCGAGCTGGACTTGGGGGATGGTGGTGGGTGTGGGGGAGGGAGTGGTGAGGCGAGCCTTCTCGGCGTCGGTGAGGAGGCTGTAGGAGTGGTAGACCTCCCAGTCGAGTTCCTCCTGGAGCGCGATCATGCGCTGGCGGGTACGGGTCCAGGCGTCGTGGGCGGCGTCGAGACGGGCGCGGGTGGGCAGCTCGTTGGTGGCGCAGATGGCGGTAGGTTCGTGGGTGGCGAGCTCCTGGGCGAGGGCGTCGAGGGAGCGGCCGAGAGGGAGTGGGAGCTGGGTTGGGAGGGGTAACTCTTGGAGCTTGGTGCCGGTGAACTCGAACCGATGCTCCCAGAGCTCGTCAGAGATGCCCCCGCCGATGCCGCCGTTGCCCTTGGACTGGCTGACCTGCTTGAGCCAGAAGCATGTCGTCGACGAGTTGAGCAGCCCGAGTAACACCAAGTGCTCGTCCTCACTCGCCTCCTCCGGCAGTTTGATGGCTGGGCCGGTTCGGTTGAAGACCTTTCCACCACGATCCAGCGTGAAGTGGTTGTGGGTTGAGACGAAGGGGAATCCAAGCGACATTGGTGATCTATAGCGTTTGGCGAAGAACATGCTGTGATCGAACCAGCGCAACCCGCGTTCTTCCGGTGTCTCGCCGAAGTCCAGACGCTCACGTAGAGAAGTTCGATTCGGCCAGACATAGCGATACTCGCGGTATGTGAGGTCGCGGGGCTTACCGTCCGCATCGTAAGGGAAGAGCGTCCAATTCGGAGTTGAGACGTTGAAGTCGCGAATATGCTCACCTGCGACCACCGGGACGCTGCTGTTCCTTAGCCCGAGAGTGCTAGTCGCCTGTTGCGGTAGATAGAAGGCGAGATCCGACCCGGTGTGCGTAGTTCTGCCTACTGCCGCAACTTGTGGGCCGAGTTTTGAAGGTCGGCTTTCCAGGAGGGATAGCAGCGTGGCAGAGCCACCACCACTCAAGCTCCACGGAAAGTCGGCAAGCTCCAATCGGGGTAGATCAACCACGCCCACCCAGTCCGATTCGCTGCCAGGATTGCCAATTTGTTTGGTGATCGCCGTCCATACGCGACCCTCGGCAGCAACCTCAGGCTGTGTGGGCTCTCCCCTCACCCCCAGCACCGTCCGAACCGGCTCCCCCGGCCGCGTCACATGGTTCCGCCCCACCAGAATCACCGTCGGCGTGCCGTGTCCCGGGATATAAGCCCCTGACGTGTCGATGACATGCGTAAGGTGGACTTCGAGCCGGAAGAACGCCTCGATCAGCTTCTTGCCGAACTCCCGTTTCATGAAGGAGTTCGCCGTGATCTGCCCGACGTACCCCGCATCCCGCTCTGATCCCGACGTCCGCACTGCCAGCTGGAACAGCCGTTCGGCGAACGGCACCGACAGTGCATATGTGCCTGAGCAGGACTCGTACACCCGGTAGTTGAGGTTCTCCTGCTTGTCCTTGACCGTGATGTACGGCGGGTTTCCCACAACCACGTGGTATGAGTCCCGCGTCAGTAGATCGCACCGTTGCGCGTAGTGCTCGATGTCTTCGGTGCGGTAGTGGAAGACCTCCTGCGAGGAGAACAGGTCCTCGCTCTCCCGTTTCGGAGCGCCGCGTCCGTGTAGCAGTGAGTCGGCCACCGCGACGTTGATTGGGAACTCACCCAGCGCATCCAGCCGTTTCTTGCCTGCCGCCTTCAACACCGCCACGAGTAGCCGGAACCGTGCGATTGCCACCGCGAATGGGTTCTTATCGCAGCCGTGGACCGAAGCCAGCGCACGTCGGATCAGGGTCCAGTCATCCGCTACTTTGTCCGCGTCCCGCCACTTCTCCAGTAGCCGCTTGAACATCCCCAACAGGAAGTGCCCAGATCCGCACGCCGGATCGATCATCCTTAGGCCAGCCGGGAGTTCGCGTACGCTGCCGTGCCCGTCATGTATCTCCACAACATGCTCAAGGCCGAACTCCGCCACCGCCGGTTCCAGCGTCAGATCGAGGATGAACTCCTCCACGAACACCGGGGTCTGGAGCAGCGCGTAGGTCTTCCGGGCGTGTTCGCTCAGGTCCTGGTACAGGTCGCCCAGGAAGCGCGTGTTCAGGGTCGGGTCTACGAAGGAGTGCACGATCTCTCCGTCCGCTCCCACCCGCCGCCAGAACTTCAACAGCCCCGTCGCCGCCTCGTACGACGGCTCGATCTCCCACAGCGGGTTGTGCGCACGGTCGAAGAGGCCTGCGACCGTCGGATTGGTCCCCGCCAGGTGATCGAATGCTGCGACGATCCAGTCGCGGTCGTTCTTCTCCGGGTTCACGGCGAAGAACGCCGCGTCGTGGTCCTCAGCGTCCTTGAGGCGTTCGCCGATGCCTGCTAACCACGGCCGGGCGATGAGGCCGTTGTCCTCGCAGAATCGTACGAAGACGCACCCCAGCACCCACGCTGCCGCCACCTGCGTGACCCGCTCGTCCCGCCACGCCTCGTACGTGGCCGCCGTACGCTTGGCCTCGTAGGCTCTCCCGTACTCGGCACCCAACTGCTCCCGGTACACCTCCACCGAGTCGCTGCGCGCCCGTAAGTCGTCCTCCAGGACCGAGACCTGCTTGCGAAGGTCCTTCAGTAAGTGGTCCTTGCCGCTGCCGCGCGTGCTCACTGTGTCATTCCCCCCTGTAATGCAGCCAAGTTCTTGAGGAAGTCCTCGGTCAGCACCACGCGTTCCGCGTCGCCGCCGGTCACCTCCACCGTGAGTCCGTCCAGCTCCGGTGCGCCGTGCGCGTTGTGCGAGGGGGTGAGCAGCCACAGGCCGTGCGGTCGGCCGCCCGGTTTGCGGGCCTCCCGCTGGAGCCCCACTAGCAGCTCGTGCCCGCCCGCCTCGTAGTAGTGGGCCAGTAGCCCAGCCGCGTGAATGAACAGCACCGTCCGCGGCTCCCGCTCGGGCACCTCCTCCAGTCGCTCTGCGACCCGGGGCCATACCCGCACTACGAACGACCGAAGCCCGCCCGGCAGTTCGCCGCTCCTGGTGTACCGGGTGTCCGCGCCCAGCACCTTGGACCAGTCCGTGCCGTGCTTGGCGGCCAGCGCCCGGAACTCCTCCAGGAAGACCCGCGCCAGATTCACCGACACCACCGGGAACGCACTCGAGATCGCCTCCGGCACCGATCCGTTCTCGCCCCGCATCCGCTTGACCGCCACGTTCAGTGCGAGAAAGCCGCCTTCCCGTACCGCGGAGTTGAGTTTCGAGGTGAGCAGGGCCACCGGATCCCGCCCGGCCCCCGCCCTCGCCGTCTGTGTGCGGGAGGACGCCGTCACCGTGCCCGTGGACGAGTACAGCCAGCTGCTGCCGCCGCCCACCGGGGCAACCGGCATCGGCGGCTTGAAACGCTGCTCGGCCGTCTCGTATGTCAGCGGGAAGCCGGCCTTCTTCAGCGCGTCCTCGACCTCGACATACGTGGGCTTGCCGAGCGCCATCTCGGGGAAGCGTGAACGCAGCCGGGCCAGTAGCCCGTCCAGGCTGATGCCGACCTCGCGGCGTACACCCGCCGCGGCCTGAGAGATCTGCAGGGCCCGCCACAGCTCCAGCGACTTGGGGTACACCTCAAGGCGTGGGGAAGCGGCTGCCTTCATCGACGTCGCCGCGGCGAGTGTGACCAACCGGGCGTCGGACAGCGGGTCCATGCCCTCGGGCGTGCCCACGGCACGCAGGTCACGCAGCGCCGCACTCCGGTCGGGAAGGGGATCGCTGATGGCGATCTTCTCGGCCGCGTCGCCCAACGCTATGGCGTACGCGGCGAGTTCACCCGGTGTCGGGTCGTCGGTGCCGTCCAGCGACTCCAGGGCGACGATCAGCCGCCCCCGGCGCCGAAACTGAGCGATTCGGGGCTCGTGCTCCTCGTCGCGACCGGTGAGCAGCGTCTCGGCGGCGACTGCCGCCCGTACAACGGCGAGCGCGGCGGCCTCCGTGCCCTCGCTGGTCGTGCTCTCCGAGCCATGACTGGCGGCGAGTACCCGGGCCAGTTCGCGAGCGGTCATCACGCGGCCGGCGTCCCGAACAGCGTCGACCAGTTCACCGCACAGGATGTCCATCCAGCTTGCCTCGGCCCAGTCGCCGATGGTCGAGCCGAGGTGCTTGGAGACCGTGTACTCAGAGGCTTTGACCGCCTCCGCGACCTGCCGGTTGGTCGGCCAGGTTCCGATTTCCGAGTTGCCGTCGAGCCCAAGCCAAGCCGCGACCACTTGCGGTCGCTTGTTGTCCTTGCGGCCTGTCGGCTCCGGGTTGAGGAGGGCCGCGAGTTGCTCCACGTTCTGCCGGGCCTCGTACTGCGCGCCGAGCTTGTTGTCCGTGACCGGCCCGAGAGCCTCAACCGGCTGTACCGGCATGGCAGTCACGGCCTTGGACTTCCTCGGACGGAGAGCCGCCGTCCACTGTCGGTGCCGCCGGTTGAGCTCCTTCTTCACGACCGCGCCGATCCCGCGTTTGTTGCGGAAGCGGGGCAGCGGCACGTCGAGCAGCTCGCCGACCGTCACTGCGCCGAGTTCCTCGGCCACCGCCGCCGCCCGCTCGGTCAGCCCCGCGTCCCTGAGTGTGGTGGAGAGCTTCGCCCTGTCCGCGTACAGATCGCGGATGTCGTCCTCGGACAACCCCTCAGGCAGCCCGCTGACCCCCAGGAGCGACACGGTGTCCGTGGTCGGAGGCGGCTGGGTGCGGTCTGCGTCGTTGAAGATCGCCCGCCAGGCGTCCCGCATCTGCCGCAGTGATTCGAAGCGGCGGTTGACGTCTCGGTGCAGCGCCCGCTCGAAGAACGTCTCAAGCCCCGGACGCAGTACGGCTACGAAGGCATCGGAGGCGAGGAGTGGGGTTTCGTCCTTCATGGCGGTCAGTGGGTCGTCGGTGCCATTGCCCCACGTGGGCCGCTCGGCGGCAGCCAGCTCGTGCAGGACGACGGCGGCCGCGTACCGCTCCGCGTAGTCGTCGTACACAGGCCGCCGTGCGTCACCCAGGAAAGGGTCGAGGTAGCCGCGGGTGCCCGCCTTGATGTCCCGATCGGAGACGGCCGCAAGAGAGAAGTCGAACAGCATCAGCTGCTGCTCGCCGTCCTCCCTGACCTTGATCCCGAGGTTGTCGGGTTTGAGGTCGCGGTGGCGCATGCCCCTGGCGGCCAAGTCGTCCAGCGCCATGAAGAGGTCCTCGCCACAGGTCGCCAACTCCTCGTAGCCCAGCGGCCCGTGACTGCGTAGCCGCTGGCCCAGCGTCTCGGGGCCGGCGTATTCCAGGGCCAGTACGGTTCGGCCGGCGAGGGTGCGCGGACCCTCGTACAGTTTGACGATGCGGCCGCTGCTGATTTGTTGCAGGGCTGCAGCCTCGGAGGCCAGACGCTCGTTCTTCTCCGCGTCCAGAGCGACCTTGAGGACCCGTTCCTCGTCCACTCTCCGCCCACGTTCGTCCTCGCTGACGCGGCTCACGTACAGGGCGCGCGCGGTGGAGCCCGTTCCGAGCACCCGCTCCACCGTCCAGTCGCCGTCGACGGCCTGTCCGGGTGTGGCGTCAAGAGGGTCGGCCTCCACGGCGATTGCCTGGGCGGCACGGGCCTGCTCGGCTTCGTCGAGCCGGGCGAGGAAGGCGTCTGCGGAGTCGAGACGTTCGTCGACCGAGGCCCGGGTGGCGGCGTACACCAATTCGTCGAGGTCGGAGTCGACGGCGTCGCTGACCGCGTAGAGGTGCAGTCCGCCGTCGGCTTGGAGTCGTTCCTTGAGCGCGGTGCGGGTTTCGGCGGGCGGCATTCCCGTCAGGATGTGGTGGGCGACCGCTCCGAGGCCGAAGACGTCAAGGTCCACGGGGTCGGGGAAGTCGGCATCGGTCTCGGGTGCGAGGTAGCACTGGGCAGCGTCCTCGATGTGCTCCCCGGTGAAGGAGGACTCGCCGAGCGAGCGCAGCGAGGTGGTGTCGAAGTCGCGTGCGGACGCCTGCCAGTCGATGATCTGCAGCACGGGGTTTCTGCCGTTCTCCCGCGCACTGACGTACACCGAGCGGGCAGCTAGCGCGCGGTGGTAGAGCGAGCGGCGGTGGGCGTAGCGGACGGCCTCGGCGAGCTGGCGGACCATGTCGCGGCGTACCGCGTCGGTCAGCTTCGCGCCGTACACAGCAAGGTAGTTGTCCAGACGGAGATCGCTCTCACGGTGGCGGAACAGGATCGCCGGACCGCCCTGGTGCTGGCGCAAGGCGACGGCCTGGGCGATGCCGCGGTGAGCGATGCCCTGGAGCACCTGGTACTCGCGTTCTGCGGCCCGGGTGGCGGAGCGGCGCTGCTCCTCGCTCGCCAACTGCTCGACGAGGTAGACCCGGACCCGGCCCTCCTCGTGGATCATCTCCTTGCGTTCCGCGAGCCGGTCCTCCCAGGTGGGGCCCGCGTCCAGGGGACGGGAGGAGAGCTTCCAGCCGTCGCCGAAGTCGAGGTGGGCCGTGGAGGCTCGCACTCCGATCTTCTTCATCAAGGCGGGGATGTGCCGGGCGAAGTTCTCGGTTAATCGCCAGTTCTCGCGCTCCGGCGGGAGATTCAGGAAGTCGTCCCAGATGCCGGGCAGCCCCGTCTTGGAGTCGTCACGCCCGTACACATGAGTGCGCTGCACCGTGTCCAGCTCGCTGGTGAGCAGCGGGTCGGAGAGGAAGACGGCCGGGTCGATGCGCGGGATCCGTTCTCCCGGACAGATCTCGCGGGCGGCCTCCTGGAGGCGGGACTTGAGTTCCTTGGACTTCAAGTCTGTGAGGTGTAACGGATTGCGGATCGTCCGGATCCGGCCGTCGGGCGCGTGGAAGCTCCAGGTGTCGCCGCTGTTGACCACCCGGCCCGGGTGTCCCTTCAGCTCGACCAGGTACAGGCCGCGAGGCATGGCGATGAGGAGATCGCACTCATTGATACGGCCGCTCATGGCGGTGAAGGAGAAGGTTGCCCAGGCGTAGTGCGGGGCGGTGACCGGCATCCGCTGTCTGATGTGATCGAGGGCCGCCTGCTCCCAAGGGAACGGTGACGGCCGCGTCTGATACCAGCGTTTCACCTGAGGTGGACCGGGCCTGGGGGTCGCCTGGCTGGCTGCTGCCGCCACCGTCGTTCACCGCACCTTTCATCTGCCCGATCCACCCGCCTATCGATGTGATCCGTGAGGAGCGTGATGGGATGTGGTGAATCGCGACGTGTTCATATCGTCAGATAAATGAGGGGGACATCGTGCCAGGTGGGAGGAGGCGCCGCAGGGGCCAGATGCCAAGTTGGGGCGGTTTCGAGATGAACTGGATGGAGATTGTCGCGATCAGGCCATTCCGTGGCCGGTATGGCATGCGTCACGGCGCGTCCGCCTACGCTCGTGTGTCATTCAATGAACCGCAGCGGGGAGGCGGATATGGCCGGGGCGGTACGCCAACGGACCGTGTATTTCTTCGAGGTCGTCGAAGCCAAAGACGGTCAGCCCCGCATGGAGCCCCAGCCCTGGCGAGGCTTCCTTGACCGTGTCGCGGTCTCGGAGCCGCACGAGCGGATCGTGCGCAGCGCGGACGACCAACTGGTCGGGATCGTGGATACGGCCACCGGGGCCGACCATCTCCAGCTCGCCAAGATCACTGGTGAGGTACCGCACCAACTCGACCACAGCAACGGCACCATTGAAGCCCTACAGCTCGCGGCCGGCACGGACGTCGTCCATGTGACCACGCTCTGCTTCCTGTCCTACGGAAACATCATCGGCGCCCTGCCTGGCGGCTTCTCCGCGCCGCGTGTCAGCGCCATCACCAAGTGGCTGAACGGGATCGGACTCTCTTGCGGCGAGGTCGTACTCAAGCCGGTTATTCACGCGCGAGCCCGTGAGAAACTCAACCGCATCGAGGCGGTGTCGGAGTTCACCGTGCAACTCGAAGGCGCTCCGGCGGACACGGTCAGTGCCTTGAGCGCGCGAGGCGATCTCGCGGACTCATTGCGGAGTTTCGGGCAGCGCCATCCCGATACTTCCATCACGCTCTCGCTGAAGGTTCCCAGGCGCGGGGGACGGCTGAGCAAGCTCCGCAGGAACCGTGCTGCCACCCAACTGCGGAGTGATGTCCTGCAGTTCATTCCCGACCTCGATGAGTGGATGGACGAGTCGGGCGTGGTGCGCTCGGTCAGCGGCCAGGTTGCCATCCGGGACCCACACCGACAGTCCCTGGAGTACGAGCCGCTCGACTTCCTGGCACACCGCATCACGGCGCAGTGCGAAGTGCCGATCGCGTTCACCGACGGCCGATCGGTCGATCTGCACTACGCCGTCGACGCGATCTTCGCCGCGGCCCGTACGCATGAACGTGCGCTCCAGGAAGCCTGTCAGTACCGGCCGCTAATCTAAGCAGCAGTGCAGGAGTTGGGGGCCGACATGCTGGATTGGCTGTGGCGGCGATGGGTGGGACGGCCGGCGGTGGACTGGATCCTCGCGCTGACGATCACCGGGGTGCATGCTGCGGCTGTGCAAATCGTAGGTGGCGGAGATGTGCTGGCCTGGCCAGACAGGGAACAGAGGGTCGCTGCCTACACCGCGACGGCGACCGTCGCCGCCGTTGTCGGCAGCTTCATCACTGCGGCCGTCACCCTGTATGCCGCATCCACTGGGCAACGGATGCGCACGCTACGCACTCATCCTGTACAGGGGCCGCAGTTCCGTCGGAATTGGATGAGCATCCTCAGCGCGACGCTGGTGATCTCAGGGCTGTGCCTGATGGCCATCATCCTTGATACGACGCAGCGAGACCCAGGCGGGACACACTGGTTGGCCGAGGCGGCCATAGCTCTGGGGGTGGCGCGGGCGACGCGGCTGGTGTGGTTGTTCGGCAAAGTCATAGCGGGGGGCGATATCGATCTCGCGGATGTCACGCTCACTCCGCCGGTGTCGGCGCGGCGGCCCGGGGTGTGAGAGGTGTAGTGGCGGAGCGTCTGCACATCCGGGAGGGGAATCCACTGTGCTTCGTTTCGGAGCCGGTCTCCCGGGTGAGGGCCGGGACTGCTGGGATCGCCTGCTGGGTGTCGTCAGGCATACGTTCCTCCGTTCGATGCTTTCCGTCCGTCGCAGTCGTGGGGTCTCGATCGACCACGGGCGGTAGCCGCGCTCCTGCGTGTCCTGATCGGAGTGGGTGGCGAGGAAGCGGACGAGTCTGCCGACGCGCTACGGCAGTTCGATCGGTCCGTAGCGCGCGTGCGGCTCCTGCCGCATCAGTGCGTACCGGTCCGCCACCGAGAAGTGCCAGAACTCGGTTCCGTAATTCGTGAAACCCGCGCCCTCCATCGCGTCGAGCAGCAGCGTGCGACGGTGGCGTGCCTGGTCGCTGAGGTTCGGGGCGTGCGTGAAGCACGCCCCGTCGCTCTCCTCTGGGGAGGCGTTGACGCGGGTTCCGAGGTCGAGTTCGTGGCCGTCCTGGTCGACGAGGGTCACGTCCACGGCCGCGCCCGCGGAGTGAGGCGCGATCTCCGGCAGCGACACATACCGGCTGGCGGCCTGGTGCAGCTGCTCAGGCGTCCAGTCGGGGTGGACGGCGGCCAGCTCGTCGCGGTACTCGGTGAAGTAGCGCTGTTGGAGGGCCAGCGGCCGGTAGCCCTCGATGAACAGCAGGTCGGTACCGGCGGGCAGGAGCGAGCGCGCGTGCTTCAGCCGGGTGAGGACGCCTTCACGTACGTGGGCGAACGCGCCCACCGGGTCTCGCTTTCGGGTGTCGACGCGGACGTCGTGGTCGCGCACGTCGACGAGCGACTCTCCGCACTCGCGCACCGGGATCGCGGCGACCTGCGGATCGGACATCAACACCAGGTTCATCGGATCTCCCTGTGATGGCGTGCACTGCGGTGGCGGGGCGGAGGCGGTCAGATCGGATTCGCGCACGATCCGGGCGACGGTCTCCTGCAGCGTGCTGTCGGCCGGGACCACGGTCTCCAAACCGCCGGGGAGCAGATCCAGCTCGCGGTACCAAGAGGTGAGGTGGTTTTCGGTGACTTGCTCCAGGTACGCGGCGTCCGCTTTCGACGCGTGCCGGGCCAGCGTCACTTCCAGAGGCACGTCGAGGTAGTAGCAGGCTGAGACGCCGCTGTGGTCCCCGACCAGCGACGTGATCATGTGGCTGTAGCGGTCGGCGTAGAGGATCCCTTCGAGTACGACGTGAAAGCCGGCGTCCAGGGCGTGACGGGCGATCCTGCCCAGCAGGGCGATGTTGGCGCCGCCCGTGGTGTCGTGCTCGCGCAGCACATTTCGCCGGATCACGTCCTGGCCCACGATCGCGACACCCCGGCCGTAGTGATCTCGCAGGCCCTGGGCCACGCTCGACTTACCCGACGCCGAGTTTCCGCGGATCACTACGAGGCGGGTGTCGGGACGCCCGACCGCTGTCACAGCGGGCACGTGGCGGGGCGCGCTGGTCGGTGTGCCGGTCATGCGGGCCAGCCCGTCTCGCTGTACAGCTCGCCGTTCTGGATCTTCGCGATAGCCAGTCGGGTGTAGGGGACGAGATCGTCGGGAAGGGCAGTGGGGTCCCAGAACTTCCACTGGGTGCACTTGTCCGGCTCGCGCAGTTCCGGCTCGCCGCTCCAGGCGCGGGCGCGAAAGAACAGGCCCATACGGGGCGGGTTCCTGGGCTTGCCGATGTGGTGGACGACGTGGACGAGTTCGACGTCCTTGCGCTCGATATGCAGGCCGGCTTCCTCGCGTGCCTCCCTGATCAGGCAGGCAATGGCGTTCTCCTGTTCGCAGTGCCCGGCCAGGACGTGCCAGGTGGACGGCGCGAACGGGGAGTTGGGGTGGCGCAGTCCGAGCAGCACCGTCCCGTCGGGCCGCTCCAGATAGAGGTGGACGCCGATGATATTGGGGACCGTGCCATGCGGTGACGCCGGACTTTCCTCCTCGGGTTCAGGTCCGCTCTGCGTCGCCGGAAGGCTGGTGGCGTGGCGCCGTACGAGGTCGCTAGTGGTGTCCGCGATGCGGAGGCGGTGAAGGTCCGAGGGAGAGAACCAGGCGAGCATCACCCCTTCGGTCAAATGGAGTTCGCGCGGGTCACCGTTCCAGCGGCCTGCGTAGATGGCGATGGGTAGGGTCGCGCCGGCGTCGTCGGTGGTGTGCTCGGTGCCGAACGGGGTGAGGTCGGCGAGGTCGAGGCCGGCTTCCTCGGCCAGTTCACGCCGGACGGTGTGTTCCAGGGTGGCGTCCTGAGACTCGCGGCCGCCGCCCAGCAGGGACCACATGCCCGGCTCCCAGATTTGGCCGGGGAAGTAATCGCGCAGGTGGAGCAGGTACTCGCCGCGGTCGTTGTAGATCAGGGCCGAGGCGTTGGCCGTCTTCGGTTCGGCCCGGAGCGGGAGCTTGAGCAGCTTCTTGCGCAGGGCTGGAGAGGTCACCCGGTCCACGGGATGCCACTCGATGCCGCCGATCTCTTCCTCCTGCAGCACGACCGGCACTTCGGTGGCGGTGTGCAGACGGAAGAGGAACCGGAAGTCGAAGTGCTGGTGCTTAGGGCTCGTAAAGAATCAACACGGTGGTTTTGTCTCTGTCGTGAGAGCGATGCCGTGCGCGGTTGCGTAGACGTGGAGGCCGGTGAGGGTG